>JBFGYM010000103.1:0-8248 GCA_041587435.1 Woeseiaceae bacterium
CAGGGCAAGGCCGATCAGGAAGCCGCTGCCGAGGTCGAGGCCGAGGCCCAGCGCGTGCCACGGGCGGCCGCTCAACAGCCACAGCGCGATGGCGATCGCAAACAGGAGCCAGTGACCGAGAACCGTCGATCGGTAAATCTCGGTCGGCGCGACGACCTCACCGGCCGCGATACGCCGTAACAGGCGCCGGAAGCTGATGACGCTGGCGACGGGGTAGGCGGCGGCGAGGCCGACGAACAGCAGGTGATCAAGGACCGTCACGTTTGTTTCCACTCAGGTGAATATTTATAATAGTGTGAATAAAGTTTATTCACGTTTTTGTGAATAGTCAACTGGATCGTAAATTACTGAACCAAAAGGGGATTTCGTAATTGAGCACCTTCATCGTCAAGCGCCTCGAGCAGGCCAAGCTGCTGACGGATCCGTTCAAGCTCAAGCTGCTCGAGCGTTTCGCCTGCGGTCCCGCGACGACGAAGCAGGTGGCCGACCGCATGGGCGAAAAAGCGCCGCGCCTGTACCGTCATGTCGATGCCCTCGTCGAGGAGGGACTGCTCGAACTGGTCGAAAAGAGGCCCAAGCGCGGCACGATCGAACGCTACTACCGCACCGTCGCGGACCGTTTCGAGGTTCATCCTGACCTGTTCATTGCCTCCGAGGAGGGCGCAAACGACGCGCTCGGCATGATCCGCACGCTGTTGCGCGACACCGAATCCGACCTCGTGAAGATCTTTGACACCTACAAGGCGGCCGGTGCGCCGCCCGCAGACGATGAGATGCCGATCGTGATGCGTGTCGCAGTCCGCGGCACGCCCGGGGAAATCCGTGCGCTGCGCGACAAGCTCGAAGAATGGCACCGCGAGAGCAGCGAGCTACGCGGCGATCGGCAGGATTCCGACGCGTTCGTGTCGTGGTCCGGGCTGCTGGCGTTCTACCCGGAGCAGAATTAAGGTGACAATTAAGGTGACAGTCACCCTATTTCGAGTCGTGCGCCGATTCCGACCGGGCGCTGCGAAGGTGAATTAGGGTGACTGTCACCTTAATTGTCACCTCAAATCTTTCGGCAGCATCGGCGAGGACAGCATTTTTTCGAAGCGCGCCCAGCGCTCGTCCGGGTCCACCCCGCCTCGCTCGACGTAGTCGGCCACGAGTGCCTTGCCGTGGTTGTAGTTGATGACGTAGCTGCGGTACGCGTCGAAGAACTCGGTGCGCTGTACTGACTTGTCGGCGCGCATCATGCGGTAGTCCTGCAGCCACTGCGCCGCCTCTTCGCGAGTCATCTCGCCATTGAGATAGCCGCGCGCCGCTTCGTTGCCCGCGAAATCGAGCTGTTCGATCAGGGCGAAGATCTCGTAGTAAAGATCGGCGTTGGCCGCAACCAGCCCGGCCAACGGGAACAGCACCTCTTTTTCGAATGCTGCCCGTTCCTCGCCGGGGAACGCGAGTTCGATGCCGTAATTGCCGCTGCCCTCGGCGATCAGGGACTGCGGGCTGAACAACGGATACAGCGAGAATTCGATCCAGCCCTCGCCCTTCGCGAGGTTCTTTTCGAGCAGCGCATTGAACGTGTGGTGGCCCGGGTAGCCTTCATGGCAGCCGAGATCCACGGCGCGGCTGAGGTAAATCGGGAAGTCGGTGTTGATCTGGATCAGGCTGACCGAACCGCCCTGGTACCAGTTGTACCCCGACCACGGCTTGTCGTTGACATACTCGATCGTGAACGACTCTCCGTCCGGAAGTTCGATGTGCTGGAGCGTGCGCCTGCGGCATTCGGCCATCGCAGCATCGAAGACGGCGGACAATTTATCGACCGGGATCACGAACTGGTTGTTGAAAGCCTCCACGCGCGCGGCGAGCGGTCCGTCGCCCGGCAACAGCGCGTCGATCTTTTCGAGGATCGTCTCGAAGTGCGCGGCGTCATGGGTCGGGGCCTGAGAGCCGAACAGCGCGAGCGACTCGGCATCGAAATCGAGGAATTGCCCCTGGTTGATCGCGATGCGCGTATCGAGCGCACGCAGCCGCGCGATAAGGCCGTCGATACGCATGCGGAGCATCGCATCGCCGCCCGCATCGATCGCCGCAAGCCGGCCTGCGAGATCCTTCGAGGCCTCGAGGATCTGGTCCAGCGACAGTGCCCCGTCTTCCGCGGCGGAGCGCAGCGCGGCGGGACCGAAATACGCATCGACATGCGCGGGGTCGTGCAGGCCCATCGAGAGTTCGAGGAACAGGTATTCCTGTGCCAGTTCGTGCAGGTCGGGTTCCGACTGGCTGCAGGCCGAGAGCGCGAGCAGGAGAGCGAGCGGAAGGAGTCTATTCATCGGTCAGTTTCTTCAGTGCATAGAGCGCATCGAGGGCCTCGCGCGGCGACAGCGTGTCGGGGTCGAGGGCGTCGATCGCATCGCGGAGCGGTCGCTCATCGACAGGATCGGGGGTGGCGAAATCGAAACCGGCCTGGGGGCCGTGCGGCTGGCCCTGCTGGCTTTCGAGCGAACGCAGGTAGGCCCGCGCGCGCCGGATGACGTCTCTGGGAACGCCGGCCAGCGATGCCACCTGCAGGCCGTAGCTCTGGTTGGCCGGCCCCGGCTTCACCGCGTGCAGGAATACGAGCTGCCCGTTGTGCTCGGTCGCATCGAGATGCACGTTGCCGCAGTTGGGCAGCTCCTGCGACAGCGCGGTCAGTTCGAAATAGTGCGTCGCGAACAGCGTAAATGCCTTCGCCTTCTCGCCCATGTGGTGCGCGGCGGCCCAGGCGAGCGACAGACCGTCGAACGTGCTCGTGCCGCGGCCGATCTCGTCCATGAGCACGAGGCTGTGTTCGGTCGCGTTATTGAGAATCGTGGCGGTTTCGGTCATCTCGACCATGAACGTCGAACGCCCGCCGGCCAGGTCGTCGGATGCACCGATGCGTGTGAAGATGCGGTCGATCGGCCCAACGCGCAGCTTGTCGGCCGGCACGAAGCTGCCGATATGCGCGAGGATGACGATGAGCGCGGCCTGGCGCATGTAGGTCGATTTGCCGCCCATGTTCGGGCCGGTGATGACGAGCAGGCGGCGCTGCGCATCCAGGGACAGATCGTTGGCAATGAACGGCGAATCGATGACCTGTTCGACGACGAGGTGGCGTCCGCCTTCGATCTCGATACACGGCGTTGCGCAGATTTCGGGGCGCGTCATGCCGAGCGTTCGTGCGCGCTCGCCGAAACACGCGAGTACGTCGAGTTCGGCGAGGCCCGATGCGCACCGTTGCAGTGCGCCGAGCACATCGTGCAGCTTGTCGAGCACTTCTTCGTAAAGCAGCTTCTCGCGGCTCAGCGCGCGCTCGCGCGCACCGAGAACCTTGTCCTCGAATGCCTTGAGTTCAGGCGTGATGTAGCGCTCCGCCGACTTCAGCGTCTGGCGTCGCACGTACTCGACCGGCGCCTTGCCGGCCTGCGCTTTGGAGATCTCGATGTAATAGCCGTGAACGCGGTTGTAACCGAGCTTGAGCGTCGAGACGCCGAGCCGCTCGCGCTCGCGGCGCTCGAGGTCGAGCAGGAACCGGTCGGCATTCTCGGCCGTGCCGCGCAGGTCGTCGAGTTCCTCGTCGTAGCCTGCCGCGATGACGCCGCCGTCGCGGATCAGCATCGGCGGGTTTTCGACGATGGCCTTGTCGAGCAGGCGCTGCTCGGCCTTGTGCTCGCCGACTGCAGCGGCAAGTTCCGACAGCAGCGGCGATTCGATAGCGGCCAGCAGTTTCTGCAGGTCGGGCAGCCGCCCGAGGGCGTCGCAGAGGCCGCTCAGGTCGCGCGGCCGGGCCGAGCGCAAGGCGACCCGGGCGAGGATGCGTTCGACGTCGCCGATGCCGTCGAGCTGCTCCTGCAGCGCGTCGACGTGGCCGCCCGTGAGCAGCGCGTCCACGGCCTGGTAGCGGGCCCTGAGCCGGTCGGCGTCGCGCAGCGGGCGCTGGATCCAGCGGCGCAGCAGTCGCGAACCCATGGCGGTCTCGCAGCGGTCCATGACGCCGGCCAGCGTGTGCTGGTGGTGGCCGCTCAGCGAGACTTCGAGTTCGAGGTTGCGGCGCGTCGGGCCGTCCATGATGACGGCATCGTCGCGCAGCTGCACGCCGATCGAGGTCACGTGCGGCAGGGCGGCCTTCTGCGTGTCGCTTACGTACTGCAACAGCGCGCCGGCGGCCGACGTGCCGCGCGGAAAGCCCTCGCAGCCGAACCCGGACAGGTCGCGCGTGCCGAACTGGCCGCACAGGAGGCGCGTCGCGCTGTCGTGCTCGAAGTGCCAGGGCGGGCGGCGCGTGACCCTTATGTTTTCGTCGAAAGCGCCGTCGAGAGGGTTGTCTTCGTCGACGATGAGTTCGGCCGGGCGCAGGCGCTCGATGTCAGCCTGTGCAGCCTCGAGGTCGGGCGACTCGGTCAGCCGGAAGCGGCCCGCGGAGAGGTCGAGCCAGGCGATGCCGAAGGCCTTGCCGTCGGTGAACACGGCCGCGACGACGTTGTCGCGGTCGGCGGAGAGCAGGGCCTCGTCGGTCAGCGTGCCGGGAGTGACGATGCGCGTAACCTTGCGTTCGACCGGGCCCTTGCTGGCGGCCGGATCGCCGATCTGCTCGCAGATCGCGACCGATTCGCCCTTGCGCACGAGTTTGGCGAGATAGCCCTCGACGGCATGGTAGGGCACACCGGCCATGGGAATCGGGTTGCCGGCCGACTTGCCGCGCGCCGTCAGCGTGATGTCGAGCAGCGAGGCGGCGCGTTTCGCGTCGTCATAGAAGAGTTCGTAAAAATCTCCCATGCGGTAGAACACGAGCATGTCCGGGTACTCCGCCTTGATCGCGAGGTACTGGCGCATCATCGGCGTGTGGACGGAGGAGACGTCTGCTTTCATCATGTGAATACGGTGTCAGTCACCTTATTTCCATTCTAAGGTGACTGGCACGACCAGACTGGAAAAAAGGTGACTGACACCAGTTAAGATTGGAGAATGAAAATACTGCATGTGGAAACCGGGCGCCACTTCCTGGGCGGACCGCAGCAGGTCATTTACCTGCTCGATGCCCTGCGCGCACGGGGTCACGACAACATCCTCGTGTGCCCGCCCGGGTCGGGCATCGACCGCATCGCGCGCGAGCACGGCATCCGGGTACAGAACCTGTTTTGCGCGGGTGACCTCGACCTGCCGTTCGCCTACCGGCTGACGCAGTTCATTCGCGACGAGAAACCGGATCTCGTGCACTGTCACAGCCGCCGCGGCGCCGACGTCCTCGGTGGGCTCGCGGCGAGTTTCGCCGACGTGCCGGCCGTCGTTTCGCGGCGCGTCGACCATACCGAGCTGCGGCTCGTCGCCGGGCTGCGGTATCGGCCGTTTCGCAAGGTCATCGCGATTTCCGAGGCGATCGCCACCGTGCTGCGCGAGCGTGGCGTCGATGCGGCGCTCATCGAAGTCATTCGCAGCGCCGTCGACGCCGATGCCTTCGCGAACACACCCGACTGCGCGGCAGTCCGCCGGGATTTCGGCATTCCGGACAAGGTCTTCACGATCGCCGCCGCCGGACAGCTGATCCCGCGCAAGGGGCACCGCTACCTGCTGGAGGCCGCCGCCGCCCTGCTGGCCACGCACCCGCCGTTTCGCCTGGTGATCTTCGGCGAGGGCTACCTCAACAACCAGCTGCGGGCCCAGGCCGCCTCACTGGGTCTCGGCGATGCGGTGCAGTTCGCGGGCTACCGCGACGACCTCGACACCTACATCGGCTGCTTCGACCTGTTCGCGCACCCGGCCTCGGCCGAAGGCCTGGGCGTCGCAGCGCTGAAGGCGCAGGCCGCCGGCGTGCCCGTGGTCGGCTGCGTCGCCGGCGGGCTACCCGAGGCGGTCGAGCACGGCGTCACGGGCTTGCTCGTGGCGCCCGAGGACGCCGACGCGCTCCGCGAGGCGATCGCGACGCTCATCGACGATGACGACCTGCGCGAGCGCATGGGGCGCGCGGGCCGCGAGCGGATGCAAAACGCGTTCTCGATCGATACGATGGCGGACAGGCACGTCGCCGTATACGAATCGCTGCTGGCAGAGGAGGGGGACGCATGACACACCGGATTTCGAGGCGCACCGTCTTGCAGGGAGGCGTCGCCGCGGCGATGGCCACGCTGCCGGCACCGGCCTGGACCCACCTTGCCGGCTACCGGCCGGCCGTGGCCGGCGCACCGATCCCGCCGGACTCGGCGTTCGGCAAGCGCAGCACGGCCGAGGAGGTCACCGCCGGTCTGGACCTTGCCGGCCGGACCGCGCTCGTTACCGGCTGCAATTCGGGCCTCGGCTTCGAGACGATGCGCGTGCTCGCCCTGCGCGGCGCCCACGTCATCGGCGCCGCGCGCACGCTCGACAAGGCCGAGCGGGCCTGCGCCCAGGTGAAGGGCAGGACGACGCCGCTGGCCGTCGAACTGACGGACCTGCCCGGCATCGTTGCGGCCGCCGACCGGGTTGCCGGCATGGGCGTGGCCCTCGACATGCTGATCCTCAACGCGGGCATCATGCAGCTTCCGGAGCTGCAGGTCGTCAACGGCGTGGAACGGCAATTCGCGGTCAACCACGTCGGGCACTTCCTGCTCACGTTACGGCTCCTCGAGCAGGTCGTCGCGGCCGACGCGGGCCGCGTCGTCGTGGTGTCGAGCGGCGCACACCGCTGGGCGCCGCAAGGCATTCGCTTCGACAACCTCGACGGCGCGCAGGACTATGATCCGCGGGAAGCCTACGGCGTCTCGAAAACGGCCAACGGGCTGTTTTCGCGCGAGCTGGCGCGGCGCCTCGCCTCGACCGGCGCAACCTCGAATTCGCTGCACCCTGGCGTGATCCCGACCAATCTCTCGCGCCACCTGCCCGACCGCAACTACGACATGAGCGACCCGAGGTTCAAGACCATTCCGGAAGGGACGGCGACGCAGTGCTACGTTGCATGCCATCCCGAGCTGGCCGGCGTGACGGGTTTCTATTTCGACGACTGCAACCCGGCCGTGCCGAACGAGCACATGCAGGACGACGCCATGGCGGCGCAGCTCTGGGCTGTGTCGGAGGAGCTGGTCGGGGACTACCTGTAAACCCATGGCCGATTACGAGTCGCTTCAGAAACTGGCCGCGGCGGTCGTCGCGGACCTGGCCGAATCGGGCCTGGCGGTCGCGACGGCCGAGTCGTGCACGGGCGGCTGGATCGCAAAGAGCATCACCGATATCCCGGGCAGCTCGGCGGTTTTCGGCTACGGCGTCGTCAGTTACTCGAACGGCGCGAAGGAGTCGATCCTCGGCGTGCGCAACGCGACGATCGAGGAGCACGGCGCCGTCAGCGAAGGGGTCGTCAGGGAGATGGCGGACGGTGTCCTGCACCTCTCGGGAGCCGACGTCGCGGTCGCGGTGAGCGGCATTGCCGGGCCCGACGGCGGCACCGACGACAAGCCCGTCGGCACGGTCTGGTTCGCCTGGGCCATTCGCGACGGGGCCAACGCGCTCATCGACACGAGCTGCGAGCATTTCTCGGGCGATCGCGAGCTCGTGCGCGAGCTGGCCGTCGCACACGCGCTGCAGGGCATTCTCGAGCGCATTCCGTAATGGAAACGAAGCGCCTGTTTTTCGCCCTGTGGCCCGACCGCCGGCAGCGCGACCGCCTGCGTGACGTCATCAACCCGGTGGCCAAGACCGTCGAAGGGCGCGCCGTCGACCGCCGCAACTGGCACGTGACGCTGGTGTTCATCGGCGCATTTCCGGCCCACCGCGTGCCGCTCCTGCTGGAGCGCGCGGCCGAGGTTCGGGTCGAGCCGTTTCGCCTGACGTTCGACCGGCTCGAGTACTGGGCGAGGTCCAGGGTGGCGTCCCTGAGCGCGGCCACCGTGCCGCCCGAGTTGCAGGCGCTCGTCGACGCGCTCAACAGCATCGGGCTCGATCTCGGTCTGCCGCTCGAAGACCGCGTCTACCGGCCCCACATCACGGTCGTGCGCAACGCTCGCGCGTTCACGACCGAGCGACTGACGCAGCGCGCCGTTACGGAGTGGTCGTCCTTCGAGCTCATGGAATCGGTCTCCGGGCCGCAGGGAGTCAGCTACCTGCCGGTGAAACAGTAGCTTGGGACCGATTCTGAGAATCTGCCCGAATTGCCTGGATTCGCCGCGCCCGAAACCTTTCATTGACGCGGCCTCCATGAAATAATACTGTGCAAATCCACAGTACCCACCCGGACGCCCGCGGGCGCCACGATACGGACGAGAAATAATGGACGACAATC
>JBFGYM010000104.1:0-8231 GCA_041587435.1 Woeseiaceae bacterium
ATCGTTGTCGACGACACCACGATGCTGCGCGCGACGGGCCGCTGGCGCACGCTGTCACGAAAAGAGGCCGAAGCGGCGTGGGTGTCCACGCCGGGCGCCGTACCGCAACAGGTCGACGGCGATCGCTGGCCCGCGTCGATCGACATGCGGCTCGTCGAACTCGACGACGGCGTGCACCTCGTGCGCGGCGTCAGAACAGGGTTCCAGCACCTTGTCGTCGAAACGGACGAAGGACTCGTTGTCGGCGACGCGCCCACGGGCTGGGTCGAGTTCCACCAGCTGCCACCGGCCGACCTGGTGCCGGGCCTCGGTGCGAGCGGGCTGTCGCGCAAGCTGATCGAGTTCCTCGCCGTGGAATTCGACAAGCCCAGGATTCATGCCGTCGCGCTGACCCACGCGCACGACGACCACGCCGGCGGTGCCGGGGCCTTCGCCGGCATCGGCGCCGCGGTGTACGCGCCGCCCGAGGTGGCCGGCTTCCTCGCCGACGCGCTCGGTGTCGACGTGAACGCCATCGGCGAGGAAACAATCATCGGGCGCAAGGACAATCGCGTACGGCTGGTCTCCCTCGGGCCGGGCCCGCACGCGGACAGCATGCTCGGCGTCTGGGCCGTCGACCGCGGCTGGTTCTTCGTGTCGGACATTCACGTACCGCGCTCCGACGCCGCGGTGCCGCGCGAGGCACGCGCGAGAACCGAATGCTGGTTCGCGGACTGGGCCGTCGCGAACCTCCCCGAGGAGACCCGCATCGTCAATTCGCACAGCGACGTGCAGACGCCGGTGCGGCGCCTGCGCAGCTTCCTGACGAGCGAGGCTTGCCGGCAGGTTGCGGCGCAGCAATCGTCGACACCGGCACAGGTCGGCGAGTCGATGCCGGGGGTCGACTCGTATTACCAGGACGTCAAGGTCAGCGACGGCGCGGTACTGAGGACGATCACGACGTTGCCGGCGGGCGACAAGAAGCCGCGGCACCCGCTGCTGTTTGCGCAGTGGGTCTCGTGCGGCTCGCTCGACTATCGCGAGGGGTCGAATTCACGCGCCCTGCTCGCGGCGCTCGCGCGCGATTCGGGGCTCGCGCTCGTGCGCGTCGAGCGTTCGGCCGTCGCGGGCGGCCCCGACTGCGCGTCGCTCGATTTCGACACCGAGTTGCACCACTACGTCGAGGCTTACAAGCAGCTCCTGGAATCGAACCGGCTCGATGCGAGCAAGGTCTACGTCTACGGCTCCAGCCTCGGCTCGAACACCGCACCCCTGCTGGCGGCCGAACTGCAGGACGCGGGTTACGACATCGCGGGCGTCATGGTCCAGGGCGGCGGTGCCGTGACCTATCTCGAGCGCATGCTGCATTTCGACAGGCAGTACCTCGAGCGGCGGCCGAGCGAGGTTGCGCCGGCCGATATTCACGACGAGTTCCTGCGGCGTGCCGGGTTCCACTACGAGTACCTGGTGAAGGGTCGGCATCCCGACGTCGTCGCCGCTGACAGCGCGGCGATGGCCGCGGTGCGCAGGGGGATACGCGGCATGGGCGATGACGATCATTACGGGCGCCCGTTCGCCTGGCACCAGCAGCTCGCGAAGCGCAACTTCCTGGCCGCATGGGCAGCCGTCGATGCGCCCGTGCTCGTCGTTTTCAATGCGTTCGACCAGTTCGAGTCGCGCCACGGCCACAAGCTGATCGCCGATACCGTCAACCGGCTGCGGCCGGGGACGGCGACGTACGTCGAGCGGCCAAACGTCGGGCACAGCGACAACCGTTTCGAGACGATCGAGGCGGCGTACGCGGGCGAAGGCGGCACGGCGGCGTGGCAGGACGCCGCCGAGATCATGCTCGGGTGGCTCAGTCGATTGTAGGCACGCCGTCCTGCTTGTAGACGACGCCGCCTTTCATCACGAAGTCGACGCGCTGCAGCAGGTTGATGTGCTTGAGCACGTCGCCGCGCACGGCGATGATGTCGGCGTACTTGCCCGGCGTGACGGTGCCCCACCGGTCGCTGACCTTCATCATCTTCGCGGGCCAGTAAGTCGCGCCGCGAATCGCCTCCATGACGGGAATGTCCATGACGTTGACCCAGACGTCGAGCTCGTTCCAGGTCGACTGGCAGTGGAATTTCATCGGGATGCCGCTGTCGGTGCCGACGAGCAGGACGACGCCCGCCTCCCTTAGCTGCGTGATCTTGTTCTTTAGCGTCGGCTTGCGCAGCGGCGTCAGGTCGAAGTACAGCAGTTCCTTCGGGCTCCGGATCGACTGCCGGATGTCGGCGATCGTGTCGTCGGCGAGACCCCGGTGCCAGCAGTCGTTGTCGAGGTGCTCGGGATTGGCGATGACCTGGTCGTATTGCCACAGGCCCTCGACGGTCGGCGTCCAGTAGAGCGGCCCGCCGCTGACGCGGCCCGTCGCCGTGCGCTCCCGCAGCATTTCCATGACGTCGTCCGGGTAGCCCGGCGCCGTCGTGAGCCCGGTGTGCTCGAAATTGTCGACGCCGATCTCGAGGCCGCGCCGGATCTCGTTCGGGCGGTGCGAGTGCGCCACCACGGGCAGATTGTGCTTGTGCGCCTCGTCGACGACCGCGTGCGCCTCCTCCGGCGTCATCTGGTCGTGGTCGATGAGCTTGATGACGTCGACGCCGGCGTCGGCGAGCCGCTTGATCTTGGCGCGCGCATCGCGGACGCCGTCAACGCCCCAGCGGAAGGCCTCGGTGCCCGGGTACGCGCGGTGCTGGATGAACGGCCCCGAGATGAACAGGCGCGGACCCGGAATCTCGCCGCTCTCGATGCGGCGCTTCACGGACAGCGAGTCGTCGAGCGGCGCGCCGAGGTCGCGCGCGGTCGTGACGCCCGCCAGCAGGAGCTGTTCGGCCGAGGCCGGCATGATCTCGGTCGCCCAGCGGTCGATGTACGTCTTGTCCCAGTAATCGTAATCGGCGTGGCCATTGATCATCAGGTGCACGTGCATGTCCCAGAGGCCCGGCAGAACCGACATGCCCTCCGTAGATATCACCTCGTAGCCCTCGGGCACGGCGAGCGTTGCGACGGTGCCGACGGCCTCGATCCTGTCACCGTTGACGAGAATGACGCTGTTGGCGATCGGATCGCCGAGCAGGCCGTCGATCAGGCGGCCGCCGACGAGCGCCGTCTTGTCCGCGGCGAGCGCTTCACCGACAGGCGCGACGACCACCAGGCTGAAGACGACGACGCAGGAAAGCAGTGTTCTCGGCATGACGATTCCTTGTATTGCTCTGCAGGGACTAGCGCACCACCAGGTCTTCCCGCCGCCACAACCCGAGGCGCTTGCCGGTATTCTCGAGGTCCGTGTCCTCGACGTACTTCAGCGGGGTCGGGAAATTGTAGGGCGGCAGTTCGAGGTTGATCATGCGGCAATGACCGGTCGGGATGTCGACGTTTTCCCCGACGTTCAAATGGGTCGTGGCCAGCAGGTACTCGATGTCGCTCGCCAGGAAATTGCGTATCGCCTGGTCTGTCATCTCGAACGACAGGTGAATCAGGCAATCGCGGCACATCCACACGTCGGCGGCCGGCAGCGGGTCCTTCGTAATGTCGAGGTGCAGGAAGCGCGTGTCATCGCTGGCGTAGGTCGCCGTGTTCGTATCGATGATCGACTGCACGATGTCGCCGCCGATGTAATCGAAACCGGCGCCGCGATCGACGTGCTTGAACCAGTGGTAGTCGCCGCACGGGGCGTCGAGAAACGACTTCACACCGAGTTCTTCGATGAGACCCGGCAACGCGGCGCGGAGATGTTCGGTGGCCCGCAGTGACGAACCGGATCCCGACCGCGATTCCTTGTCTTTCCAGGCGTTGGAATCGTAGATGTGCGTGAAGCGCGCTTCGGCGTCGCCGATCTTCTCGAGCTTGCGGCGCCGGCGCCTGAGCGACAGGCGATCCGTCAGCGCCTTGCCGCCTGGAAACAGGCGGATGAATGCCTTGAGCGGGCTCATGCCGTGAGCATAACCGTTTGTGTCATGATTGGCACAGACGACAAGGGGCTCGCCGGTGATATTCGTTTTCGAAGTGCATGTTCGGCCCGGCTACGCGGCGGAAGCCTATGCCGAAGCCTGGGTGCGGGCGAGCGAGATCATCCAGCGCGCGCCGGGGGCAAGGGGCACACGCCTGCACCGCAAGATCGGCGACGGCCGCAAGCTGCTCGCCATCGCGAGCTGGGAATCGAAGGCGCAGCGCGATGCCATGGAAGCCTCACCGTCGGACGAGGTACGCCGCATCATCAGCGAGCAGGCCGAGTTCGTCGACGTGCGCGTGATCGGCGAATTCGACGACCCCGAGTGGGTCGTCGAGCCGCAATAATCCGGAGCAGGCCAGTAGCGCTTTACAGCTCAGTTTGAGCGGGTGCGTTTGTAGACGAGTTTCTCCTCGCGGATGTCGTCGCCGCTGCGCATCACGAGGTAGGCGTGCATTTCGTCTTCGCTGATGCGGTAGAAGCTGATGCCGGCGAAGTGCAGCGCATCGTTTTCGGCCCGGATGAAGGGAAAATGGACGTACTCGGTCTTGTCCTCCCAGGCCGTGAAGTCGTCGCCGAAGTGCTTGACCTTGAGGCTGAGCGTGCCACGCTCCTCGCGGATCAGCATGATCTCGTAGAGGACGACCTTGCCGTCGGCCATGAGCTTGAACAGGCCGACCATCGAGTCGGCCGACGGCGGATTCCACACTTCCTCGAAGGTGCCGCCGAAGGCGGTTCCCGACCACGAGCCGACGAGCATCGTCGCGTCGGCCAGCGTCGCCCGCGGCGGGTTCGACGGATCGTCGAGACGATAAGTGTGCTCCGTGCGTGGCGACTGCGCGGCGGCGTTTGCCGCCAGAAGGGCCATGACCAGGGCTGCGCCCGGACGGATTACTGTCATGATCGATCCCCCTGTTTTTCTTAAGTTTAGCGCAAGTGCGCCGTAGAACTACGTATGGCCGTGCGTAGCCGCCGGGCATAGGGTCCGCCCGGGAGGTGCAAGCATGCGACAACATTCCTGGGCCGAACCCTACAAGATAAAGGCCGTCGAGCTTCTGAAGATGACGACGCGCGAGCAGCGCGACGCGGCGATTCGCGAGGCGGGCTACAACACGTTCCTGCTGCGCTCCGAGGACGTCTACATCGACCTGCTGACCGACTCGGGCGTCGGCGCGATGAGCGACCGGCAGTGGGCGGGGCTCATGCGCGGCGACGAGGCCTACGCCGGCAGCGCCAACTTCTACCACCTGCGCGACGCTGTCGAGGAGTACTACTCCTACCAGTACACGGTGCCGACACACCAGGGCCGCGGCGCCGAGAACATCCTGAGCCAGCTGCTGATTTCCGAGGGCGACTATGTCCCCGGCAACATGTACTTCACGACGACCCGGCTGCACCAGGAGCTGGCGGGCGGCACGTTCGTCGATGTCATCATCGACGAGGCGCACGACGCCGAGTCGGAACATCCGTTCAAGGGCAACGTCGATATCGCCAAGCTCGATGCGCTGGTCGACGAAGTCGGCGCCGGGCGCATTCCCTACGTCTGCATCGCCACCTGCGTGAACATGGCCGGCGGTCAGCCGATCTCGCTCGCCAACCTGAAAGAGGTCCGGGCCTGGTGCGACCGGCACGGCATCAGGCTCGTCCATGACATGACGCGCGTGGCCGAGAACGCGCATTTCATCCAGCGCCGCGAGGATGCGTACCGCGAGACGCCGATCCGGGACATCGTGCACAAAATCTGCAGCCTGACCGACATCGCCACGATGTCGTCGAAGAAAGACGCGATGGTCAACATCGGCGGCTTCCTCGCCATGAACGACGCCGATCTCTACGAGCGCGCCTGCGCACTCGTCGTCGTCTACGAAGGGCTGCACACCTACGGCGGCATGGCGGGCCGCGACATGGAGGCGCTCGCCATCGGCATTGCAGAAAGCGTCGACGACGACCATATCCACGCGCGCGTCGGCCAGGTCGAGTACCTCGGCAACAAGATCCGCGACGCCGGCATCCCGATCGTGCTGCCGATCGGCGGGCACGCGGTGTTTCTCGACGCGCGGCGCATCCTGCCGAACGTCCCGCAGGAGCACTTCCCCGCGCAGGCGCTCGCGGCGGAGCTTTACCGCGTATCCGGCGTGCGCTCGATGGAGCGCGGCATCGTCTCGGCAGGCCGGGACTCGGCCACGGGCGAAAACCACAAGCCGAAGCTCGAACTGGTGCGCCTGACGATTCCGCGCCGCGTGTACACGCAGGCGCACATGGATGTCACGGCCGAGGCGGTCGTGGACGTCGCGGAGCGCGCAGACGGGATCAGCGGGCTGCGATTCGTGTACGAACCGAAGATGCTGCGTTTCTTCCAGGCGCGATTCGAGCCGCTCTGACGTTAGAATGTCGGTCGCATGAACCGACCGACATTTGCGCTCCTGCTGCTGGTTTTCGCCTCGCCCCTGCCGGCGGACGACGGGCCGTGGCTCGTCCCGACCGAGGACTGCCGGGGCTTCTGGTTCGTCCCGGTGGCGCTCAGCGAGGAGAAATTCGGGCCCGGCAAGGTCCTCCAATTCGTCTACGACACGGGCGCCGAGACGACCATCGTCGATGCGGCGGCGCTCGAACGGGCCACGGGCCGTCCGTTCGAGAGCGGCGACCGGGTCCGCATCGTCGACGCGACGGCGGGTCCCGTCACGTTCAACAAGCTGCCGGCACGCGTCCACGACCTGGGCCACCTGTCGATGGCGATGGGCCGCCCCGTGGACGGCATCCTCGCCGTCGATGCGTTCAGGAAGTTCCTCGTGACGCTCGATCCGCGGGACCGGTCGATGACGCTGCGGCGCGGCAGGCTGAAAAGGCCCGACGGCGACACCGTGTTCTCGGTCCGCGGTCCCGACAAGCGGCCGTGGCTCAAGGTGTCGATCGCGGGCGACAGGGAGCGCCTGCTCGTTGACAGCGGCGCGGCGGGGACCGGGATCTCGGTCAATGAGATCGAGCGCTTCCCGCTGCAGGGTGAGCCGCGCATCTTCAGCAGCTCGGTGCGCCTGCGCCGCATCGAGAAACGGCCGGCGGGACGCCTCGACGGTTCCGTGACCCTCGCCGGCGTCACGTTCGTCGAACCGGTCATCGAGGAAGCGTCGGGCACGCAACTGCTTGGCGGCGTGTTCCTCGAGCACTTCGTGATGACGCTGGACCAGCGCAACCGGCGCCTTGCGCTCGAGCGAACGGGCGATGAACGCCAGCCGCCGCGGCCGCAGTTCGAACTCGGCATGGCTTACCGGCCGAACGACCGGGGCCTCGAGGTGCTCGAAGTCTACGATGACACGCCAGCAGCGGCAGCCGGCGTCGAGCCCGGTGATGTCGTCGTCGCCATCGACGGTGCGCGTCCCGACCGGCGCGGCTGCGCGCCACTGACCGAAGAAAACCGCGAGGTCGTCTTTTCGATCGAGCGAGGCGGTACCGTTCTCGACACGACGCTGGTCATGCTGCCCGTCATACCCTGAGGTAAACGATGCGTATCGAAACCGAGCGACTCATACTGCGTGACATCGATCCCGAGCGCGACTTCGAGGGCTGGGCCGAAGCCCAGGGTGACGAGGAAACCGTTCGTTACACGATCGGCAAACCCATGGACCGGGCCGGCGCCTGGCGCAGCATGGCATCCGTCATCGGCCATTGGAGCATCCGCGGCTACGGCTTCTTTTCGGTCGAGAGCAAAGCGACCGGTGAATGGGTCGGGCGCGTCGGTCCCTGGTACCCGCTGGGCTGGCCGGCGCCCGAGATCGGCTGGACTATCCTGCGCCGGCACTGGGGCAAGGGCTACGCGACGGAAGCGGCTGTCGCCGCCCTCGACCACGCGTTCAACACGCTGGGATGGGACAGCACGATACACGCCATTCTCAAGGGCAACGATGCGAGCATCGCCGTCGCGCGCAAGATCGGCTCGCACTACCTGCGGTCCCAGCAGGGACTCGAGGGCGTCACCGACCGGGAAGTCCTGATTTACGGGCAGGATCGCCCCACCTGACCGCGCCCTGGCGCCGCAAACCGGCGCAGTTCGCTCGCAGGTACAGGGCGCCGACGGCAACGCAAGAAACCATGCGGCTTTCGCCCGCGCGGGAAGCCGTCAACCGTATCCGCGTTTATACTGATTGCGCACCCTGAACCCCTGTGTGATAACCGCCCGACAAGCGGCAAAAGGTACAGCTTTTCCGCACCCTCCGCGGGAGTTTGGCATGTCAGGCAACCAACCTCCGGGTGATACCCGGTA
>JBFGYM010000105.1:0-8153 GCA_041587435.1 Woeseiaceae bacterium
GCCGTGTTCGCAACCCTGGTAGGGATTGATCGAGCGGTCGAACGGAATATCCGGTGAATCGTTGGTGCTGACAATGCGGCCGGCCTGCATGGCGTGCAGGTGCGTCTGCGGGGCGCGCAGGGACTGCTCGTGGGCGAACTCGTCGTCGAGTTCGACCGGTCGATCGTCGAATCGGCCGCGGGGCGCCGAGACGGCGCCGCGGCCCTTGTGGCCTCTCTCCTGCATCGCATTCCTGCAAATAGGGTGACTGACACTGTATAAAAACACAGTATCACAGGAGCAGGCCGGGAATAAAGGTGTGCGGTACCGGGATTTCGGCGGCTAGTTCAGGACGCGATAGCCGCGGCCACGCAGGCAGCGTTTGAAGACCTTTTGTTTTTCGCGGTCCGCGTCGAGGCCGGAACGCGTGCCGCCGTAGATAGCGCCGGTCGCCGCGCCGCGGCCGGCATCGCCATGCACGGCGCCGGTCGCCGCGCCGATGACGCCGCCGAGCGCGCCGCCTTTCGCAACGCCGTCGCCGACGACGATCTGCTCGGTGTAGGCCTCACACTCCTGCCAGTCCTGGGCGAGGCGCTCCGGATCGACGCCTTTCGTGTCGACGATCGGATCCGGGTGCGCGGCACAGCCAGCGAGCGCGGAGGCGACTATCAGAAAAGTTAGTTTGTGCTTTCGCATGATGATATCAACGCATCCCAACGAGATTGGTTGACCCAAGGTACCGCAACGGCCGGCAGCTCGCACTCATCTTCCTGGTGATGGCGTGGCTGACCGGCAACCCCGTCTACGACGCCATGGGCTCGATGTGCATTGGCGTCGTCCTCCTGATCATTTCCGCGTTCGTCGGCTGGCGTGTGAAGTCGCTTCTCGCGGGCCGCTCCGCCGACCCCGAAGTCCAGGCCGCGATCGATCCGGCGTTCGATGCGCCAGTGGCCGATGGTGTCGGTTATCCGGTCTTGAACTGGAACCACTGACCTGCGCTCCAGCTCATGTACACGAGCAGGAACGTTGAATGGCTTTGCGTCGACCAGTGGGACACGGTGTCGCCTTCGCGCATCCGAACCGACCAGAAATAACGTGTATCCGGTCGCAAAGGTTTGTCCGGCTGCCAGCTTGATTCCGCAAGGCCTTCCTCATAGGCGACGATACGGCCCTTCATGTACAGCGGTGTGAGTTGGTCGAAGCTGTAAGCTGCCGCCTCATAGAGGACGAAATCGTAACTCACGCCGTCTTTCGGGCACGGCTTCCAGCGAAACTGCGGTGTGAGAGATCCGACCGTCGGAAACCCCGACTGCGACACGCGCGGAGCGATCGGCGTTATGCCCTGGAAGCGCTTGTCGCATTCGATTCTCCAATGCTCATCGCATTCACCCCGCAAGTTGGCAAAATTCCCCACGGGTTCCGCTGCCTCCAGCAGCAGTTTGACGCTCGTTCCCCTGCGTGCCGGGAACCGCGCGTCGTACTGTGCCGCCAGCGTTGCGAATCGATCTTCGAAACGCGGCATCAGGTACGGGCCGAAAGCATGAAATACGATCGTGCCGAGATAAACGTCGCCGCCCGATTCGGGAACGACAAACGTCGAGCCAATGCCGCCTGTCTGCTGTACGCCCTCGTCCGACCAGTGGTAGCCGACCAGCAGGTATTCGCCCGGCTCGAGGGCCCAGAAAAACGCGCCATCATCGTCCAGTCGATAGGTTATGGCTTCATTCGAACCAGGGGGCAGGATCACGAGGTAGAAGTGGTTGGCCCCCATCCACTTCATGCCCCAGGTTTCCTGCTTGTCGCCGCTCCACACCTCGGCGCTGCCGAATGCGATCCGTGAATCGGGTGTGACGTCGACCGCGTCCTTCATCGTCGGCGCAGCGCTGCAGCCGAGAAGAAGAAGGGCGGCCAGTACGCTGCAATTGAGCTTTGTGATCATGGCTCCTCCTTTGCGGCGCTGATTTGCGTCCGCAAATGGCGGCAGCCCGGCGATCTTGGGCCCGATGCGACAGGGGGGTCGCAAAGGATGCGAGGACCCGTAGCTTTGCGTCTCAGGCTTTTGCGTGATTTGCCTTTCTCGCCAGCTCTATTGTGACTTCCGTTGCGCGGTCGTCAATTCTGAATACTACCTAGTGAATACCCATCGGTAGAACCTGCGGAGCAAAAGCGCGCCGACAGCGAGCGCGGCTGCAATGCTGTTGACCGGTGACAGGAGCTGCTGCAGCCAGGCCGTCTCGAGTTCGACGAGCTCGGCGGGAAGGAGGCTCGACGCAAGGCCGACGGCGGAGGTCAAGGGGCCGGCCAGCAATGCGAGGCAGGCGATCGCGAGGATGCCGATCGTCACCCAGAGAGCCACGATCCGCCGGCGCTCACGGTTGATGCGCGCCATGACGTCGCGAGCGAACGCGTCGCGGTCGAAGGGTTGCTCTGCGCGGGCAAACAGCGCCTCGAGCCTGGGGTCGTAGTCGGTATTCATTGCACTGCCTCGGAAGGTTCAACGTAGGCGGCCAGTAGTGTCTGCAGCTTTTTTGTGCCACGGCGAATGTGCGACTTTACGGTGCCCGGTGGCAGCCCGGTGAATTCCGCGATTTCCTCGTGGGTCATGCGCTCGTGATAGCCGAGAACGATGCAGAGTCTCGCGTCCTCGGCCAGCGCTGCGAGCGCGTCGTCGAGATCCATCGCGATACCGGGCGTTTCCCGCTGCACGCTGTCGGGGTCGCGGTGTTCCTCGGCCCCCGCCAGCGGGTCACCTTTGCGTTGTTGCTGCAACCAGGTGTTGATCGCCAGTCGCTTCAGCCACGCGGCAAAGCGCTCGACATCCTGCAACTGGTGAACGGTGCGCCAGGCTTGCAGGAACACCTGCTGCGCCAGGTCATCGGCGAGCGTCGCGTTGCCGCTGCAGCGGCGCATCAGGTTGCGTATCCAGCCCTGACGCCGATTGACGATCTCGGCAAACGCATCGCGGTTGCCCGTCCGGGACAATCCGACGAGAACCGCCTCCGGACTCTTCGCCAGCAGGTCCGACGTATAGCGCAAGGGATCTACCTGAAGGTGCTGCTGATGTTCGCCGAGTCTTCGCGGTTGGCGCGCTCCAGGAACCTGGAGGCTGTCAGGAGGCCGATCCCGACACACGCGACCAGCAAGGCGACGCCGAGAAGCGGGTAAAAGGCTTCGTCAGCCGTGAAGCTGATCAACCAGCCCATGAGGGCGAGCCCGGGCGCCACGAAGATGACGATCAGGCCGCCGACCTTGAGGTCTCGCGCGGGTTCTTTCTTGTGCCCGAGCAGCTTGTCGATCATCGCCGGGTCCGGTTGATTGCCGGCTTCGATCATGCGCCGCAGGGTCTCGTGCTCTGCTTCGCGTTTGCGCACGCCGTCCCAGATGCCGGCGACCGCAGCCGCCGCGATGAACATCCAGAAGCCGAACGCCGCGAGGCCGAATAATCCGTTCATGGTGCTCTCCTGTCGAGATTCGGGGTCTTACATACGAGGAGATGCGGTTTTTTCGGCCCTGGATGCACCCGGGCCGAAAAAAGTCGATCAGTTCGCCTTGTACAGGTGCACGTCCCGCTGCGGGAACGGGAACGAGATGCCTTCCTGGTCGAACCGCTTCTTGATGGCTTCGGTCAGGTCGAACGTCACGCCCCAGTAGTCCGGCGTCTTCACCCACGGCCGGACCACGAAATTGACGCTGCTGTCGGCCAGCGCCGATACGGCGATCGTCGGCGCGGGCTCTTCGAGAACGCGCTCCTCCGCGGCAATGATTTCCTGCAGCGTCGCGCGGACCTTGTCGAGATCGTCGCTGTAGCTGACGCCGATGACCATGTCCACACGGCGCGTCTCGTTGGCCGAGAAGTTCGTGATGATGCTGTTCATGATCTGACCGTTGGGGACGATGATCCGCTTGTTGTCGCCCGTCTTGAGTACGGTCGTCAGGATCTGCACCTGCTCGACGGACCCTGAGATGCCGGCAGCCTCGATGAAATCGCCGACCTTGTACGGACGGAACAACACGATCAGCACGCCCGCGGCGAAGTTCGACAGCGCACCTTGCAGGGCGAGGCCCACGGCCAGGCCGGCCGCACCGAATATGGCGATGAAAGAGGTCGTCTGGATGCCCAGGGCACCGATCGCGGCGATGATGACGACGACGAGCAGCGCCATGCGCACGAGGTTGCAGACGAAGGTTTCGAGCGTCTTGTCGACTTCCTGCCGGCGCATGAGACGGCGCAGCGCGCGCACGACGAGACTGATGACGAACTTACCGACATAGAAGATCAGCAGGGCGACGACGATGTTTTTGCCCAGCGTGACGAACAGGCTCGAGTCGAGGCCGTTGTTGCTCAGGAATTCCATTATCGTCTGGGGGTCCATGGTAGCCACCGCGTTGGCGGCTTCCTGCACCGTGTCGACAACATCGGGCCCGGTCGTCTCCGGCGCCGTCGTTTCCGCGGTGCTCGTGTCGGTCGTAGTATTGTCTTGCATCTTCTCGTTTCCTCAGCTATTGGCCGGGCACGCCTTCTGCGCCGGGCCTGAACCGGAAGATCCGGTACGGCCCCTGCGCCTCGATGTGCTCGCGGGATTGCAGAATGAGTTCCGCCAATGCGCTGTCGGCGATGTAAAGGTATCCGTCCGGGCCGAACGACAGGCCGTCCGGCCACCGCAATTCGCGCGACTGGATCAGTGTCTCGAGGTCGCGTCCCGGGGCCATCGTGACAATCGAGCCGTGCTCGATGTCGGTGATGTAGACGGTGCCTTCGACGTCGATGCTCATGCCGTCACTGAGCGGTTTGTCGCCGACGCGCTCGACGCGGTTGGCCAGTTGCCCCGGGGGCAACGATTCGTCGCGCAGGTCGCGCAGGCGGACCCGGTAAAGGCCGGAGCCGCTGATTGCGCCGTAATAAAGCCACTCCCGCCCCAAGGCGATTCCGTCGATGCCGCCGCGTAGCGCGACGATGCCGCCGAGGAACTCCATCTCGCGGTCGCCGTTGCGGATCATGTGGTTTTCCGCCGAGACCGACGGATGCGATTCGAGCACGCGACGCGCAGCGCCCGTCTCGACGTCGTAGACGATGATGGCCGGCGATTTGCGCCAGAAGCTCGCATCGGCGATGACGATCGTGTTGCCATCCGCGGATACCTGCAGGTCCTGCAGGAACGAGCCGACCGGCGCGATGTCGCGACTCAGCACCTGGTCGCGCAGGATGTCGTTGGTCGCGAGATCGATCGCCACGATGCGCGCAGAGCGCGTCCCGTGGTTACCGTGGTCGATGGTCCAGAGCCGGTCGAATCGATCGATGGCGACGCCGAGAACCGTGTCGAACAGTTCCGCCTGCACGGCGCCGGACGGGAAGGGCACGGCGGCGCCGCGCACGTACTCGAGCAGCTTGTTGCCGGTCGGTCGGGACTCCGGGTGTACCGTGAAAAAAATGCGTCCGTCCCGGCTGACCGCGACGTTGCCGACCGGTTCGCGGTAGGCGAGCACTTCCTCGAGATCGGACGAATTGAGGACCGGCGCGGTTGACAGGTCCGGGTACGGCGTGCCGCCGCCGTAACGGACCCACAGGACCGTCGTTCCTATCAACGCGATCACCAGAAAGAACAGCAGGATGTTTTTCATTATTGGCTGCTGAAGCGCGGTACAACCCCAGCCCGAAATTCTACATGAAATCAGGCGCTTTTCAGACCGACAGCGCGGCAAACCAGGCGAGGGCCAGCAAGCTGATCGCCGCGGCGCCCGACAACGCCTGCACGCGCGGCGCCGCGGGCATCCTGCCGATCAGCGTCAACAGCATGCCGGCGGCGAAGCCGCACACGAAGCCCATGAAATGCGCGCCAATATCCGTGTTTTCGTCGCCGGTGCCCGTGAACATGAGCAACGCGAGGCCGCCTACGACGGGACCGAGGCGCGTCGGCCAGCGGTCCTGGGCCATGAACCTGCCGCGCCAGACGTAGCCGGCCAGCAGGCCGAGCGTCGCGAACACGGCGGTCGATGCGCCGATGGATTTGTGGGCGGAGTCGAGCAACAGGGTGTTCGCGGCATTCCCGAGCGCGCCGGCGACGAGCACGGTCAGCCACGCCACGCCCGAGCCGAGCAGGCGGCCTGCGAACAGGCCGAAAAACACGCCGAAGATGAGGTTGCCGAACAGGTGCCTGACACCCGAATGCAGCGTCAGTGCCGTGATCGTCCGCCACCATTCGCCATCGCGAATCAGCGTGCCGTCGACGCGGCCCGCGCTGAACCAGTTCTCGCCGAAGAAGGAATACCCGGCCATGCCGGCGACGACGCACACGACGAGCACGTAGCCCACGAGGCCCGGCAATGCGTCCTGGTAAACGATGCGCTTGCGCGGTTGCGGACGAGCAGGCGGATTCTCGTCGTCATACAGCCGCAGTTCGTCGATCGCGCGCGCCGAGAACTCGGCGGGCACGACCAGCGCACACGTCGGGCCGTCATCGACGATATGATGCGGAATCTGCACGGCAGCGAGGACGAGTGCGCGGTCGGAACAACTCCGTCGATTGCGGCTCTCGAAAACGACGCGCAGGTCATCCATCGGTGCAGGGTACCAAGATTGGGGTAAAGTAACGTCCTGTTGTGGGGGCCGATATGAGAAATGCAATCATTGCCGTGGCGGTTCTGTCGATCGGGTCGCCGGGCCTGGCCGAAGTGACCGATTCCGCCGCCAATGGATTCACGACCGTCAACGAGGTCGTCATCGCAGCCGAGCGCGACGCGGCGTGGACCGCGGCGCTCGATATCGGCAAGTGGTGGAGTGCGGATCACACGATCTCCGGCGATGCGTCCCGCATGAGCATCGAGGCCAGGCCACTCGGCTGCTTTTGCGAAACGCTGGGCCAGGAAGCCGGCGTCGTGCACCTGACGGTCACGTCCGTCATGCCGAACGTCCTGTTGCGCATGACGGGCGGGCTCGGCCCGCTCGGCTTGCGCGGCGTGGAGGGCAACATGACGTGGGAGTTCGACGACACCGAGGGCGGCACACGCGTGCGCTTCACCTACGCGGTCGGCGGCTACATGGACGGTGGGCTCGACCAGATTGCCGGTGCCGTCGATTTCGTGCTCGGCGAAGCTTTGGCGCGTCTCGAAGCGTACGCCGAGACGGGCAGTCCGGAGCCGATGGCCAGTGACTGATCCTGCCGAGCCGAGGCCGTCATCGACGGTCGTGCTGGCGCGCCCCACGGAGGGCGAGCCCGAAGTGTTCATGGTGCGCCGTCACGAGGCGTCGTCATTCGGCGCCGCGCACGCGTTTCCCGGCGGGACCGTGGATCCCGAGGACAAGGCCGTGCACGACTGGTGCCGGGGCGTCAGTGCAAGACTTGCCGACAAGAATCTCGGCGTCAGGACAAACGGGCTCGACTATTACAGCGCTGCGATCCGCGAACTGTTCGAGGAGTCCGGGGTGTTGCTGGCGAACCCGGACGACGTCGCCGAGGGCTGCGATGCGGCACGCGATGCATTGAACGACGGCAGCGACAACTGGGCCGACTTCGTGCAGCGCAACGAGCTTCTTCTGCAATGCGATGCGCTGCATTATTTCAGTCACTGGATCACGCCGCCGCAACTGGCGCCGCGCTACTCCACGCGTTTCTTTCTCGCGGTGCTGCCGAGAGACCAGGTTGCCGCGCATTGCGGCGGCGAATTGACCGAGTCCTGCTGGGCGACGGCGCACGACATGCTGAAGGCGGGCCGGGCCGGCAAGGTCGTCCTGCATTACCCGACGATCAAGACGCTCGAGAGTATCGCGCGGCACAAGACCTTCGACGCGCTCATTGACTGGGCGGCCTCTTGCGTGGAGTGGGGCATCACGACCATGGCGCCGATGATCATCAAGCGGGACGGCAAGCGGGAAATCGTGCTGCCGGGCGACAAGGACTACCCGGGCGCCAAGTCGTGAATACCTTCGGGCCGGTCATGGAGCCGTTCACCCAGCTGCGTCCCGGCGTCAGGCGCCTCGTCGCACCGAACCCGTCGATGATGACGGGTCCCGGAACCAACACGTACCTGTTCGGCGACGACATGGTTGCCGTGCTCGATCCGGGCCCGGTGATCGACAGCCACCTCGACATGATCGAGCGCATTGCCGATGCACCCATCCGCTGGATACTCGTGACGCACACGCACCCGGATCATTCGCCGGCGGCGCTCGTGCTCGC
>JBFGYM010000106.1:0-8138 GCA_041587435.1 Woeseiaceae bacterium
ATCGAGGTATCGATGTCGGGCGACCACCTGTCCGGATCGAGGCCGGCCTTGTCCGCGACGCGGCGGCATAGTTCGGCGAACATCCAGCTCACGCCCGGGTCGTTGAACTGGCTCGCGATCGTCGGGTAGACGGGGACCTCGTCGTCGGGCGTGTCGAACGCGACGTGGTTGCGCTTCCACTGCTTGCGAATGTCGCGCAGTGCATCCTCGGCGCCGCGCTTGTCGAACTTGTTGAGGACGACCAGATCGGCGAAGTCGAGCATGTCGATCTTCTCGAGCTGGCTGGCCGCGCCGTAGTCGCTCGTCATGACGTAGACGGCGAAGTCGACCATGTCGACGATCTCGCTGTCGCTCTGGCCGATGCCGGCCGTTTCGACGATGACGAGATCGAAGCCCTCGGACTTCAGATAAGCGATGTGATCGGCCAGCATCTCGCTGGTCGCGAGGTGCTGGCGGCGCGTTGCGATCGAGCGCATGTAGATGCGCTCGGAGCGCAGCGTATTCATGCGGATGCGGTCGCCGAGCAGCGCGCCCCCCGTGCGGCGGCGCGTCGGGTCGACGGCCAGTACCGCGATGCGCATGTCGGGGAAACTCGCCAGGAATCGGTTCAGGATTTCGTCGGTGACGCTGCTCTTGCCCGCGCCGCCCGTGCCCGTGATGCCGATGACGGGCACCTGCCCCGCCTGCATCTGCCATTCCTTGCGCAGCCGCGCGAGTTCGGCCTCGTCGAAAACGCCCTCCTCGATCGCCGAGATCATCGCCGCGATGTCGACCGCCGATGCGGACGTTTCGGGCACGAAGCTCGGGCGGCGCGCGGAACGCGTGCGCGCGATGAGGTCGTCGATCATCGCGGTGAGGCCCATCTCCATACCGTCATGCGGGTGGTAGATGCGCTCGACGCCGTAGTCCATCAGCGCGTTGATTTCCTCGGGCGTGATCGTGCCGCCGCCGCCGCCGAACACGCGGATGTGGCTCGCGCCGAGTTCGGCGAGGCGGTCGATCATGTAGCGGAAGAACTCGTTGTGGCCACCCTGGTAGGAACTCACGGCGATGCCGTCGGCGTCTTCCTGGATCGCCGCCCGCACGATGTCGTCCACGCTGCGGTTGTGCCCGAGGTGCACGACCTCGACGCCCTGCGCCTGGATCAGGCGACGCATTATGTTAATCGCAGCGTCGTGGCCGTCGAACAGCGACGCGGCCGTAACGAAGCGCAGGGGAACGTCGTCCCGCGCGCTACCCGCGCGCGGCAAATCCGTGGCTGCCGTATGCATACTTCAACCCGTCAAATAATTTTAATCTGGATTAAAATAATGCAGAATCGGTCGGGACTCAAGCACCCGGACCCCGAAATGGCCCCGCAAGCCGCCCAGAGCCGCTGGCAACTCAAGAAAAACCGCATGCTGCGCGCCGCCGCGCGCTGCTTCAACGAGAAGGGCTACAGCGGCACCTCGCTCAAGGACGTCGCCAACCTGCTCGGCCTGACCGACGCCGCGCTTTATTACTACGTCAAGAACAAGGAGGAACTCGTCTACCTCTGCTACCTGCGCGCGGGCGACGTGGGCCGCGAGGCCATGGACCGGGCAGTCGCCGAGGGCGCGGACGGGCTCGACATCGTGCGTCGCTACCTGCGCTACCACCTCGAGGTCATGACGGGCGAACGCGGCCCGATCGCGATCATGTCCGAAATCCCGTCGCTCGAGCCGGAGCACCGCGAGCATGTTCTCGACATCTCGCGACGCCACAGCGCCCGCTTCGAAGCGATCCTCGAACGCGGCATCGCCGACGGCAGCATTGCGCCCTGCGACGTGCGCATGACCGGCAACGCCATCATGGGCGCACTCAACTGGGTGCCGAAGTGGTACCGTCGCGATGCCGACGTCGCGGCCAAGGTCGTGGCCGAGTTCCCGGAAATCCTGAGCGCGGGCCTGGCACCCGCCGCCCGTGTCAGCGGTCGTCGACGACCTTGAGGTAGTCCGTCACCTGGTCGGCAAAGCGCTGGAATTCCCGGTCGCTCATGCCGGCGTCGACCGCATCGATGCCCATGTTCTCCGTGATGAAGTCGAGGCGCACCTGCATGCGGTCCCTGATGCGCCCGATGAACACGTCGTAGGGCATCGGCGCGCCCGTTTTGGGATCGACGACCGTGATCGGCCCCGTGCCCGTGTTGAGGCGCGTGCCCGTCTTCCCGGAGTCGATCTCGCGCCGTTCGTGCTGCAGGTGCCCAAGGGCCAGCGCGACGTCGCTGTATTTGAGGCGCAGCCTGACGTACGCATCGTCCGACTGTGCCCGCTCGGCCTCGCTCATCGACTCGAGTAACCGGTCGCGCAACTCGATGAACTCGGGCGCGCCGCGCTCGGCCGCCAGCCGGTACCAGGCCGAGGCCATGACCGGGTCCTGGCGCATGCCCTGGCCGTTGAGGCACATGTAGCCCGCCATGTATTGCGAGTACTTGTCGCCGATAGCGGCCAGTTCATTGACGTAGATGAAATAGGCACGCTCGAAGTGTCCGTTCTGGTAAAGGTCTTCGGCCTTGAGGTGCAGTCGCAGCGCCGGTGAGTCGTTTCTTCGCTCCTGCGAATCGGCGGCCTGGCCCGTTGCGGCGGCGCAGATCATGAGCAGCAGGATGGAAACTCGGAGGTTCAAGCTAGACTCGGCAAAGTAATTCTGACTGTTGGTTGGAACCTGCCATTTTCCCCAAAGTTCCGGCGAATACGGCGCATCTAGTCCGTGAATTCCGGCGCGCGTTTCTCGAGGTTCGCACGCACGGCCTCGGCCTGGTTCGGGCCAACGAGAATGCCCGCCTGGATACGCATTTCGAGCGCCAGCGCCTCGGCCTCGGAAAGTCCCCACGACCCGTTGACGAGTTGCTTGATGCCGCGAATCGCGTCCGGCGAGCGGTCGCAAATGACGGCGGCCATGCGGCGCGCTGCCGCCAGCGGATCGTCCTCGACCCGCGTGACGATGCCGAGGTCGAGCGCCTCGGCGGCATCGAACACACGCGCGGTCCAGGCCAGTTCCTTGACCCTGTCCGGCGGGAGAATATCGCGCAGCGTGGTGCTGATCGCCATGTCCGGGATCAGGCCCCATTTCGACTCCATGATCGAGAACTGCGTCCCGGGCGCGGCGAAACGCAGGTCCGCGCCCATCGCGATCTGCAAGCCACCACCGAAAACCGTGCCGCGCAGTGCGCAGATCACCGGAACGGGCAGTTCGCGCCAGGCATAGGCGGCGCGTTGCGCGAGGTTGGCCGGCGTGCCGTCGACGGGCGCCAGCAGCACTTCTGCGACGGCCTCGCCGCCGCCCTGCAGGACGCCGAGGTCGATGCCGGCGCAGAAGTGCTCGCCGGCGCCGTGCAGCACGACGGCGCGTACCGAGGTGTCGGCCGCCAGCTTGCGCGCAACGGCGTCGAGCGCGCGGAACATGTCGATGTCGAGCGCATTGAACTTGTCGGCGCGATCGAGCATGACCTCCGCCACGTGATTCCCGATCGACAGTTCGAGCCGTTCGCTCATCGCACCTCCCGGTTCATGCGCTCAGCGTGCACTTGCCGTTGCGCAGCACTTCGGCGCCACGCTCCCGGACGCTGCAGCTGAACGACACGACATTGCCGTCCTGCCACATGTCGGTGGTAATCGTATCACCCGGCATGACGGGGGCCGAGAAGCGCGCGTCGAATTCCTCGATCAGCGTGTAATCGTAATCGCAGATGGTCTGCAGGATCGCCTTGCAGGCCACGCCGAAGGTGCACAGGCCGTGCAGAATCGGGCGATCGAAGCCGACGTCCCGGGCGCGCGCCGGGTCGGCGTGCAGCGGGTTGCGGTCGCCGGTCAGGCGGTACAGCAGCGCCTGGTCGCGCCGCGTGTCGATGTCGCAGGACAAATCCGGCTCGCGCTTCGGCGGCCGGTGCGGCGGGATCCCCTTGCCCCTGGGGCCGCCGAAGCCGCCGTCGCCGCGCGCAACGATCGTGCAGCCGAGCGTAAACAGCGCCGTGTCGTCGGCCGCGAGGCGCCCCTCGGCTTCGAGCAGGATTAACGCGCCGTGCTTCGGCCCGCGGTCGATCGCATCGACGACGCGCTTGTTGACGAGCAGGTCGGCCGCCGGCGGCAGCGGGCGATAGAGTTTCAGACGCTGCTCGCCATGCAGGATACGGGAGTAATCCCAACCGAGCCCGACCGGGAACATCTCCGGCACGAGCACCGTCGCGAGCGTCGGCATCGTCTTCAGGGGTTCGCCCTGCTCATAGACGTAAGCCAGTTCGCGGCGGTCCACGGGGTCCCGGCCCATCCCCACGCTGAGCGCATAGAGCATCGAGTCGGCATCGGAGTAGCTGAAAGGCAGGTCGTTCTCGACCGTCGACATGAGTTTGTCGTAATCAAGTGGCATGGATCATCCGTGTTTGTCGGCGGGAGCGCCCGGGTTGTGGTCCTGTAGCGGACTTCCCGGTGCCGAGTGTACCGTCACATACGGAAAATGCCGAACGGCTCTTCGGGAGGCTGCGGGAAGTTCATTGCGGCCGACAGGCCGTGCGCGAGCACGGTGCGCGTCTCGAAGGGGTCGATCACGCCGTCGTCCCACAGGCGTCCGCTCGCGTAATACGGGCTGCCCTGCGTTTCGTACTGTGTGCGGATCATGTCTTCGAAGTCCGCCTTGTCCTTTGCCGGCCATTCCTCGCCTTTCAGCTTCAGGCCGTCTTCACGCACGGTCGACAGCACGAGCGCGGCCTGCTCGCCGCCCATGACGGAAATGCGCGCGTTCGGCCACATCCACATCATGCGCGGGCCGTAGGCACGGCCGCACATCGCGTAATTGCCGGCGCCGAACGAGCCGCCGACGACCACCGTGAACTTGGGAACGTTTGCCGTCGCGACGGCATTCACCATCTTGGCGCCGTCCTTGGCGATGCCGGCCTGCTCGACGCGCTTGCCGACCATGAAGCCCGTGATGTTCTGCAGGAACACCAGCGGGATCCGGCGGCGGTTGCAGAGTTGCACGAAATGGGCCCCTTTCTGCGCCGACTCGGGGAACAGGATGCCGTTGTTGGCCACGATGCCGACCGGGTAGCCGTCGATGTGCGCAAAGCCGCAGACGAGCGTCGCGCCGTACAGTTTCTTGAACTCGTGGAACTCCGACCCGTCGACGATGCGCGCAATGACCTCGCGGATATCGTAAGGGAATCGGAATTCGCGCGACACGATGCCGTAGATGTCCTCGACCGGGTGCAGCGGTTCGACCGGCTTGCGCCGCACCACGCTCGGCGCGCGCTGGAAGTTGATGTTGGCGACGATGTCGCGCGCGATGCGCAATGCATGCTCGTCGTCGTCCGCGAGATGGTCTGTCACCCCGGAAATGCGCGAGTGCACGCTGCCGCCGCCAAGCGTTTCGGCATCCACGACCTCGCCCGTCGCTGCTTTGACCAGTGGCGGACCGCCGAGAAATATCGTGCCCTGGTTGCGCACGATGATCGACTCGTCGCACATCGCGGGCACGTATGCCCCGCCCGCCGTGCACGACCCCATGACGACCGCGATCTGCGGAATCCCCTGGCCCGACAGGCGCGCCTGGTTGTAGAAGATCCGGCCGAAGTGATCGCGGTCGGGAAACACTTCATCCTGGCGCGGCAGGAAGGCGCCCCCCGAATCGACGAGGTAAATGCACGGCAGGTGATTTTCCAGCGCAATCTCCTGCGCGCGCAGGTGCTTCTTGACCGTCAGCGGGTAGTACGTCCCCCCCTTCACCGTCGCATCGTTGGCGACAACCATGCACTCGAGACCGTGGATGCGGCCGATGCCCGTGACGATGCCGGCGCTCGGCACATCGTCACTGTAGACCTGCCAGGCGGCCTGGCGGCCGATCTCGAGAAAATGCGCTCCCTCGTCGAGTAGCCTCGCGATTCGATCGCGGGCCAGCAGCTTGCCGCGCTGGAGGTGTTTGTCTCGCGATCGCTCGGGTCCACCCTGCAGGATGTAGTCGTTGACCTCCCTGAGATCGGCCGCGAGGGCCTCGTGGGCCGCCTTGTTTTTTTCGAAGTCGTCGGACGAGCGATCGACTTTCGTTTTCAGTACGGGCATCGGTTTATCGGGTCGCCTTGAACAGTTCGCGGCCGATCAACATGCGACGTATCTCGCTCGTGCCCGCGCCGATCTCGTACAGCTTGGCGTCGCGCCACAGGCGTCCGGCCGGGTACTCGTTGATGTAGCCGTTGCCGCCGAGGGCCTGGATCGCCTCCCCGGCCATCCACGTCGCCTTCTCGGCAGCCACGAGGATACATCCCGCGGCATCGAAGCGGGTAGTCAATCCGCGATCGCAGGCCTGCGCCACGCTGTACACGTAGGCGCGGCAGGCATTCATGGCCGTGTACATGTCGGCGATCTTGCCCTGCATGAGCTGGAACTCGCCGATCGGGCGGCCGAACTGCTTGCGGTCGTGGACGTACGGCATCACGAGGTCCATGCAGGCGGCCATGATGCCGAGCGACCCGCCCGCGAGAACGACGCGCTCGTAGTCGAGGCCGCTCATCAGGATGGCGGCGCCCTTGCCCTCCGTGGCGAGCAGGTTCGCTGCGGGCACGCGGCAGTCCTCGAACAGGACTTCGCTCGTGTCCGAGCCGCGCATGCCGAGCTTGTCGAGCTTTTGCGGCGTCGACAGGCCCGGCGCATCCCGTCCGACGACGAAGGCGCTGACACCCTTGCTGCCTTTCGAGGGATCGGTTTTCGCGTAGACGACCATGACGTCGGCGCCGGGTGCATTCGTGATCCACATCTTGGAGCCGTTCAGGACGTAGTCGTCGCCGTCGCGAACGGCGGTCGTGCGCATGCTCATGACGTCGGACCCGGCGCCCGGCTCACTCATGGCGAGCGCACCGAGATGCTCTCCCGACACGAGTTTCGGCAGGTACGTGGCTTTCTGCTCGGCGCTGCCCCAGTGCCGCAACTGGTTGACGCACAGGTTGGAATGCGCCCCGTACGACAGGCCGACCGCGCCCGACGCGCGGCTGATTTCCTCCATCGCGATGACGTGGGCGAGATAGCCGAGTTCCGACCCGCCGTATTCGCTTTCGACCGTGATTCCCAGCAGGCCGAGTTCCCCCAGCTCCGGCCACAGGTCGCGCGGAAATACGTTGCTCGCGTCGATCTCCGCCGCGCGCGGGGCGATGCGATCCGCCGCGAAACCGCGCACGGTCTCGCGCAACAGGTCGAGGTCCTCGCCAAGACCAAAATCGAATTCAAACATCGGTTGGCACCCCTGCCGTCAGCTTATAGCTCCGCTCCCATTGTCCGGCCTGCCCGACCCGGTCTGAATACCATTTCGCCGGTACCGTTGCGGAATGACCTGCGGCAATCCCTTGAAGCGACCCGCGTGACGGCACAGAATAGGGCCTGCGGTGGGCGATTAGCTCAGTTGGTAGAGCGCCGCATTCACATTGCGGAGGTCACTGGTTCGAGACCGGTATCGCCCACCACCTTTTTCCCTCAGCGCGACAGGTCTTCGATAAACCGCGAAAACAGCTCGTATTGCGAGGAGATGCCGAGTCTCGCGAACAGGTTGCGCTTGTGGACCATGACCGTGCCGGGAGCGATCTCGAGTTCACGGGCGACCGACTTGGTCGAGTGGCCGCGCAGTAGCAGCTTGCTGATCTCCTGCTCGCGCTCGGTCAGAACGCCGTCGCCGAAGTTGTCGAAGCACTCCGTCAGTCGCGCATGGATCGCGCGGTCGGGCGCCTCGCGCTCCCCGGCGCGTTGCCAGTTCGCCCAGATTCTCTGCATGGCCGCGCGCACGACCGGCTCGATCAGTTCGAGCCGCGCCAGTTCGGCCTTCGAGAACATCTTCTCGCGACGCCCGACCACGAGCACGAGCGCGCCGCCGTCATCGACGTCGACGAGAAAGTCCATCTCGTCCTTGAGGTGCGTACGCTCGCAGTACTGCCGGTAGTATTCGCTCGAGTGAAAGCGGTCCGGCGTCGCGTCGCGAAAGCGGCACATCGACGGTTTGTCGTCGCGGCGGGCCAGGTCGTACAGCGGGTCGAGCAGGTAGGGACCCGCCAGGTAACGCTCCACGTAGTGACGCGCGTCGCCCGGGTCGAGCGTGTGGTGCAACACGTCGGGACGCGCATCCGGATGGAACGCGAGCAGGCAGGTGCC
>JBFGYM010000107.1:0-8115 GCA_041587435.1 Woeseiaceae bacterium
GACCGCCGACGCGACCTCCTGGCCATTCATGTTCGGCATGACGAGGTCGAGGATCAGCAGGCGAATCTCATCCTGCCGGGCCGTGTAGAGCTCGAGTGCCTGTTTCCCGTCCGCAGCTGCGCAAGTCTTGTAGCCGGCGTTCTCGAGCACCTTGCAGGTCAGTTTCAAGAGCTGCGGGTTGTCGTCGGCGACAAGCACCAGCTCGCCCGCGCTGGCATCGCTCTTTAAACGGAGTGCCGGTGACTTCTTGCCGCCCGGGTCGGCAGCACGCTCCCCGTCGGTTGCGAGTGGCAGGCAGACCGAGAAGCGGCTGCCCTTGCCCGGCGTCGATTCGACGGTGATCGTCCCGTTGTGCCGCTCCACGATGCTGAAGCAGTTGGCGAGTCCGAGTCCCGTACCCAGCGTCGTTTCCTTGGTCGTGAAAAACGGGTCGAAAATGCGTGGCAGGATGTCCGCGTCGATGCCGCGGCCATCGTCCTCGACGCTGATCACGACGTACTCGCTTGCGCCGGGCAGCGTCTCGGGCAAAAATCCAAGGCTGTCGGCCGGCTGCCGGCGTGCCGTTAGCCGGATGCTCCCCTTCGAATCAACGGCGTCGCGCGCATTGAAGCAGAGGTTGAGCACCACCTGTTCGAGCTGCGAGTGGTCGCCGTGCACGGACAGCGGTTCACCGGCGGGTGTCACCGACAGGTCCACGGATGCGGGCAGCGTGTGACCGAGCAGTTCTTCCAGTTCGCGCAGGAACTCGTTGACGTCGAACAATTCCAGGCGCGTCAAATCCTGGCGGCTCAGCGTGGCGAGCTTCTTGGTCAGGTTCATTGCGCGCGTACCCATATCGCGGACGCTTTCCAGTGCGGCGCGGGTCTCGGCGTCGTGCTTGTCGCTCAGCAGCAGGAACTCCATATTGCCCAGGATGACCTGCAGCAGATTGTTAAAGTCGTGCGTGATACCGCCGGCAAGCTCACCCATGGCGCGCATTTTTTGCGAGTGAGCGACGCGCTCCTCGAGGCGTTTGACCTCGGTAACGTCGCGGCCCACGGCCGTGATGCCGACCATGTCGCCGTTGTCGTCCAGTACGGCCCGGTTCGACCAGGCGAGCCAGCGCCAGCCGTCTTTGGTCATCGCGCGCTGTTCGTGGTAGGCCGTGTGCGGAGGATGGCGCAGGCGCTCCAGCGAGCGCGCCGTGGGTTCGCGATCGTCCTCGTGAACCAGCGGCATGAATGCCTTGTTGAGGAGTTCGTCCCCACTCTTGCCGAACATCTCGCAGTAACTCGGGCTGACGTACTGAAATTCGCCGTCCATGTTCACCTTGACGACGAGATCGGTCTGGTTTTCCACGAGAAGACGATACTCGTCCTCGCGCGCCTCGATGTCGCGCTGCTTGATCAGCGCAAAGCGGAACACCAGCGTCAGCAGCGTGATCAGCAGCACGCCCAGACCGTTCCAGATTTCGTCGAGTACGTCGTCCGTCGCGGCGAGGTAGCTCGTCAGGGGAGCGATCGTGAAGCGCCAGGGTGCGTCGGTAACGCTGATCTCCAGGTCGACCTGGTAGGGGCTGGGCCCGGCAATATCCGGGTCGGCCTGCTCGTAAAACACCATGCCTTTGTCGATGAGCGCAAACGCGAAGTTCCGCCGCAGCCGCCCCTCGGGCAGGCACGAGGCCATGAAAGCCTCGATACGGAACACACCGTTGGCATATCCGGCAGGCTGCCCCGCAATACCGCGGATGGGGCGGTACAGCGCGAAACCCATGCCGCCCTGCAGCAGCTTGATGATATCCGTGCGTGCCACGGCGCCGGACCTCGTCGCGCGCTCCAGCGCAGCAGAGACCGATGCCTCTGGGTGCTCCCAGAGATTGGCGTCGAGCGCGGCGCGGTTGGGTGCGACCGGGTAAATGACCCTGATGACGCCATCCGCGTCGATGAAATTCAGTGCCTGGACGCCGGAGTAAAGCGGCAGCAACGCGCTCGCACGATCGGCCCAGTCAGCGATGACCTGCTCCTGCGACTGCCAGGGGTATCCGGCCAGCGTATGAATCAGGCTGGCCCGCGCAGCGAAACAGGACTCGAGGCGGAGTTTGAGCTGTTCAGCCGTGATGCGGGTCTCGAGACCGATACGCTCGGCGTCGTTCTTCTTCCCGGCAATCCCCAGCGACAGCACCAGCAGCAAGCCGAGGAGCAGGAACACCAGCGGCAGCCAGTTGTGTCGAAGTTTCCATGCGCTCACGGGCGGTTGTGGCTCGCTGTTTCGATTTCCGGGTATTTGCCGACGCTACATTCGCGAGTGTAACAAGCTGCCCTTGCGGCGCAACACAAAGCAACGCGAAATGAGCGCTGCGTCATCCTCCGGCGTGATCTCCATCAGCACGCCGTAGGCGCGGCCGCCCGACTCGGGAACCAGCGTTGCCCGTTCCCCGATGCGCAGGGTGTACCCGTCGACGAAGCCGACAGTCGGATCTTTTGCATGGACACCTTTCGACGCCAGTAATGCTGCGTCCATGAACAGCCCGTAGAAAAACACGGACACTGCACCGGACTTTTCTTGCCGCGGTCGCGTCAATGCACCGTGTACTCATCGATCACCTTCTCGATCGCTTCGGAGCAGACGACGCAGAAATCTCTCGTGCGCGTGAACATGATGCAGTTTTGCTGTGACCGGTAGATGCCCTCGGCCATGTAGTTGCCGCCCTCGAAGGCGCCGACGAGGCCCTTCTGTCCCGACTTCTCGAACAGCGCCTCGACGAATGCCTGGTTGTCGTCGAACAGCTCGTTCATCTCGGCTTCCGGGACGTTGGCGGCACGCATCTTCCGGCGCCGCTCCTGGTAGGCCATCGAGTGTTCCTCGAACTCTGCTTTCGGCCAGCTCGTCGGCAACGGTGTGTTCGGTGTCGCGAGGTGCTTCCACTTGAGGTTGTCCGGATCCAGCAGTGCCGTGACATTGGGCTCGTAGGGTTCTTCGATGACCTCCGGCAGTTCGTACGCGACCGAACTCGTGTAGTACTCGTCGGCGAGACCGGCAAAATGGTGGCCGAACTCGTGCACAAACAGGTAGGCGGCATAGCCGCTGTTGGCGGCCGCCGTGCTGAACAGGCCATAGATGCCGCCGCCCCCGTAGACTTCCGTGTTGGTCAGGATCTCGATGAAATCGTACGGCGCCGAGGATGCAATGCGTCGCATCGACTTGTTGTCGAAGGTGAGGATGTAGCGTTCGGAGCGGAACGAGTCGTACGTCGAACCGATCGGCGAATCGCGGAACGTGCCCGTCGATGGCCGCGACACGCCCGACTCGCGCGCAGGCGGCGCGACCGCCCAGACGTTGAAGTCGTCCTTGCGCTTGCTGAAAGGATATGTGGCGAACAGAATGTCCGTGAGTTCTTTCGCCTTCGCCACAAAGTCATCGGCCTCGGCGGCCGTGTAACCGTCGCCCATCAGGAGCAGGTCGACCTTCGTGGCCGGGTCGCCGCTCTCATGAATCGCGACGACCCGGTTCGCGTACATTGCCGATTCGCGGTGCACGAGGACGTCACCGGGATCGAGCGCGATGCGCCATACTTCCTCGAAGCGGTTGCCCGCGCCGCGTTTTTTCATGACGAGTTCGAAGATTTCGGTCTGCTCCGGGAAGCGCACGGATTCGTGGAACGAGCGGTTGATGTTGCGCGACTCAGCGGTCGTCTCCCACTCGCCGTAGATGCTGCTGAAGCTGCGCGACCACGCGATGGTGCCGGTCTCCGGGTCGACGATCTCGAACAGGTACTTGCCGCGGTGGGTCTTGTCGATCGGCTGCGCCATGTTGCCGGTCCACGGCAGCGGCTCGATAACGACCTGGTCGAGCGAGAACATCTCGGTGTCTTGGTTGCCGCCGTGGAAGTAGTCGACGCGCATCGTGCCGGGCGCGTCGGGCCAGGCCGGCGCTGTGCACGACAGCAGTATCGCGACGGCAATTGCTGTGAGCTTCCTCATCGGGGCTCCCCTCGTGCCTGTGCTGTATGGTGGCGACATGTTAGCGCGTTTCACGCTGATGCTGACGCTCGTCCTCGCCGGCGAGATCGTCTTCGGGCTGCCGTTTCACACATCGCGGTTTTTCCGGCCGACGTTCCTCGAGGCATTCGGCTTCACCAATACGCAGCTCGGGGACGTCTTTGCGGTCTACGGTGTGCTGGCCATGCTCGCATACTTCCCGGGCGGCGCGCTGGCCGACCGCTTCTCCGCGCGGTCGCTCTTGACGCTGTCACTCGTGGCGACAGCGGCCGGCGGACTCTACATGGCGACGTACCCGGGCCCGGTCGGCATGGCGCTGCTCTATGCCTACTGGGGCATCACGACGATCCTGCTGTTCTGGTCGGCGCTGATTCGGGCGACGCGGGAGTGGGGCGGCGACCACGCCCAGGGCGCCGCGTTCGGCATTCTCGAAGGCGGCCGCGGAATCGTTGCGGCCCTGCTCGGGACGATCGGCGTCAGCCTGCTGGCCTTCTACCTGCCCGAATCCGTCGAGATGACGACAAACGGAGAGCGGCGTGCGGCATTTCGCTTCGTGATCGCGATGTACTCGTTCGCCGCACTCGGAGCCGCGGTTCTCACGTGGTTCCTGGTGCCTCCGTCCAGGCTTGCAAGCGGTTCCGGCACGGCACTGTTCCGCGGTTCGTTCGCCGTGTTGAAACGGCCGATCGTCTGGGCGCAGGCCGCCGTCATCATCTGCGCGTACTGCGGCTTCAAGGGCCTCGACAATTACTCGCTGTATGCCGTGCAGGTGCTGGGCATGAACGAGGTCGACGGCGCACGGCTGGCCGCGTACGCGGCCTACGTGCGGCCGGTCGCCGCGGTGCTGGCCGGCATGCTCGCGGATCGCTGGACGGCGGCAAGAACCATCGGCCTGACGTTCGCCGTGCTGGTGCTCTCGTACCTGCCGCTCGCGACGCTGCTGCCCGAGGGCCACGCCGTGGCCGTCATTTATGCCAACATCTTCGTCAGCATGTTTGCCGTCTTCTCCCTGCGCGGCGTGTATTTCGCCCTGCTCGAGGAAAACCGCGTGCCGGCCCACCTGACGGGCGCGGTCGCCGGTACGGTGTCGTTCGTCGGCTATACCCCCGAGATCTTCTTCGGTCCCATAACGGGGCGAATACTCGATGCCAGTCCGGGCGCCGCCGGCCACCAGCACTACTTCCTGTTCCTTGCCGGCGTCATGATCGTCGGCATCGGTTTGGTCGCATGGCTGCTTCGACTCCAGCGCAGGGACGTCGCCAACTGGCCGGCCGAGGCGTCGCCGGCGACGAAATAAACGCACCGCATCCCGGGTCTGTTTATTCGATGACGGCACGAGCACGAATCCGGGACCAGCTGCAGCGCAACGCGGTCGCGCTCATAAGCCTCGTCATCGCCATCACGAGCCTCGGCTACAACACGTGGCGCAACGAGGTCAGCGAGTACAACCGCACCCAGCGCGCCATCGCCGTCGAGGTCCTGCGCAACCTCGGCGACCTGCAGCAGGTCGTTTACCACAATGCCTGGGACATGGACGTCACCGACAAGGGCAATCCTCGCACGGGCTGGGTGCACGTGCTGGCCGTGCGCGACCTGGCGCAGCTCCTCGCGGGCGAGGTGGACGGCGCCGCGACCCGGCTGCTGCAGGCCTGGGAAGCGTCATGGGAGTCGCTTAATGACCGCGACGCCTACGAGCGCGTCGTCGGCGCGCTCGAGGATGCACGGCGGGAGACACATGCATTGCTGCGCGATCTGGACTAGAGTCTGGATTGTCGGCGCAAGCCGTTGACCTGGACGAATGCCATGATCCGAATCGCCGCTTCCTGTCTTGTTCTGCTGCTGGTCGCCTGCCAGGCGGCCGATGAATCGCCGGCCGAGCCGGCACCGCCCGCGGAGACTTCCGCAGCCGACAGGCTCGAGGCCGTCCTCGCGGCGCAGCCCGACGCGATCAAGGCGCGCTACCCGTACCGGCACCCGCGGGAGACGATCGAGTTCATCGGCATCGAACCCGGCATGACGGTCGTCGAAGGACTCCCGGGCCGAGGGTGGTACACGCAGGTCTTGCTGCCTTACCTCGGTCCGGAGGGCCACCTGATCGGCGCCAACTATTCGATGGCGATGTTCCCGAATTTCTCGTTCGCCACCGAGGCGTTTCTCGAGGAGCAGAGCCACTGGGGCGAAAACTTCCCGACCGGCGCCAGGATGTGGGCCGGCGAGGACGGCGCGCGCATCAGCGCGTTCTACTTCGGCTCGATGCCGGATGAACTCCGCGGCACGGCCGACGTCGTGTTCTTCGCGCGCGTGCTGCACAACCTCGCCCGGTTTTCCGACAAGGGGGACTTCCTCGGGGAGGCGCTTGCGGACGCGTACGCGATCCTGAAACCCGGCGGCGTGTTCGGCGTCGTGCAGCACCACGCGCGGGACGAGATGTCGGACGAATTCGCCGACGGCAGCCGGGGTTACCTGAAGAAGGCGTTCGTCATCGCCGCGGCGGAAAACGCCGGCTTCGAATTGGTGGCCGAGAGCGACGTCAACGCGAACCCCGGGGACCAGCCCGCCGAGGACGACGTGGTGTGGCGCCTGCCGCCGACCCTGAGCTCGAGCCGCGAAGACCCCGAACTGCGGGCGACGTACGAGGCGATCGGCGAGTCCAATCGCATGACGCTCAAGTTCCGCAAGCCCGAATAAGCTAGTTCACGAGGTCGAGGCCGACGATGACCGGGTCGTGGTCCGCGGCCCGGTACGGCGTGTTCGCATCGAACAGCGCCGGGTCGCGCCCGTGCTCGAGGTTGTAGTCGAGGAGCGGCGGCTCGTCCACGTTGATGTGCCACTCGAGCGCGCCGCTTACCTGCGGCGCGAGGCTCGGGGTGGCGAACGCGTAATCGTAGGCGCCGGACTGGCCGTCGAAGATGAATGAATAGGGCTGCGTCTGGCCGGCCAGCAGGTCGGCGAGGCCGGCGCTGCGGAACGCCTCGATCGGGTCTTCGCGGTAGTAGGCGTTCATGTCGCCGATGAGCAGGTAATCCGGATCGCCGCTGCCGGTCGGGTCGGTGGCAATCCAGTCGGCGAGCGCGGCCGCGGCCGCGGTGCGCGTCAGGTTGCAGTTGCCCTGGCCGTCGCCGAGATTGGGATCGCCGTCGGTATCGCAGGACGAGCCTTTCGACTTCAGGTGATTGACGACCACGGTAACCCGCGCGCCGTTCGCGTTGGCGGCAAACGTCTGTGCCAGCGACGGCCGGTTGCGATCGTCATTGAAGCGCGAGTCGACTCCGCGGTCGAGCAGCGCGTGATCCCCGACGGCGCTGACGGTCGAGGTCCGGTAAACGAGACCGGCCTTGATGACGTCGTCATGGATGATGCCGGTGTCGACAAAGGCGTACTCGCCGGGACCGACGCGTGCGTTCAGGGCGTCGACGAGGGATCTGAGCGACTCGACGGCATTGTTCTCGAGCTCCGTCAGCGCCAGGATGTCGGCCCCCGACGCGACGAGCGCGGTGACCGCCTTGTCGCGCTGCCGCGCGAATTCCGCGCTGCTGTCGGCGCCGCGGCAGCCTTCGTCACCGCGTGGTCCGCACACTTCTGCGCCCGTATCGATGCTCGTGAAAAAGTTCAGCAGGTTGAACCCGCCGACGCGAACCGTCCCGCCGACCGCCGGCGTGCCCGGGCGGGGGTTGGCGCTGTCGAACACGGGATCGACCGTGGCCATCAGCCGCCAGGTCTCGCGGCCGTCGCCGCCCGCACCGCGCGAGAAGCGCAGGTTGCCCGTCAACCCGTCGAGCGTGTCGCCGATGCGGATCGAGTAGCCCGGGCTGCTGCCGGCGTCGAGGTGGTGCACCGTGTCGGGGTTCTGGCTGCGCAGCCCGTCATCGAGCACGATCGAGCGACGCGCGTTCAGATCCCGGTGCGCGCTGTAGCCGGCCGCGTCGGGTGCGTTGCCGTTGGTGAACTGGTACAGTCGGCCGCCCTCGGACAGCGTGACCTCGCCGAAGCGCTCGAGATTGCGCACCTCGGTGACGGTCAGCGTTTCGGGAAACTCGACGAGCATGCCCTCGAAGCGCTCGAGGTCGGCGATCCATTCGCCGTCGCTGTTGAGGACGCTCTGCGGAACGGGCAGGAACACGGGCGCCGCCTTGATCGA
>JBFGYM010000108.1:0-8088 GCA_041587435.1 Woeseiaceae bacterium
CGGGCATCGCCTTCTACGCGGGAGTGCCGGTCCGGGCAATCACGGGAGAAGCGCTCGGTGCGCTGTGCGTCATCGACACGACGCCCAGGTCGTTCGCCTGGCAGGACCTGCTCCTGCTGCAGGAGTACTCCGCGCAAATCGAGGAGCGACTCGAAGTGCGACGCGCCGAGCTGAGAATTTCGCCGGGCCGCACCAGCCACTGATCAGCCGGCCCCGGGGAGCCGGGCGGGCAAGCGACCCGGTTAATTAATCGGTCGCAGTCCGGTACCCTTCGCGCATGCCCCCCGCCCTCGAAGCCCGCAAGCTGGTCAAAAAATACCCCGGAGTCCTCGCGGTCAACGGCGTGAGCTTCGATGTACCCGAAGGCATCTGCTTCGGGCTGCTCGGCCCCAACGGTGCCGGCAAGACCACCACGGTCGAGATGATCGAGGGCGTCACGCGGCCGACCTCCGGCGAGGTCTACTATTACGGTGAAATAGCCGGCGCACGATTTCGCGAGGAAGTCGGCATCCAGTTCCAGAACACGGCGCTCCAGGATCACATCACGGTGCGCGAGACGCTCGAGATGTTCAGGGCACTGTACGACCGACGCGCCGATCTCGACGAGGTCATCGAGCAATGCTCCCTCGGCGGACTCCTCGACCGCGACAATCGCAAGCTGTCTGGCGGTCAACGCCAACGCCTGCTGCTGGCCGTCGCGCTCGTCAACCGCCCCCGCCTGATCTTCCTCGACGAACCGACGACGGGCCTCGACCCGCAGGCGCGCCGCAATTTCTGGACGCTCGTCCAGCGTATTCGCGCCGGCGGCGCCACCGTCGTGCTGACGACGCACTACATGGACGAAGCACAGGTACTCTGTGATGACATCGCGATCATGGACGAAGGCCGCATCGTCACGCACGGCTCGCCGGACGAATTGTTGCATGCCCGCTACGGCGACGAGCTGATTCACCTGCCGCACGGCGAGATCCGCCGGCCGAATCTCGAGGACCTGTTTCTCGACCTGACCGGGCATTCGCTGCGAGCCTGACGATGCTGCGACGTATCTACGCCATATTCGTCAGCCGCAACCGGGAGTTCGTTCGCGACCGCTCGTCGCTCGCCTGGAACCTGTTATTGCCCGTGGCACTCGTGTTCGGCCTGTCTTTTGCGTTCGACGGCCAGCGGGACGAGTACACGGTCGGCGTTCTGCAGGACGAGGATGTTGTCGATACGAGCAGCCATCCATTTCTAGAGACACGCTACGTTCGCTTCGTTCCCTATGAAGACCTGGACGAGGCGTTGCGCAAGGTCGAGCGGCACCAGCTGGACCTGCTGGTCGACGTCGGTCCGCCGACTCGCTACTGGGTCAACCCGACGGCGCCGAAAGGCTATTTCGTCGAGTTCGCGCTGTTGCAGAGCTCGGCCGGCCCGCCGCAGAATGTCATCAAGGAGCAGATCGAGGGCGATGCCATCCGCTATGCCGACTGGGTGCTGCCCGGCATCCTCGGCATGAACATGATGTTCAGCTGCCTGTTCGGCGTGGGCTATGTCGTCGTCCGCTACCGCAAGAACGGCTTCCTCAAGCGGCTGCGCGCCACTCCGTTGACGTCGCTGGAGTTCATCACGGCCCAGGTCGCGTCCCGCATGGTGCTGATCATGGTCATCACGGCCTTCGTCTATACGGGCACGCACCTGCTGCTCGACACGCGCATGGAAGGCAGCTACGCGACGCTGTTTCTCGTCGGCCTGGTCGGCGCGGTCTCGATGGTATCGCTGGGGCTCATCGTTTCGGCACGCGTCACGAGCGAGGAACTGGCGGGCGGAATGCTGAACCTGATCAACTGGCCGATGATGCTGTTGTCGGGCGTGTGGTTTTCCCTCGAGGGGACGGGAACGGTCGTCCGCAACATCTCGCAGGTCTTTCCGCTGACGCACATCCTGGACTCAGCGCGCGCCGTCATGCTCGACGGTGCGACGTTCTTCGACGTCGCGCCGAGCCTCGGCGCACTCGTCGTGCAGAGCGCCGTCTTTCTCGCCATTGGCGCGGCCATCTTCCGCTGGGAGCAATACTGACATGCACCTGATCGATATCGGCGCCAATCTCGCGCATGACAGTTTCGACGACGACCGCGAAGCGATGATGAAGCGGGCGGCCGATGCCGGCGTCGTTACGATGATCGTTACGGGCAGCAGCGACGACAGCAACCGCCGCGCTGCCGCGCTCGCCGAGGCGAACCCGGGCATCCTGTATTCGACGGCCGGCGTACACCCCCACCATGCGTCTGACTACACCGACGAGAGCGATGCGTTGATCCGGGAACTCGCCGGCAGGGACGTCGTCGTTGCCATCGGCGAATGCGGCCTCGATTATTTCCGCAATTTTTCGCCGCGCGAGGCCCAGCTCGACGCCTTTCGCCGCCAGCTCGCGATTGCCAGGGACACCCACCTGCCGGTCTTTTTGCACCAGCGCGACGCGCATGACGATTTCATCGAGGTGCTCGAGCCAGCCCTGCCCGGCCTGTCGCGCGCCGTGGCACACTGCTTCACGGGCGAACACGAGTCCCTGCGCGAGTACCTCGCCCTGGGACTGTACATCGGCGTGACGGGATGGATTTGCGACGAGCGCCGCGGCAAGCACCTGCACGACATCGTCGACGTGATTCCCGACGACAGGCTGTTGATCGAGACCGACGCCCCCTACCTGCTTCCGCGGACCATCCGGCCCAGGCCGAAGAGCAGGCGCAACGAACCGATGTACCTGCCGGAGGTGCTGAAGGTCGTGGCCGCAGCGCGCGGGCAAAGCGAGGAGCACGTCGCGCGGATCACGACCGAGAACGCGCGCCGTTTCTTCAGCCTAGCGCCTTGCGAATGAGTTCCCAGTGCGGCTTGAATGACTCGATCTTGTATTTCGCCGCGTTCTTGTCGGCTTCGCCGAACTCGGCGAGGAGGCCCTCGATGTCGGTCACGAGATCCGGGACGCCCTTCGTAAACTCCGCGCCATCGAGGAACACGACGCGGCCTTCCACGGGTACCTGGCGGACGATCTGGCGTACCGCGGCAATGCGATCGTAAAGCGCCGGCTGCGGGTTCGGGAAGGTATAACGGCGATCGTCCGCGATGACGGTCCAGTCGGACATCTTGTCGCTGCCGAACACGGTCCCCTGCACGTCCTTGACCTCGAGAATCAGCAGCCCTTTCGTCGTCAGGACCAGCCGGTCGATCTGGATTTCGCCCTCGTCGGCTTTGGGAATCACCAGTGCCTCGATGCGCTCGAATGCAATTTCGGACAGCGCGTTTTCGAGCGGCGTCCGGCGTCCGAAGACGTACCGGTACAGCATCCAGAGCACGACGACGACCGCCACTGCGATCGCGGGCATCATCCACGGCGGTCCGTCGAAATTCGTCATGCGAGTACTCTAGCAAGAGCGGCAAGTGTTGGCTCTATCGACAGTGCCCTCGCGGGCCGCGCCAGTAGCTCGGCCAGCTCCGGGGGAACCGGCACCGGCTGGCCGATCAGCGGTTCGACGATGGTCTCGAACTTCGCCGGGTGCGCGGTCGCCACGAGGATCCACTCGTGCGCCTTGGCCGTGTCGGCCTCGAGCTGCCGCCATGCATGCGTCGCCGTCGCCGTGTGCGGACACGTTGCGAATCCGAACTCGGCGAAGTCGCGGCGGATCGATTCGCGGATCCGGTCGTCGTCGACGGACAGGACGCCGAGCTGTTCGCGCAGCACCTCGGCCTCGCCGACGACGTGGCGCAGGCGTTCCATGTTGCTCGGGTCGCCGACGTCCATCGCGGAGGCGAGCGTCTGCAGGCTCGCGCGCGGCAGCCATTCCAGGGTTTCGAAATAGTCCGCAATCGTGCGGTTCGCGTTGGTGGCGAGAATGACCGGCCCGATCGGCAGGCCCATCTCGCGCGCCATGATGCAGGCGAACGCATTGCCGAGGTTACCCGTGGGAATGACGAACCCGGGCTCATGGCCGGTCCGCCGGAAATGGCGCAGGCTGGCGTCCGCGTAGTAGGTGCTTTGCGGCAACAGCCGGCCTATGTTGATGCTGTTGGCCGAACTGAAGCGGTGCCGCGCCGACAGGTCCGGATCGCCCATGGCGGCCTTGACCAGCGCCTGGCAGTCATCAAACGAGCCCTGCACCTTGAGCGAGAGTACGTTGTCACTCCAGCAGCACAGCTGGTGCGCCTGGCGTTTTGAGACACGGCCGTCCGGGAACAGGACGACGACCCGCATGCCGGGCCGTCCGTCGAACGCGGCGGCGACCGCAGCGCCCGTATCGCCCGACGTGGCAACGAGTATCGTCAACGGGTCGTCGGGGTCGCCCTCGAGTCGGGACAGGCAGGCGGCGAGGAATCCCGCGCCCACGTCTTTGAACGCGACCGTCGGCCCGTGATAGAGCTCGAGCAGCGAGACGTCGTGTCCCGCGATCGGCAGCGGCGTCGCGGGAACCGGAAAACGGTAGGTCTCGTCGAGGATTGCGTCGAGGTCGCCCGCCAGCGAAGAACCCTCGAAGAACGGCCGCAGAAGGACGTGCGCCACGTCGGCGATCGACTCGGCCCGATCGAAGTCACCGACCTCGAAGCGCGGCAGGGAATCCGGCAGGAACAATCCGCCGTCGCTCGCAATGCCCTGGCGAAGCGCATCGTCCAGGCTGACCGGACCCGCGCCTCGTGTGCTGTGATATCGCATCAGTCGGTCTCGATGCGCGCCCCGGGCGCCGACATCGAGCTGACCCAGGACTCGCACGCGATGCCCTGGGCGCGGCAGGCCTGTTCCATCGCGCTCGCCACGTTGGGGGCAGCACGCGCCGCGCACAGCGCGAACATGCTCGGGCCGCTGCCCGACAGGCTGCAGCCCAGGGCGCCCGCCTTGACCGCGGCCTGCTTCACGGCGTCGAAACAGGGCACGGCGTCCTTGCGCTGCGGCTCGATGACGAGGTCCTTGAGCGTCTTGCCGATCAGGTCGAGATCGCTGTTCGCGCAGGCGACGATGAAGCCGGCCAGCAAACCCTGCTGGGCCAGCCAATCCTGCATGGAGTAGCCCTTTGCGAGCCCTCGGCGCGCGTGCGCCGTGTTGACCTGCAGGTCCGGGTGGAGGAGCACCGCCATGACGCCGTCGGGCGCCGGCACACGCACGATGTCGGGCAGCAGCACCTGCGGACACAGGACGAGCCCGCCCAGCAGGCTCGGCGCCACGTTGTCGGCATGCAGCCCGCCGCTGGCGAACTGCTCCCCGACCAGCCCATAGGCGAGCAGTTTTTCCACCGGCAGCGGCTTCCCGAGCAACGCATTGGTCGCAACCACTGCCGCGACCGCCGACGCCGCCGAGCTGCCCATGCCCGATTGCAGCGGCACGCCCTTGTGGACTTGCAGTTCGACGCCACCCGTGCCGCCCCGGGCATCCCATAGCGCCTGTGCGGCGATCGACGCCGTGTTCGCTTTCGGATCCGTCGACAGGTAGGGGTGAATCTCGCCGTCGAGTCCGCGCACCTCCGCGATCGTCACGCCCGGGCCGTCGGTGCGGCGCGCGAGCACGCGGTCGCCGACGTTTTCGAGGGCGAGCCCGAGCATGTCGAACCCGACGGCCAGGTTGCCGATCGAGGCCGGCGCGAACGCGGTTACCCAGTCAGACATAGCCGAGGCCCTTGCTCAGGTAGTTTGCAAGCCGCAGCAGGTCGGAGAACACGCCCCCGGCCGTAACTTCCGGGCCGGCGCCCGGCCCCTGGACGACGAGCGGGTTCTCCGAGTATCGGTCCGAAACGAACTGCACGATATTGTCGGTCAGGTTGATGTTGCAGAACGGATGATCGGCCGCGACCGCCTCCAGGCCGACCGCGGCATTGCCCTCGGCATCGAGCGTCGCAACGTAGCGCAAGCGCTTGTCCTGGGCCACGGCGTCCTTGTAGAGCGCCGCGATTTCGTCGTCGAACTCGGGCAGGCGGTCGAGGAACTCGCTGATCGGGCAGTCCTCGAGGGCCTCCGGCACGAGGCTCTGCACCGGGAAGTCGCCGATCCCGATCGTCAGACCGAGTTCGCGGGCCAGGATCGTGAGCTTGCGCGCCACGTCCATGCCGGACAGGTCGTCGCGCGGGTCCGGCTCCGTGTAGCCGTTCTCCTTCGCAACGCGCACGATCTCGGAAAAAGGCGTGGTGCCGTCGTAGACGTTGAACAGGTACGCCAGCGTACCCGAGAAGATGCCGCGTACCGAGTGCACCTCGTCGCCCGTGTACAGCAGGTCGCACAACGTGCTGATGACGGGCAGCGCCGCCCCGACGGTCGTCTCGTAGAAGTAATGCGAGCTGCCCTCGTCCGCGGCGGCCTGCAGCCCGCGGTAGGATGCATAGTCGCCGCTGAACGCCTTCTTGTTCGGCGTAATCACGTGAATGCCGCGCGCCAGCCATTCGCCGTACCGGGAGGCAATGAACTCGCTGGCCGTGCAGTCGATGATCACGGCGTGCGGCAGGTGGTCCGAATTGACGTGCGCCTCGAACGCGTCGAGGTCGGTGTCGATCGCGTCGGCGTCGAATTCGTCCTCCCATGACGCGAGGTCGATGCGCCGCTCGCCCAGCAGCATCTTTTGCGAGCGCGCAATCGCCCGGACACGCAGGTCGAGGTTGAACTGCTCGGCAAGCCGGTCGGCCTGCTTCTCGAGTTGCCGCAGAAGCGCGGTGCCCACCGTCCCCGGCCCGATCAGCCCGACCGAAATCGTCTTGTGGGAGAGATAAAAGCCCGAATGGGCCGCACGCAAGGCCCTCGTGACCTCGTCGGAATCGACGACGGCCGAGATGTTGCGCTCCGACGAGCCCTGCGCGATCGCGCGTACGTTGACGCCCGCGCGGCCCAGGCTGCCGAAGAAGCGCGCCGCGATACCCGGCGTGCCGGCCATGCCGTCGCCGACCACGGCGATGATGCTCTGCCCCGGGGTCACGTCGACGCTCTGGATCTGTCCGCCCTCGAGTTCCACCGCGAACGCATCGCGGACAACGTCGCGCGCGCGACTCGCAACGTCCTGCGGGACCGCGATGCAAATCGAGTGCTCGGAGCTGGCCTGCGAAATCAGCGTCACCGACACGCCCGCCTCCTTGAGCGCGCCGAACAGGCGGTCGGCCGTGCCCGGGACGCCGATCATGCCCGCGCCTTCGAGGTTCAGCAGCGCCATGCCGCCGATCGCCGTGATGCCCTTGATGGTGTCGTCACCGGCACCGTCCGCGCCGATACGGCTGCCCGGGTGCGCCGGGTTGTGGCTGTTGCGAATCCAGACCGGGATCTCGTTGTCGATGACGGGACCCATCGTCTGCGGGTGGATGACCGCGGTGCCGAAATATGCGAGCTCCATCGCCTCGTTGTAGGTCAGCCGGTCGATCACCTGCGCTTCGGGCACCCGGCTCGGGTCGGCGCTCATGACGCCGTCGACGTCGGACCAGATCGTCAGCTCATCCGCCTCGCTGAGCGCCGCAAAGATCGCGGCCGAATAGTCGCTGCCGTTACGGCCCAACGTCGTCTGCAGGCCTTCTTCGTCGGTGGCGATGAAGCCCGTCATGACCGCGATGCCCGCGAAATCGGCCGCAACGACGTCGGCAAACCTGGCCCGCGACGCCTTCCAGAGAACTGTCGGCCCGAGTTCCGTCGCGCGCACCGTGATCACCTGCCGCGCATCGACCCAGCTGCCGCCACGCTGCGGAACCTGTTGCCCGAGGTAGGCGGCCAGCAGGCGCGCCGACCAGATCTCACCGTAACCCGCGACGACGTCGCGGCTGCGCTGCGGGGCCGACTTGACGAGCGAGATGGCCTTCAGGACGTCCTTGACGTCATCGGCGTCGGCGCTCCAGGCATCGAGCAGCGCAACGAGGTCGTCACCCGCAAGCAAATCGCGCGCCGTGGCGGCATAGCGCTCCCCGATGGCATCGAGCTCGGCATTGAAGCGGTCGTCGTCGCGCTCGGCGAGAACGGCGAGACGCAGCAGCGCATCGGTCATGCCGCCCATGGCGGATACGACGACGCCGATGCGCTCGCCGGGCAGCTTCGTGACGATACCGGCGACGCGTTGAAAACACCCGGCGTCGGCCAGGCTGCTGCCGCCAAACTTGTGGATTTTCC
>JBFGYM010000109.1:0-8075 GCA_041587435.1 Woeseiaceae bacterium
GGCGCAGCTGCCGCAGCCCGTGCAGCAGACGATCATCGACCGGAACATCGAGTTTTACGTCATCGATGCGACGCGCGTGGCGCGCGAGGCGGGCATGGGCAAGCGCATCAACACGATCATGCAGGCCTGCTTTTTCGCGCTGTCCGGCGTTTTGCCGCGCGACGACGCGATTGCCGAGATCAAGAAGGCGATCGAGAAGACCTACCGGTCGAAAGGGCAGGACGTCGTCAACAGGAATTTCGCGGCCGTCGATGCCGCGCTCGACCACCTGCACAAGGTCGCGGTGCCCGCGGCCGCCAGCAGCCGGCGCGCCCTGGACAAGGTCGTGCCCGACGACGCACCCGCCTTCGTTCGCGAGGTCACGGCCGAGATGATGCGCGGACACGGCGACGACCTGCCGGTCAGCAAGATGCCGATCGACGGCACGTACCCGAGCGCGACGTCGAGGTTCGAGAAGAGCAATGTTTCGGATCGTGTTCCGGAGTGGGATGCGGAGACCTGCATCCAGTGCGGCAACTGCTCGTTCGTGTGCCCGCACAGCTGTATTCGCGCAAAGTTCTACCACGAGAGTTCGCTCGCCGATGCACCGGAGACGTTTCCGTCCGCACCGATCACGGCCCGGGGCTTCCCCGAGACGCGCTACTCGCTGCAGGTCTACGTCGAGGACTGCACGGGCTGCAATCTCTGCGTGAGTGCCTGCCCGGTTCGTGCGCCGGACGGTACCGACCGCCGCGCGATCAACATGACCGACAAGCGGCCGATCCTCGAGCGCGAGCGCAACAACACCCGCTTTTTCGAATCGCTCGCATGGAACGACCGCGGCACGATGGACTTCTCGTCGGTGCGCGGGGCGCAGTTCCTGCAGCCGCTGTTCGAGTTCTCCGGGGCCTGCGCAGGCTGCGGCGAAACGCCTTACGTGCGCCTGCTGTCGCAGCTGTTCGGGCCGCGCCTCATCGTGGCCAATGCCACGGGCTGCTCGTCGATCTACGGCGGTAACCTGCCGACGACGCCATGGGCGAAGAATGCCGAGGGCAGCGGACCGGCATGGTCGAACTCGCTGTTCGAGGATAACGCAGAATTCGGTCTCGGCATGCGCATCGCGGCGGACCACCACATGACGATCGCGAAGGAACTCGTGTCCGAGCTGCGCGACGAAATAGGCCATGAACTGGCCGGCCAGATCGTGCACGCGGGCCAGCGTGTCGGCAGCGAGATCCGGCGCCAGCGGCGGCGCGTGCGCCTGCTGCGCAAGCGCCTCGAAGCGCTGGTCGCAAAGAAGGAAAACCCGAAAGCGACGGCGCTGCTGTCGATCATCGATCACCTCGTGCGCCGCAGCATCTGGCTCGTCGGTGGCGACGGCTGGGCGTACGACATCGGCTCCGGAGGGCTCGATCACGTGCTGGCGAGCGGCCGCAACGTGAACATCCTGGTCATGGATACGGAGGTCTACTCCAACACGGGCGGGCAGATGTCGAAGGCCACGCCGCTGGGTGCGTCGGCGCGTTTCGCGTCTGCCGGCAAGCGCATCGGCAAGAAGGACCTCGCGCTGCAGGCAATCTCGAGCGGTAACGTGTACGTCGCGCAGGTGGCCATGGGCGCAAACCCGCAACAGACCCTGCTCGCGATGCGCGAGGCCGAGGAATACAACGGCCCGGCGCTGATTCTCGCCTACAGTCATTGCATAGCCCACGGCTACGACCTCAAGGACGGGCTGCGGCAGCAACAGCTTGCCGTCGCCAGCGGCTACTGGCCGCTGATCCGCTACAACCCGGCGCTGCGCACGGCCGGCCGCAAGCCCTTCGTCCTCGACTCGCCGCGCCCGACGATCGCGTTGCGCGAGTATGCGTACAACGAGAACCGTTACAACGTGTTGCGCAAGACGAATCCGGAAGATGCGGAGCGCTTGATGCAGATGGCGCAGGAGGCCGTCGACCGGCGCTGGGAGACCTACGAACACCTGGCTAAACAGGAGCCGGCGAAGTTCGAACAGGCCGGCTAGGTGCTAGAATCGAAGCCCTGTCTTAGACAAGGAACTCCAATGGAAATCAGCAACACGGAAAGTATCCCCGGCCGGCGCATCGTCGAATTTTACGGTGTCGTGACCGGCAACACGGTGCGCGCCAAGCACGTCGGCCGGGACATCATGGCCGGGCTCAAAAACATCGTCGGTGGCGAACTCAAGGGCTACACGGAACTCCTGCAGGATTCCCGCACGGAGGCGACCGAACGCATGATCGAGCAGGCCCGCTCGATGGGCGCCAACGCGGTCGTCAACGTGCGCTTTGCGACGAGTTCGATATCGCAGGGCGCCGCGGAGCTGTTTGCCTACGGGACGGCCGTCCGGGTCGAATGACGTGGACGGCGATACGTTTCAAAAACTCGACCTGTTCCTGAACTTCGGGCTGCCCCTCGCGCTGCTGATGTTTGCGTATTTCATCGGTACGCTGATCGAAAAGCGCCATTTCCGCAGCATCCGGCTCCGCGAAGACGAGTATCACGGCTTCCCGGTCATTTCGTTCGACACGATGCCGGAAGACTGGAACGCAACGTCCGCGCGGCTCGTCACGGGCAGCATCGTCGTGTCGCTCGATTACTTCAAGCGCGTCATCGCCGGGCTGCGGAGCCTCGTCGGGGGACGCATCAAGACCTATGAGCCGCTGCTCGAGCGCGCACGCCGCGAGGCGCTTCTGCGCATGATCGAGGAGGCGCGTCAGGATGGATTCGATGCGATCTTCAACGTTCGCCTCGAGACGTCACGCCTTGCAAACGCGCGCGGTAACGGCCAGGGGACCGCGGGCGTCGAGATGCTCGCGTACGGCACCGCGGTCAAGCTGGCATCGCGATTCGGGCCGCGGACAGATCGCTTTTGAGGTACGTCCCAAAAAAGCCGCGCGACGGCATCAACGTCAGTGACACGCACCCGCTCGTCGAAGCGGGTACGCTGGTCGTGGGCCTGACGGCGATCATCGTGGTCATCGTCGTTGCGCTGGTCTTTATTGTAGAGATCGCGCTGTACTTCGTGCCGGCGGACAAGGAAGCCGAGTTGTTCCGCAGCTGGCTGCCCGAGGACATCGTCACCGTCTCCCCGGGCGACGAGCGGCTCGATCACACGCAGCAACTCGTGGATCGGCTGGTGCGGCACTGGGCCGATGCTCCGTACGAATTTCGCGTCGAAATCGACGACTCGGACGTCGCCAACGCGATGGCGTTTCCGGGTGGTTTGATCGTCGTCACCGAGGGGTTGCTCGACGAAGTCGAATCCGAGAACGAACTCGCTTTCGTGCTCGGCCACGAACTCGGCCACTACCGCAATCGGGATCACCTGCGGGCGCTCGGACGCGGTATCGTCCTGTCGCTGCTGTTTACTGTCGCGACCGGCAACGACGTGTCCGGACTCGGTCTGAGGATCAGCGACCTCGCGCTGCGCGGCTTCAGTCGCGCGCAGGAGTCCAAAGCCGATGAATTCGGCCTCGCCGTCATCTATGCGCAATACGGTCACGTCAGCGAGGCGTGGCGTCTGTTCGAGCGGTGGGACGAGGGCGACGATGCGCTGCTTGACGTGATTACCTACCTGTCGACCCACCCGCAGGCCGGCGATCGCGTGGAAGCCCTCCTGGAACTGGCGCAGTTGCGAGGGTGGCCGACGACGGGGGATGTCTCGCCGTTGCCGTGGCAACAAGCGGCGTTTCGGGATTAAAAAAAGCCACGTGCAAGGCACGTGGCTTTCAGGTGTCCGGCGGGGCCGGATTCGGTCTAGAGGTTCAGGCCGAGGCTCTTGACGACCTCCATCGGAACATAGTTGCTGCCGGCCGGCAGGTTTCTGGCCAGGGCATAGGACCGGGCGGCGCCCAGCGTCTGGTTGCCGATGATGCCGTCGATGCGGGCCTTGTAATAGCCTTCGTCGGCGAGCGCCTGCTGCAGAGCAAGGACGTTGTCGCGCGTCATGTTCACTTCGCAGAGAACCTCGCGCCACTCCATCTTCTCGTCCGAGGTCTTGGTTGTGCGGGTGACCGCCTGGTATTCGGCCGGGATGACGATGCGTCGTTCCGAAGCGGGCCTCACCTCACGCGCGACCGTGACGGTGTCGTACTGCGCGGGGATCACCACTTCGCGCGTGGTTGCCGGCTGGGTGACGACGGTCTTCGTGATCGTCTTGTACTCCGCCGGGATTTCGACCGTTTCGGTTCTCGCTTTGGACACCAGCACGCGCTTTTCCACCGTCTTGTAAGTCGCGGGCACCTCCACGAGGCACATGATCTCGCCCGTGTCCGTCGTGGACTGTGACAGCACCGTCGAGGACTGCGACGAGGCCGGGCCCTTCTTCCAGGCCGTGTGCGCCGGCTTGTCGATGACGCGCTCGGTGACCGTCTCGTAGACGGCCGGCACTTCGACGATCTTCTTCGACGCCGGCTTGACCAGTACCCGCTCCTCGACCTTGCCGTACACGGCCGGCACGACTTCGAGCTTCGTCGACGCCTGTTTCACGAGGACTCTCTCTTCAACCGTCTCGAACTCTGCGGGCACGATTTCGATCCGCTCGCCTGCTTCGCGCTTGACTTGCTGCTCCGAGGTCGTCGTGTACAAGGCCGGAATGAGGACGCGCGCGTAGCACGAGCCCGGCTTCGGGTTGGGCGGAAACAGGCTTGCATTCGTGCTGTGAGCCGCGTGCTCATTGCCCGAGGACATGCGCGACTGTGCGCTCGCAAGATCCTGTTCCTTTGCAGCCAGTGCCGATTCGAGTTCATTGACACGCTGTTGCGAGGCGCGCAGTTCCGCCGCGCTTACCATCTCGCCGGAAGGCGCAACCGCGGAAGAATCCGCCGCCATGCTCGAACAGCCCGTAGCGATCGCCGTACCGGCCAGAACCGCCAGCATTCGGGTCGTTTTAATTGTCATACCCCTACTCCTTTTTACACTTCAGTGGTTTTGGGTGCGCGCGGAGTATAGGGGGCAGGGAAGCGATCATCCGGCGAGTTAACAATCGTTGACATTCGCTGCTGCGGAGCACCTTTTCAATGGCCGGTCCCCTTTTGTAAACAACTGTGACATTCGCCGAATTCGCGTTGTACCCGATGCATGTGGGCTTCATCATGCGTCCGCATTCGCGAACAAGGATCGCGACGAACACACGCTTTTTGAGGAGCAAACAATGTCGGTAGCAAAAGTATCGGAGATCTCGGCGACGTCATCGAAGAGTTTCGAGGACGCCATCAGCTCGGGCCTCGAGCGCGCGAACGAGACTCTCGACCAGATCGAAGGCGCATGGATCAAGGAGATGAAGGTCCGTGTCAAGGGCGGCAAGGTGACGGAATACCGCGTCAACATGAAGCTGACGTTCGTATTGCGCTAATCGCTCGAACAGGAGAATACAGTGTCAAATTTGATGGATTTACTCACATCGTCGCTCGACGACAACGCAGTTGCCCAGATCGGAAGTCAGATGGGCAAGGACGAAGAGACCACGCGGAACGCGATCGGATCGGCCCTGCCGATGCTCGTCGGCGCATTGCAGAAGAGCGCGCAACAGGACCAGGGCCGGGGTCTGGCACAGGCGCTGGCGGACAAGCACGACGGCAGCGTCCTCGACGGCATCGGGGATTTCCTGTCACGCGGTGATCGCAGCGACGGCGCGGGCATTCTGCGTCACATCCTCGGCTCGAAGCAGGGTGCAGCCGTGAAGGCGTTGCAGTCAGCGTCCGGCGTCGAGGAGGCCCAGGCCTCGGGTCTGCTGGAAACGCTTGCACCACTCTTGCTCGGTGCGGTCAGCAGGGCGAAGCCGGACGCCGGCAGGAACCCCGGTGAACTCGCCGGCATGCTGGAGCGGGAAACCCGCGAACTGGATGCGCGGAGTCCGGGCATGATGTCCGCGCTCTCGGGGATCCTGGACGCAGACGGTGACGGCGACACCGACCTCGGAGACCTGCTGAAACTCGGTTCCGGCAAGCTGGGCAGACTGTTCCGCTAGCCGGCACGCAACAATACTTTCTTTAAATCAACTCACACAACTCATAAAGGTAAGGACCAGGACATGGCAAAGAAAATCGAATCCATCGAGGGCATCGGCCCCAAGTTCGGCGAGGCGCTGCGCGGTGCCGGCGTAAAAACCGTCGAGGGTCTCCTCAAGGCCGGGGCCGACAAGAAGTCGCGCAAGGCGCTGGCGGACGCCACGGGCATCAGCGAGCAGCGCATTCTCAAGTGCGTCAACATGGCTGACCTGTTTCGCATAAATGGCGTAGCCAGCCAGTACGCCGAACTGCTCGAGTGTGCCGGCGTCGACACCGTCAATGAGCTCAAGCATCGCAATGCGGAAAATCTCGCCGCGAAGATGGCGGAGGTCAACGAGGCCAAGAAGCTGGTGCGGCGTCCGCCGTCTGCATCGGTCGTCAATGACTGGGTGGCACAGGCGAAGAAGTTGCCCGCCGTCGTAACGTACTGACCTCGGGTGCCGGCCTCGCCCGCCACGGGCGAGGCCGCATTCCCGGCAACGCAGGAAGAAGGGGACGAATCGTGGACTTCAATTCAATCATGGAAAAACTGCAGGCAACCCTGGGCAATACGCTGCCCACGCTTCTTGCGGCCGTTGGCATCCTGATCGTCGGGTGGCTCGTCGCAGTCGTGCTGCGCGCCGGAACGCGCCGCTTGCTTGACATGGCGAACCTCAACGAACGCATCGCCAGCAGCACCGACAGCGAGGTCGATGCGGAATCCTGGGGAGCGACCGGCGTATTCTGGATCGTCATGTTCCTCGTGCTGATTGCGTTTTTCAACGTGCTCGATCTCGAGATCGTCTCGGAACCGTTGCGCGCTCTGGTCACCAAGGTGTTCGAATTCGGCCCGAGCCTGTTCGCCGGTGCCGCGCTCGCGCTGGTCGCGTGGGTGCTCGCGAATGTCGCGAGGTCATTGACAGTCAAGGCTCTGTCGAAGACGACGCTCGACGAGAAGGTCAGCGCGGCGGCGGAGATGAAACCGGTCAGCGACAGCATCGGCGATGTCCTCTACTGGCTCATCCTGCTGATGTTCCTGCCCGCCATCCTCGGTACGCTGAAGATGGAGGGTCTCTTGGTCCCCGTGCAGGGCATGGTCGACAAGATACTCGGCATGTTGCCCAACATTCTGGCGGCTGCCGTGATCGGCCTGGTCGGCTGGTTTGTAGCGCGCATCTTGCGAGACCTCGTTCAAAACCTCCTCCAGGTCGTCGGGTTCGACAAGGTCGGCACGAGGATAGGACTCACCGGGAATGTCAGCCTGTCGCAGCTGACCGGGCTGATCGTGTTCATTTTTGTCTTCATCCCCGCGCTGGTTGCCGCGCTGAATACGCTGCAGATCGAAGCCATATCGGCTCCGGCAATCCAGATGCTGGGCGCATTCATGGCCGCGATCCCGGACATTTTTGCGGCCGCCATCATCCTGGGCATCGCGTTCGTCATTGCCCGGTTCCTGGCGGGACTGATTGCACGCATGCTCGAAGGACTCGGGGCGGATCAGTGGCCGCAGAAGATCGGGTTGGCCGCGGCACGGGCCGACGGATTTCAGCTTTCGGTCTTTGTCGGCAGGGTCGTGAGCGTCTTTGTCATGCTGTTCGCGGGCGTCGAAGCGGCAAACCAGGTCGGTTTTACGCAGGTTTCGACCATCGTCGCCACGCTCGTCGAATTTGCGGGCCAGGTGTTGCTGGGAAGCGTCATCCTGATCGCTGGATTCTGGCTGGCGGGCCTTGCCCATGCCGCTGTCATCCGGGTAAGCGGGGAGTCGGCGAGCGTCCTCGCAGGAATGTTGCGGGCGGCAATTCTCGGCCTGGTCGTGGCCATGGGTTTGCGCGCGATGGGCATCGCGGACGACATCGTCAACCTCGCCTTCGGTCTCGTGCTCGGGTCGCTCGCCGTCGCGTTTGCATTGTCGTTCGGCCTCGGTGGCCGCGAGGCCGCGGGCAAACAGATGGAGCACTGGCTTTCTCAGCTACGCAATGACGACAAGTAGATGACTCGCGGAAAGTCGCCACAATGTGGCATGCTGACTTTCCTGGCGCGGGTGACAGTCCGCATATCGACGGAGTGGTGGGCACGTTGACTGGCAGGAAA
>JBFGYM010000110.1:0-7790 GCA_041587435.1 Woeseiaceae bacterium
CATGCCCGACGAGATGCGCAAGATGCTGGACACCAAGCAGGCCCACCCGCAGGCCGGCGCTAACTGCGCCTGGGTACCGTCGCCGACGGCCGCCACGCTGCACGCAATGCACTATCACGCCGTCGACGTGCGCGCACGGCAAGAGGAACTCGCGAAGCGCGGCATGGCGAGCCTCGACGACATCCTGACGCCGCCGCTTGCCGACGTCAGCGGCCTTTCGGCCAGGGAGGTGCAGGCCGAGCTCGACAACAATGCACAGGGCATCCTCGGCTACGTCGTGCGCTGGATCGACCAGGGCGTCGGCTGCTCGAAAGTGCCCGACATCAACGACGTGGGCCTGATGGAGGACCGCGCAACGTTGCGTATCTCCAGCCAGCACATCGCGAACTGGCTGCTGCACGGCGTCGTCACGAGGGAACAGGTGCTCGATACGTTCACGCGCATGGCCAAAGTCGTCGACAGGCAGAACGAGGGTGATGCATCATACGAACGCATGAGTGACGACTTCGCCTCAAGCATCGCTTTCCAGGCTGCCTGTGCGCTGGTATTCGAGGGCTGCCAACAGCCCAACGGATACACCGAGCCGCTGTTGCACCGGTTCCGCCGCCAAAAGAAAGCGGAGCTTGCGGCCTGACGAAACCCGATGCGCGTTCGCGCGTTCTTCGTCCTTCTTCTCTTGACCGGCCAAGCCCTGGCCGACGATGACGTGCTCGTCGCCGTGGCGAGCAACTTCGCGGTAACCGCGGCAGAGCTCGCCGCCCGCTTCGAGGAAGAGTCGCACTCCACCGTTCGGCTTAGCAGCGGCTCGACCGGCAAGCTGTACGCCCAGATCGTCAACGGCGCACCGTTCGACGTGTACCTTGCGGCCGACGCGGCGCGGCCGGCGATCCTCGAACGCAGCGGGCGCGCCGTGAACGGAACGCGCCACACCTATGCCGTCGGGCGCCTCGTGGTGTACTCGGTCGTCGCCTCCGACTGCATCGCGGCGCTGCAGGATCAAGCAGCGGGTCACGTGGCGATTGCCAACCCGGTCACCGCGCCCTACGGTGCCGCCGCAAAGCAGTACCTGCAGCGGGCAGGGCTGTGGGAGTCGGTCTCGGCCCGGGCGGTTTACGGCGAGAACATCGCGCAGACGTTGCAGTTCGCCTCGACGGGCAACGCGGTCGTTGCGCTGGTCGGGCGCGCGCAGTTGCATTCGCAGCGCGTACCCGAGGCGCGGTGCGTGCTCGAAGTACCGGCCGCGTCTCACGATGCGCTGGAGCAGCAGGCGGTTCTCCTCGACGCCGACAATGCCGGGGCCGTCGCGTTTGCGGCGTTCCTGCGCTCGGAAACGGCGCGGGAGATCATCCGGCGGCACGGCTACGAGGTGCCGCGGTGAACCTGTACGGCCCGCTCTGGCTGTCTGCTCAGCTCGCCTTCGCGACGACGCTGATACTGCTGTGCATTGCGACGCCGATCGCCTGGTGGCTGTCCCGATCGGCTTCGCGGCTCAAGCCGTTCGCCCAGGCCTTTGTCGCGCTGCCGATCGTGTTGCCGCCTACCGTGCTCGGTTTCTACCTGTTGATCCTGCTCGGACCGGAAGGGGCCATCGGCACCTGGTGGGTGCGCCTCACCGGCGATGCCCTGACGTTTTCCTTTGCCGGCCTGGTTATCGCATCGTGCGTCTACAGCCTGCCGTTTGCCGTGCAGCCTCTACAGAATGCCTTCGAGGCGCTGCCGCGGTCGTACCTCGAACGTGCCTGGACGCTCGGCGCCTCGCACATCGATGCGTTCTTTTCGATTGCCGTTCCGTTGTCGCTGCGCGGCTTCGTCAGCGCCGCGGTTCTGAGCTTTGCGCACACGCTGGGCGAATTCGGCGTCGTACTCATGGTCGGCGGAAATATCCCGGGAGAAACGCGCGTCGTATCGATCGCGATCTACGATCATGTCGAATCGCTGGACTACGCGGCCGCCCATCGCCTGTCACTCATCCTGATCGGTTTTGCGTTTCTCGTGCTGTTTGCAATGTTTCTCGTGAACCACCGCTGGAGCCGCCGTTGATTCGCCTGCAGCACAGCATTGTCAAAGGCACGTTCCGGCTCGACGTCGACGCCGAAATTCCGGACACCGGGGTCACCGGCGTATTCGGCGCATCGGGTTCGGGCAAGACGACACTGCTGCGCTGCATTGCGGGCCTCGAACAGGGCGGCGGGCTGCCGGCTCACAGGCGCAACGTCGGCTATGTCTTTCAGCAACCCACGTTGTTCCCGCACCTCGACGTGCGCGGCAACATTGATTACGGAGCGCGACGCGCGACGACGCACCGCGTCGATGGCTCGCAGGTCATCGACATGCTCGGGCTCTACGACCTGCTCGACCGACGGCCCGAGTCACTTTCCGGCGGGGAGGGGCAGCGAGTGGCGATTGCAGCGGCGCTGATGCGCTCGCCAGACATCGTGCTCATGGATGAACCGCTATCGTCACTGGATCGAAGACGCAAAGATGAGTTGCTGCCGTATTTCGACCGCCTGCACGACGAGCTGTCGATTCCGGTCGTCTACGTCAGTCATGACATCGAGGAAGTCAGCCGGCTGTGCGACCACCTCGTCTTGCTCGACAAGGGCCGGGTTGCGGCGAACGGCAACCTGTTCGACATCCTGCCGCGCGTCGATCTGCCGATGCTGGCGGGCCGCAACGCAGGCGCGGTTCTCTGGGCGACGCCCATCGACCACGAGGACGGCCTGACGAAACTCGACTTTGTGGATGGCGAGATCTGGGTGCCGGGCCGAATCCCGATCAGCAGCAACCCGCTGCGCCTGCGCATCGCGGCCAGCGACGTCAGTGTGGCCCGCGACCGGCCGGCGAGTTCGACGATCCTCAATGTGTTACGCGCTACCGTCGAGGAAATACGGGCCGTGGACGACGCGACCGCACTCGTGCGGCTCGGCCTCGGCAACCAGGACCTGCTCGCGCAGGTAACGAACCGCTCGGTCCGGCGCCTCGGCCTGACAACCGGCGAGCGCGTGTTCGCCCAGGTCAAGTCGGTCACCGTGCGGCACTGATACCCGAGCAGCGGTCATCAGCTATTCCTCAGCGCACCGTCAGGTTGCGAGACGCGGTGTGCTTTATCGTGCAATTCGAAATGGCGCACAGGAGCGAGGACGATGACAGCAATTCGACAGGCGCAGCAGCATGCGCGAAGCTGGATTCCGGTAGCGTTAACGGTACTTCTTTGTCCCGCCATCGCGACGGCGCAGGCGCCGGACGCTCTGCGGCAGGAGTGGTTCGAGGTGCAGCAGGTCAATGACAGGCTGACGCGCCAGAGCTGGTGGCAGGCAGTAAATGAGGAGCGCCTGGGCAGGTACCTCGCCGCGGGTGTCGACGTCAACCTGGCGACCCGGCGCGGCTGGACGCCGCTGCACTCGGCGGCGCGCTACAACCCGGACCCTCGCGTCCTGACGATGCTTGTCGAGGCCGGGGCGATCGTCGATGCGAGGGATCGCGCGGGCGATACGCCGTTGCACTGGGCCGCCGCCGAAAACGCCAATGCCGAGATCGTTGCGGTTCTGATCGAAGCCGGCGCCGACGTCAACGCGAAAGACAAGTTTGGGTGGCTGCCGATCCACACGGCGGCGGAGTCCAACGCCAATCCGGACGTCATCGAAGCGCTCCTCGAGGCAGGCGCGAAGCGCAAGGGGAGGGCATACTTCCTGCTGTTCCGGCCGAGTTTTCTGCTGAAACACAACGCCAACATGCCCGACAAAGACAAGAAAGCCGCGATGGCACTGCTGAAAGCCGACGAGTAAGCGCCACCGCGGCCGATTCTGTCGCAACTGCCTCAGCCGAGGCCGAGCCGGTCCCTGTACTCCGCGTCGTACTGCACCGTCATCGTGTAGAACGGGCGCAGCTTTCTCCCGGCGAGCACGTCCTCGAGGATATTGAGGTGCGTGTGCCAGCCGCCGCTGACATCGTGCACGGTCGCCAGCGATTCGAGACGGCGGTGTGTCAGGACGAGCCGGACCCGGTCACCCTGCTCGCTGAGTTCGTAACAGACCAGTGAGTTCTCATCCCCGAATTCCCAGGTATGCTCGAGCACGTGTGGCGGTTCATAGCGCGTGACCGTGCCCGAGAACGAGATTTTCTCCGGCATGTCCTTGTACTTGTCGGGACGCGGAATGTCTTCGTTCGTCGACAGCGAGGCATTGTGGAAATGCATGTCCACACGGCCATCGACGGCACTGTGGACGTCGCCGCCGCAGAGCCATTGCGCACGTTTTTCGCTCTCGGTCAGGTAACGCCAGATGCGTTCAATCGGTCCGGGCAGCAGTCGCTCGAACCGTACGGTGCTCTCGTCGAGCAGTTCGCCATACTCGTTCATCTTGGGTTCTCCTCTAATCGGTCTCGTCGAGCAGCTGCTCGAGCCTGTCGAGACGCCGTGACCAGAAATCGCGCACCTTGCCGAGCCACGCCTCGACGTCATCGAGGCTGTTTTCGTTGAGCCGGTAGATGCGCCGCTGCGCGTCGGCGCGGACCGCCACGACACCGGCCTCGCGCAGCACCTTGAGGTGCTGCGACACCGCCGGGCGCCTCATCTCGAACTGGCCGGCCAGTTCGCCGAATGCCGATTCGCCGGCCGCCAGCGATTCAATGATGCGGCGGCGCGTCGGGTCGGCGAGTGCGGTGTAGATGTCCATGGCCGTATAATAAGGCATCACTTAATTAAGTCAAGACTTAAATATAGCGGGCGTGGCGGGATTTTGTGAAATTCCCGAGTTGTGAAATTCACAGTGTCAAATTTTTTTTGTGAAATTCTTCAAGATTGACACGTAAACTACGCGCAGCGGGCGTTGCTTTGGCCCGCGGGGACAACACGACACAGGGGATTTCTCATGTCTCAGTATTCAAGCGACATCCAGGCGGCCGCCGGCCTGATTGCCAGCCACGGCAGCGCCTGGGATGCCATCGACCCGGAATCGGTTGCGCGCATGAAGGCGCAGAACCGCTTCAAGACGGGCCTCGACATCGCCCGGTACACGGCGAAGATCATGCGCGAGGACATGGCGCGTTACGATGCCGACCCATCGAAATACACGCAGTCGCTCGGTTGCTGGCACGGCTTCATCGGCCAGCAGAAGATGATTTCGATCAAGAAACACTTCGGCACGACGAAGGGCCGCTACCTCTACCTGTCGGGCTGGATGGTCGCCGCGTTGCGCTCCGAATTCGGCCCACTGCCCGACCAGTCGATGCACGAGAAGACCTCGGTTCCTGCCCTGATCGAAGAGCTGTACACGTTCCTGCGGCAGGCGGACTCGCGCGAACTCGCCATGCTGTTCCGCGAACTCGACGAGGCACGCAAGGAAGGCAATGCCGTCAAGGAGCGCGACGTCAGGAACCGCATCGAAAATTTCGAGACGCACGTCGTGCCGATCATTGCGGACATCGACGCCGGTTTCGGTAACGCAGAGGCAACCTACCTGCTCGCCAAGAAGATGATCGAAGCGGGCGCCTGTGCCGTACAGATCGAGAACCAGGTGTCGGACGAGAAGCAGTGCGGCCACCAGGACGGCAAGGTTACGGTGCCGCACGAAGACTTCCTCGCCAAGATCCGCGCGATCCGCTACGCGTTTCTCGAACTCGGCGTCGACGACGGCGTGATCGTGGCTCGCACCGACTCGCTCGGCGCCGGCCTGACGAAGCAGATCGCCGTGACGCACGAACCGGGCGACCTCGGCGACCTCTACAACTCCTTCCTCGATTGCGACGAGGTGACGCCCGAGCAGCTCTCGAACGGCGACGTGCTGATCAAGCGGGACGGCAAGTTCATGCACCCGAAACGCCTGCCGAGCAACCTGTTCCAGTTCCGCCCCGGCACCGGTGAGGACCGTTGTGTTCTCGACTGCATTACGTCCCTGCAGAACGGTGCCGACCTGCTGTGGATCGAAACGGAGAAGCCGCACATCGGCCAGATCGGCGGCATGGTGAGCCGTATCCGCGAGGTGATCCCGAACGCCAAGCTGGTGTACAACAACAGCCCGTCGTTCAACTGGACGCTGAATTTCCGTCAGCAGGTCTACGACGCGTGGGCCGAAGACGGCAAGGATCTTTCCGCCTACGATCGCGAACAGCTCATGAGTGTCGACTACGACGGCACCGAGCTCGCAAGAGAGGCGGACGAGAAGATCCGTACCTTCCAGGCAGATGCGGCGCGCGAGGCCGGGATCTTCCATCACCTGATCACGCTGCCGACCTACCACACGGCTGCGCTGTCCACCGACACGCTCGCCAGGGAGTACTTCGGCAAGCTGGGCATGCTGGGCTACGTCCTGCACGTGCAGCGCGAGGAAATCCGCCAGGGTATCGCCTGTGTCAGGCACCAGAACATGGCCGGGTCGGACATCGGTGACGACCACAAGGAGTATTTCTCCGGCGACGCCGCACTCAAGGCGGGCGGCGAACACAACACGATGAACCAGTTCTCCTGACCCTTTAGAAGCGGGTGCGACTCGAAGGGCGAAGCATGTGCTTCGCCCTTTTCTTGTGGGTGCCGGTCGGGGCAGGAGGCGCGGCCGCATACGTGACTTCTGTCGCGGGGTGCGCGGTTTCCGCGCATATGGGCCGGGAATGCCGGGTGGCGCGCATCCTCGATCCGTGATCTGTGCGCCAGGTCAAGTCGCCCGCTGGCACAGGACGGCAGAATACCCGTGACTTGGCAAAAGGCGACCGAAAGGCGCGATGAGTTCACCTTTCTTCTACATCATCTTCTCGCTCTTGATCAGCAGCGCCGCGCTGTCCGTGATCTTCTTCATCGCGTGGAGTAATTTCGGGCGGCGTGGGCATGCGCTGACGTGGTCCCTTGCCTGTTTCGCCGGCATGTTGCAGTGGGCAGTGACGCTGAACGCCGGGCTGTTTCCAACGACGGAAGCCTACCTGCTTACAGAGAAAGCGTTCACGATCATGCTCGTGACGCTCGGCCTGCGCGGTCATTGCCAGCGCACTCGCTGCAGGAAGCTGCCGGAAAACCTGTTTCCCTATGCCGCCGTCATTTATGCGTTCATGGCATGGCATATCGTCGTGGAGCCGCATGAGGGTATCCAGCTCGCGACCATCCCGGCTTATGCCGCCATCACCCTGTACCTCTCGGCCTGGATGATCGTGTCCTACCGCGCACGTCCGCGGGCGTCGGAGTGGGCGGCCGCCATCTTCATCGCGCTGTTCGCGACCACCCAGGTGATGTCTGCATGGATCGCCGGGGCACAGGGCCAGTTCCGTGACGAGGCGTTGTATACCCTGCACATGCACTTTACGTTCCTGACCCTGCCGGCCGGCTACATGGCCATGGCGATGTTCATCATCCTGATGATGGCGTCGGACATCTCGGCCGAAATGAAGCGCATTGCCGTGCGCGACCAGTTGACCGGCCTGCTCAACCGGCGCGGATTTACCGAGTACGGGAAAAAGGCATTCGCGGCAGCACGCCGGCTCGGAACGCCCCTGTCGATCATCATGACCGACATCGACCGGTTCAAGTTCATCAACGACAAGTTCGGCCACGCCGCGGGCGATGCCGCGCTCGTGCATTTCGCGCGTCTCGTGTCGGAGCCGCGGCGCAGCGAGGACGTCGTTGCGCGCGTCGGCGGAGAGGAGTTCGCGTTGCTGCTGCCGGGCGTCGGCCTTCGCGATGCGATGGCCGTGGCGGACCAGCTGTGCGCGAAGATCGGCGACACGCCCATGGATCTGACGAGTGTCGGTCTGCCGATGACGTCCAGCTTCGGCGTGGCGACCCTGTCAGAGAATGACACCGATCTCGA
>JBFGYM010000111.1:0-7783 GCA_041587435.1 Woeseiaceae bacterium
CAAGTCGCTGGCGAACCGGGGCTGGGTGGACGCACTGCGGCGCGACCCTCACCTGGCCAACGGCCTCAACGTTCACGCCGGGCGCGTGACGTACGAAGCCGTCGCCCGCGACCTCGGCTACGATTATTTTCCGGCCGAGGAGGCGCTCAAGACTGCCTGACCCTTTCACCCCCTTCAGGATCAGCAGTTTGCTTCAGGCCGGGCGCATGCCCGGCCTTTTTTTAGTCGGTGTTTGGCGGCGGACGCAGTGTCCCGATGTCCTCGAACCCGAGGCCCCAGAAGTTCATGGTGGCTTCGACGGCCTTGTACTGGAGAATTTTCATCTCGTCCTGGTCGACGATCTCGACCTTCGGATCGAGTGCGCCCACGCCCTCGACGAAGATCCAGAACTCATAAATCCCGCCCGGAACGGCATCGCCGTCGACCTTGACCGTCAGCATATTGGTCGGCGACACGTTGTCGCCGTCAATCGTGACATCCGGGTCCGGCGAGTCGTCCTTCTGCTGCGCGGTGACGTCGCCGCTACCAACGGAGACGCCGGACCCGGGCGGGTTGTGGATCGTGATGTTGAACTCACCCGGAATGGCGATGCAGACGGGCCGGTTGTCATTCAGGTCAATGTGCAATTCCTTGACCGTGAGTTTCATGCCCGGCAGGTTCGCGCAATTGTGATGCGCGATTGCGCTTGCCGGGCACAGAAGCACCATCGCGGCGGCGACGGCGATCACTGGTGGCGCTTTCATTATCATTCTTGTTGCCCTCCCTTACTGTGCCTTGCCATGATTTCGACAAAGCGGGAATCTCCCCATAACTCTTTCAGTATAGGCTCTGCGGCGAGCATCGCCACCGGGTAGCCGTTCTCGAGGGCGAGTTGTGCGGAATCGACGGCCGTCGCTGCATCGCCGCTGTGCAGCGCGACAATCGCATTGTAATAATGCGAATAGGGATAAGCGGGATCGAGTTCGACCGCCAGGCGCGCCAGTTCGACTGCCCGCTCCCTGTCGCCCGTCATCAGCGTGGCCCACGCGAGGTACGTCAGGATATCGACATCGTCGCCGGAGACGGCATGTTCGGCCGTCGCCAGTTCCCTGGCGCGCATGTAGGCTTCGCTCGAGCCGCTCGTATCGCCCGACGCACGTAGCGTATCGCCGAGACTGATCCAGTGACTTGCAGAATTCGGCGTCAGTTCGAGCGCGCGGCGAAATGTCGACGTCGCCTCGTCCAGGTCGCCGAGATAATAGTAGGCGATGCCGAGATTGCCGACGAACGTTGCGTTTTCCTCGATTTCGAGTGATCGCAGCAACGCATCGCGTGCGCCGTCGAATTCCCCTGCCATCAGGCTCGTGGCGGCGAGATTGCCGAGCACGATGTGGTTGTCCGGGTCCAGGTAGACGAGTTTTCGATACTCCGCGGCCGCGGCCGCAAACTGGCCGGTTCTGAAGTACAGGTTGCCGAGGCTGTTGATGGCCAGCCAGTTGCCCGGTTGCAACTCGATCGATCGCTTCATGAGCTGCTCGGCCTCTTCGTAGCGCTGCTGACTGCGACGGATCGCAGCAAGGCCGCGCATGGCCACGGCGTCCTGCTCGTTGATCGCAAGCGCATCGAGATAGGCTTTTTCCGCTTCGGCCGGCTTGCCGGTCAGGCGATGCAGCCGCGCGATGCCGTTGAGCACCACGGGAAGGCGCGGTGCCACGGCCTGCGCCGCAGAACAGGCGGCCTGCGCCGCATCGATCGACGCCGGGTCCTTGCGGATTTCGTACAGTGATACGTGCGCGCCGCAAAGGCCGGCGTGCGCCGCGGGGTATTGTGAATCGATCGCCAGCGCCTCCGCAAAGTGGCCGATGGCTTCTTCTATGTTGGCGATGGTTTGCGGACGGTTGGCGGCCTCGCGACCGAACATGTAATGCGTGAACGCGTCGCTGTCTTCGGTCGTCGCCGACCACAGGGCGGTGTCCAGCGAGGCGGTGTCCACCGCAAGCCGGAGATTGGCGACCACAAGTCCGGTCAATTCTCGCTGCATGTCGCTTACGGATCCGATCTCGATCTCGAAGTCGCGCGAGAAGCGATGGAAGCCCGACTCGGAGTCGATGAGCTGGATCACGACGCGCAGCCTGTCTTCGAGAAAACGCACGCTGCCCTCGATGTAATTCGCAACGCGCAGGCGGCGCCGGACGACGCCGGAGGAGGCGTTCGGCGGCAAGGACCAGGAGTCTCCGCGCGCCGACACGAACAGCCCCGGGATGCGCGCAAGTCCGTCGAGGATATCCTCGCTCAGCCCGTCGCTGAACGCCTTGGTCCGCGGGTCGGCATCGAAGGTCGACAGCCGCAACACGGCGAGCGAATTGTCGGCGACCGGCATCAGCTCCGTACCGACGGGCTGCACGGCGTTGTCGGCCCGCGTCTCGACGACCTCGAAGCCGACGGAAGCCTGGTAAACGCCGGCGCCGATTGTCGCAAGGCCGTAGGCGATAAATATGGCGACGTAGTTGCGCTCGAGTCCCTGGAAGACGCCGCCGGGTTGCTGACCGCTGTCGCGTTCGACGCGGCCGCCGACGAACTCGAAGGACCACGCGAGCAACACCACGATCGGGAAGCCCCCGATGACGACGAACGTAATGAACTTTTCGGACCACGGCGGCAGCCCGATTTTTTCGAACGTCGTGTCTGCAACCTGGATCAGCAGCCAGCCCGCAACGAGGTACGCGGCAACCGCCTGTACGACGCCGTGCCGCAACAGCATCTGCCACCAGCCGGGCGCCGCCACCCGGGGGGCCGGAGTCGCCGCAGTGCCAGCGGACGTCGGCACGGGTATGAGCCGGTAGCCGCGTCGCGGCACGGTCTGGATGAAGCGCGGATCGCCGGCATGGTCGTCGAGCGCATGGCGAAGTTCGCTGACCGCGTGGCTCACGGCCTCGGGGCTGCCCTGGCCCGATCCCCAGGCGGCGTCGAGCAGCGCATCCCGGGTAACGAGCTCGCCGGGCGCTCGCGCGAGGCACAGCAGCACCTCGACGGCTTTCGGCGTCAGGTGGTGCGGGCCGCGCGGACCGGTCACCTGGCCCTTCAGGGGCTCGATGAACAGACCGTCCAGGTAGAAGCCTTTCAATAGGTCCGAGTCCAACCGTGGTCCCCGTTGCCCCGATACGATGAGCATATCACTGCAAACTCACACCGGCTGTCGATCCTGCGGCGATCCGGGAACGGGACGGGTATCGCAACATAGTCTTGTATCGCGCGGAAACGACACTATGCTTAGGGGATCAGGTTGCAAAAACAATTGTCGATTCAAATCGATACACATGAAACAAGGGGGTACATCATGAACAGTGTCGGAAAAGCAACACGCCTGGCGGCGGCGCTTGCGCTCGCCTGCACGGCGGGCACCGCGGCGGCGCAGCCGATCATCGAGGAAATCACGGTCACGGCGACCAAGCGCGAAGCCACGATCCAGGACGTGCCGTTCTCGATCAACGCGCAGACCGCCGCAGACATCCGGCGCACGGGCGCGACCGATATCGAAGAGTTGTCGCGCAACGTCGCTGGCCTGTCGGTGCAGAACCTCGGACCGGGCCAGAGCCAGGTTGCGATTCGCGGCATGTCGGCCGGCCAGATCGTGCGCGACCAGCCGGGCGTCAAGGAGCAGGTCGGCGTCTATCTCGACGAGTCGGTCATTTCGTTGTCGCTGTTTACGCCGGACTTCGACCTCTACGACCTGAACCGCGTCGAGACGCTGCGCGGCCCGCAGGGCACGCTGTTCGGTTCGGGCTCGGTCGGCGGCACGATCCGCTACATCACCAACAAGCCGAACCTGCAGGCGTTCGACGCCAACATCGAGTTCGACCTGAACACGGTCACCGATGGCGAGGCGGGCGGTCATCTCAAGGGAATGATCAATGTGCCGCTCGGCGAGGACGGCAATGCGGCGCTTCGCCTCGTCGGCTACACGACCGAGTACCCGGGCTTCGTCGATGCGCGCCGGGAGAACGGCAGCTTCACGGAAGACGTCAACAGCGGCAACCGCTCGGGACTGCGTGCGGCACTGTTATTCAATGTCGGCCAACGCATTTCGATCTCGCCGCGCATCGCCTACCAGGAAGTCGAGGCAGACGGCTTTGCGCGCCAGGAAGTGTTCAATCTGTTCGCGAATCCCTACACGGATCCGAACGAGCGCGCGCCAATCCAGCTCGGCGAGCGGCAGCAGCACCTGTTGCTGGACGAAGCGTTCAGCGACGAGACGCTGTTGATGGACGTCGTGTTCGAGGCGGCCTTCGACAACTTCGACTTCACGTTCGTCGGCAGCCAGATTGACCGCGACCTGCTCGTCAGCCGCGATGCCAGCGCGCTGACCGGCAGCGTAACCGTGTCACCGCTGGGGGGTCTCGGGTTCCCGGAGTCCGGCGTGTCCCTGCCCTCGAACCTGCGTGACACGACCGAGCTGAAGCAGACGACGTTCGAGGCGCGCGTCAGCTCGAGCGGCGACTCGAACTTCGACTGGCTGGCCGGCGTCTTCGTCTCCGACGTCGAGCGCGATTATGCGCAGCGCCTGCCGACGCCGGGTTATGACGCGATGACCGACGCGGCGCTCGGCGCGGGTACGTCGGCTGCGGTCAGCAACGGCGTTGCACCGGTCGATTCGCCGTACGCGGCAAACCTGCCGTACGACATCAAGCAGTTCGCCGTTTTCGGCGAAGCGACGTTCAACCTGTCGGACACGTTCCGGCTGACGGCGGGCGGTCGCTTCTACGACTTCGAGGAAGATCGCGTCTTCTGGTCGGGCGGCCTGTTCTCGAACGGCGACGGGCCGTTTTCGAACAGCACTTCGTCGGACGGATTTACGCCGCGCATCCTCGCGAGCTGGGACTTCAACGACAACGTCACGTTCAACGCGCAGGCTTCGCAGGGCTTCAGGCTCGGCGGCGTGAACGACCCGCTCAACGAAACGCTCTGTACGCCGGAGGACGAGCTCACCTACGGCAACCGCGAGCGCTACTCGGACGAGACGATGTGGAACTACGAGGCCGGCGTCAAGTCGACGTTCACGAACGGTGTCACGTTCAATGCGGCCGTGTTCCACTCGGAGATCGACGACCTGCAGGTCACGTTCGATGCAGGTTCGTGCTCGTCGCGTGTCGTCTTCAACGTGCCGAGCGCACATACGTCGGGCGTCGAGTTCGAGGTCAGCGCCCAGCCGAGCGACGGCCTCTACCTGTCGTTCGCCGGCACGTTCCTCGAGTCGGAATTCGACTCGGCCATCACGGACCAGAACGGCGACCCGCTGAACGGTGTCCAGAAAGGCAATCGACTCGCGTCGGTTCCGGAGATCACGCTGGCGGCGTCGGGCAGCTACTACTTCCCGATCGACCTGTTCGGCGGCTCGGAAGGTTTCGTCAACGCGACGATTCATCACGTTGGCGACCGTATCACGCAGCCCAGCGACCAGCTTCCCGGCGCCGGCACGTTCGCCTCCGGGCTGCCGTACGCGGGCTCGACCGGCGACGAAGTCACGACAATAGACCTCGTGCTGGATGCCTACACGATTGCGAACCTGAATTTCGGCATCGAGAAGGAATCGTGGTCCGCGACCCTGTATGTCAACAATGTCACCGACGAAAACGCCGATCTCTCATTCAACCGGGAGCGCGGCGGACGTGCGCGGCTTGCCTTTTTCACGAACCGTCCGCGTACCATCGGCTTCGTATTCCGCAAAGGATTCGGCGGCTAGAACAACGCAATTAAAGGGTTCATCGACCTTTATTGGACGCCCGGCTCTGCCGGGCGTTTCTTTTGGAGCGACAGGCGCATGCGAATCAACGGACGCGGCCCGTCCCAGAGTTCCTCGACCTCGTTGTAGATCTCTTCGAAGCCGAGCGCCTCGTACAGCGCCTGCGATTCGGGAAGGCCGTCGGTCGTCTCGAGGAACACTTCGGTGCAGCCGCGGTCGCGACTGTAGTCGAGGGCGCGGCGTACGAGTTCCCTGCCGAGCCCGAGGCCGCGCGCCACCGGGTCGACGAGCACCCAGCGCAGTTGGGCGCGCTTGCCGCCGCGCAGGACGATGGCCGAGCAGCCGACGAGATTGCCCGCATGTTCAGCCAGCCACAGTCGGCCGCTGGCGCCGGCGTCCAGCACGTACTCGGCGATCGTGCGTGCAACGTAGGCCTCGAAAGCCAGGCCATAGCCCGGTAGCACGTCGTAGCAGGTCCCGTGCAGCGCGATGACGCGTCCGAGATCGCCGACCCGTAACTCGTGCCGAATGGTGGTTGCGTCGCTCACGCCCATCGGCTCAATCTTCGTCGACGGGCGGATCGGGCGCGAAGCCCTCGATGCGGCGGTAGGCGAAATAGGAGTAAGCGACCGGGATCAGCGCCGCCGTGAGCACGATGTAGATGATCCAGGTGGAGCCCGGCGCGATGACGGCGGCCAGGGCCATGGCGAGACCCGCAACGACGAAGCACCAGCCGCCGAGGCGGTGCGTCTTGGCCCAGACTTCGTCGCTCGCCAGCGTCCACGGCGTGCGGATGCCGATGAAAAAATTCTTGCGCACCTTGCCGAGGAAGTTCCCGAGCACCATCAGCAACAGCCCGACCGCGACCATGACGACGGTCGAGATGTTGAATGTCGCGCCCATCGCCGCCTGCAGGGCGACGACGCCGATCACCGCACCGAAGACGACCGAGACGGTCATCAGGATGTTGAGTACGTCGGTGAACGACTCGGTGCGGAAGCCGCGCGGCGAGATCACCGGGATCAGCTTGTACAGCAGGAAAATGAAAATCGGGACGCCCGCGAGCACCGCGGCGCCCCACGGCTTCGCCATGTGGTCGTCTGCGACCCCGGCCGCGTTCCAGTGCGTCGGCATCGGGTCGGGGAGCGCCGGGTACACGATGACGGTGTAGACGGCGAGAGCGACGATGCCGGCGATGCTGATGATGTTGGCAATGCGCGTGTTCATGGTCCTGCTACTCCTTGTCGTCCTTATCGTCCGGTCCGAACAGGTCCATCAGGATTGCCGCGACGTCGTCGAGGACGGACGTGTTCAGCGAGTAGACGATGTGCTGGCCGCGCCTCTCGGTGCGCACGAGGTCGGCCGCCTTGAGGATGTTGAAGTGATGGGAAAGCGACGCGCGCGTCATCGGAAACTCGTCCGCGATGGCGCCCGCGGTCTTCGAGCCGGCCTTCAGCGTACGGATGATGCCGCGGCGGGTCGGGTCGGCGAGGGCTTTCCAGACGGTCTGTTGCGGGCTCATGCAGATATTTAGACAAATATCTAAATATAAGTCAAGCGGTCGGACATCCCGCCTGGCGGTCAGTCGTGGTGCGGGCGCTACCAGTCCTTTAGTGGAAAGCCACGCTCCGCACCCGGCGGCCACGGCACGTCGGAGTCCGCGAGCATGCGCGCCAAATTGGGCGTCGCCTCGAGATCGAAAGCGTGGCCGCAGGCGCACCAGTGAGCCTCCTGCCACAACACCCAGGGGCCGAAGGGGTGTTCGTCGTAGCGCGCCGCCATCGCGTTGGCTTCGTCGCGGCGACCGCCCCAGGAGCGCACCATGAGCCCGAAGAAGCCGTCGCCGGCGCCGGGCCGCAGGCCCGACACTGCCTCGTCGTAAGCCGCGCGGTCGCCGCGCTTGGCCGCGAGCAGCACACGCGCCGCCTGCGCCCATTCCGCCAGTCCCATCTGGGTGTCGATGACGAGCTGTGCTTCGTCGTAGTCGCCGTTTTCGATCAGTGCGCGGACGTAAATCCAGTCGAGCCAGTTGCCCGGGGCAACCTCCCGCGCTTCGCGCACGAC
>JBFGYM010000112.1:0-7765 GCA_041587435.1 Woeseiaceae bacterium
GGGGATTACGACTTCGGCAGGATGACCGCGTCGATGACGTGAATCAGGCCGTTGCTTGCACCAATGTCGGTCTTGACGACGGTGGCATCATCGACGCGCACGCTGCCGCCGTCGACCGAGATGCTGACGTCGGCGCCATTGACCGTCGTCGCGGAATCCAGCCCCACGACCGTTGCGGCGTCGACTTTCCCGGGTACGACATGATAGGTCAGGATAGCCACGAGCTGGTCGCGGTTCTCCGGCTTCAGCAGGTGCTCGACCGTGCCCTCGGGCAGCTTGGCGAATGCCTCGTCCGTCGGCGCGAAAACCGTGAAGGGGCCGTCGCCCTTGAGCGTGTCCACGAGGTCGGCGGCTTCAAGCGCTGCGGCCAACGTGTTGAACTGCCCGGCCGACACGGCCGTATCGACGATGTCCTTCTTCGCCTTGTAGCCATGGTGACCGGCGATCGCGTGCGTCGCGAACAGTGCAAGCGTGGCGATGATCAGGGTCTTCAGGGTGTTGCGAATCATGGGGATCTCCTTTCGGTTGGTGAGTTTCGGACCGGACTGCTTGCTTCCGGCTTCTTGTGACCCACGCTAGCAACACCCTGCACACAAAGGGTGACGGATCTGTGTGCGTTTGTTTCAGTCGGTTTCAATCGCGGCGGCACGCCGCTCGTTGATCAGCAGCAGCAACTCGGCGGCCGCTTCGGCATCGCACATCGCGCGGTGATGCTGTCGCAGCGGGATGTCGTAATTGCGGCTCAGGGCATCCAGGCTGTAGGAACGGTGGCCCGGATAGAACCTTCGCATGGACGCGCACGTACACAGGCGGGGATACCTGAACGGGCGGCCGAGGCGCGCGTACTCGCGCGCGATGAACCCGTAATCGAACTCGACGTTATGGGCGACGAAGATCGCATCCTGCATGAATGCCTCGAAGTCGTCCGCGACATCGGCGAACACCGGCGCGTCCGCCACCATCGCCGGCGTGATGCCGGTCAGCCGCGTGATCCCCGGCGGGATGCTGCGCTGCGGGTCGAGGAGCGTCTGGAAACGATCGACAACCTTTCCATTGCGAACCCGGACCGCGCCGATCTCGGTGACGCGGTGCTGTTCACCGCGCCCGCCGGTGGTCTCGACGTCCACGACCACGTACGCCTGTTCGGGATCCAGGACCCAGCGGACGCGCATCACGTCGGCGCGCAGGCCCGCCTCCCGCAGCTGCTGCAGACGCAGCAACTGGTTGCGCCGCAACTGGTCGCCCTCGGTCTTGACCTCGACGAAGCGCGCGCCGTCCGCATCGATGACCAGCAGATCCGGGTAGCCGTATCGGGCATTCGCGTAATCGGCGCAGAAGCGCCGCAGCACATCGCGCAACGCATCGGCGGGCGCGTGCTCTACCAGCGCAAACAGCCCGTCCGTCATGGCCGGGCGCCAGCGGAAGATGCCGTTGGGCGTGCCGTGGTAGCGCGTAACCGCGCGCAGCAGTTCACGCTTCACGTCGGCAGGCCGGTCGAGAAGCGCCAGCTTGTGCTCGATGCGTTCGGCGCAGCTCTCATGAAACGTGCCGCCGGCGAGCGAGGCAGGCAGGCGATCGAACGGCGAGTGCAGCGCGGCATCGCTTGCGGCGAACAGCTCGTCCCAGAACAGCAGCCCGAACAGCTCGCGCCACAGCAGGTTCTCGCTGCGAAATGCCGCCATGCCCCGGCTTTCGAGATGTTCGATCACGGCGCGTTCCGGCGCGCCGCTCCTGGACTCGTCGATGTCGACGACTTCCGCATCGCGCAACGCGTCCGTCAGCGCCGATGTCCGCTTGCCGCCGAACTTGCGCTCGTAAATGTCACTGGCGAACAGCCACTCCTCGTCACAGCGGGGATGATCGAGGCATTGCTCGAGCCAGTCGCGCGCCTCGTCGCGCCGCCCCTGGCGGAACAGGATGCGCACCGCGCGCTCGCCGCAGGCGGCGGACTCGCCCGCCCCGTAAAGAGTCAGCGCCGCATCGAGATCGCCGGCCCGCTCGGCCTTGCGCCCCAGCTTGCCGGCGAGCTCGTCTCGCAGCGCCGCGGCGCCCGCGAAATGGGTTTGCGGCCACTCACCCGCCTCCGCCGCGAGTCGGCGCCAGTCGCCACCACGAGCCTTGTCGCAGCGCTTGAGCCGGGTCGCGAAGTAGTAATGCTCGATGGCCTCCTCGCGATCGCCGAACCTGGGCTCGAAAGCCTCGGTCAGGTTCTGCGTGCGCACGATGCCGAGGTCACGCATCGTAAAGCGCGCGAGGCCATCGGAAATGCGCCCGAAATAGAGAAACAGCAGGTAACGCACGTCGTCGGTTCGCCGCTGCACCAGCGTCGTGCGCGCATTACAGGCGGCGACGAAGTCCTCCGCGCCCATGTGTTGCCTGGCGAACTCGACCAGCTCGGCCTTCTTCAAGGAGCGGCTCATGCCGGTGAATCGCGGCAGCAGCACGGCGTAGATCTCGCTGCGCGTCAGGAAGGCGAGCAGGTCGGCGAAGTGCTTCGCATCGGGCGTGCCGACGAACCCGGCGCCGGCGAGGGCGTCGATCTGCGCGCCGAGATCCCCGAGTTCGGGATAGCGCAGGCGGCGGCGGGCGAACACGCGGCCCTTGCGGTTGACGAGGCGCACGTAGAGACACTGCGCCAGTCGCGGCAGCTCGCGGAAGTCGGTGATGAACGCGTGGTGCGGCTCGAGCAGCGCGTGGCGGTAATGCGTCGCGACGAAGTCGAGCATCTCGATGAAGTGCTCATGGTAGTAGAAGGTCGGCAGCGGCTGCCGCCGCTGCACCGGCGCCCAGTGTGTCTGGTCGAACGTCACGCGCGCGCACCGGCCGACGCACGTGCCGCGATCGCGCGCACACTGCCGCGAAACAGGAAATTGTGGAACGGCAGGGTCAGGTACCAGTACAGCAGGCCCCAGACGCCGGCGGGATGCCAGAAAGCCGTCATCGTGATATCGCGGCGATCGCCGTGGTCGGCGATCGACAGCTCGAGAACGCCGCGGCCCGGCGCCTTCATTTCCATGAGCAGCGTCAGCCGCCGGTCGGGCTCGATGGCAATCACGCGCCACGAGTCGATAACGTCGCCGATGCGCAATTGCTCGGGATGCCGGCGCGTGCGGCGGCAACTCGGTCCGCCGGCGATCCAGTCCATGCTGCGGCGCAGCCACCAGAGCGGCCGCGCAAAGAAGAAGTCGCCGTCGTCGCCGAACCGGTTGATCACCGCCCACAGCGCCGCGGCGGTGGCCTCCGTCGTGTCGGTCGCCGTGGCCTGCTTCGCGTAGTAGCCGTACTCCGGCCTGAAGTCGTCACAGGCAATGGCACCCTCGACCCAGCGCGCCGGGATGTCGTGGCGGCGGTCGGCGTCGAGTGCGATCCGCGCCGCGTCCTCGACGCCGAGCAGTTCCTGCGGGACGAGCCCGTCAAGCCGCCGGTCCCGGGCGATCACGTCCTGCGACAGGCCGTCGATCAGCGCGCGCGCAATATTGGTCGGCACCGACGTCACGAGGCGCAGCCAGTATGACGACAGGCGCGGCGTCAGCAACGGCACCGGGATGATCAGCGGACGCTTTCCGACGAGCTTGCCGTATATCAACATGATGTCGCGGTACGTCAGCTCGTCGGGCCCCGCCACGTCGTAGACCTGGCCGGCCGCCTCGGCCAGGCGCGGTACCTCGGCGAGATAGCGCAGCAGGTTATCCAGCGCAATCGGCGTGGAGCGCGAGGACACCCAGCGCGGCGTCACCATGACTGGCAGGTGATTGACGAGGTCGCGGATAACTTCCCACGCCGCCGACCCCGGGCCGATGATCATGCCGGCCCGCAATTCGGTGACGGGCACGCCCCCGGCGCGCAGGATATCGCCCGTCTCGCGCCGCGAGCGCAGGTGGGTCGAACGCGGGTCGTCGGGCGTCAGCCCGCCGAGATAGACGATGCGCCTCACGCCCTGGCGCGACGCCGCGGCCGCGAAATTCCTCGCGGCCCGGGCGTCGAGTTCCGCGAAGCGCGGACCTGCAGCCATGGAATGCACCAGGTAGTACGCCGTCGATACGCCTTGCAGTGCCGCGTCGAGGGTCTCGGGACGCAGCGCGTCAGCCTCCGCGAGTTCGACCCCCTCCCACCCTCGCCCGGCGAGCACGTCGATGTTGCGGGACGTTGCGCGGACCGTGCGCCCCCCGGCGACGAGGTACTCGACGAGATGGGTGCCGACGTAGCCGCTCGCGCCGATGACGACGTTGACGCCTGCCCGGTCATCGTGAACTGGTTCTACGTCGTGCCGCGTCATTTGATAGGCTCGGTTCCTTGGTTGAGGGGGTCGGTCGATGAAGACATTCTCGAAACTATACGAACTGGCTGCGCGCCGCAAAGGCGGAGAAAAGGCACTCGAATCGCTGATTCCGGCGCCGAAGTCGCCGGCCGCGCTGGCCCGCATCCCGGACGATCGCTGGCTGTCCGCAATGGCCAGGGCCGTCTTCCGTGCAGGCTTCAACTGGAAGGTCGTCGACAACAAGTGGCAAGGCACCGAAGCCGCGTTCCGGGGATTCGACCCCCACGACGTTGCCTTCCTGTCGGATGACGACCTCGATGTGCTCGTGAAGGACGAACGCATCATCCGGCACTGGAAGAAAATCAAGGCGATTCGCGCCAATGCGCAATACGTCGTCGACCTCGCGGCGGAACACGGTTCGGCCGCAAAGTACTTTGCGCACTTCCCGGCAACGGAATACGTCGAACTGCTGGCCGACATCAGGAGGCGCGCGTCGTTTCTCGGCGGATCGACCGGCCAGTATTTTCTTCGCGAAATGGGCAAGGACTCGTTCATCCTGTCGCGCGACGTCGTCGCGGCGCTCAGGCGGGAGAAAGTGTTCGATGGCTCGCCGACCTCGAAGACCTCGATGCGCGCCATCCAGGTTGCGTTCAACGGCTGGGTCGACGGCGGTGGAAAATCACTGACCCGCGTCAGCCGCGTCCTCGCGTTCACGGTCGGGTGACGGCACCAATGCCCCGGACCGACACGAGCGTCCACTACGCCTTCGCGGACGGCGTGGCCACGATTCGCATCGACGACGGCAAGCGCAATGCGCTGTCGCCGCAGGTGCTGCGCGAGATTTATGCGGCGCTGGACCGCGCCGAGGCGGACCGTGCGGTCGTCATCCTGACCGGGCGCGAGTCGGTGTTCTCCGCCGGTTTCGACCTCAACGTGATGAAACGCGGCGGGCCGGAGGCCCTGCGCATGCTGCGCCTCGGGTATTCACTCACGGCCCGGGTCCTCGCTTATCCCCGCCCCGTCGTCGCCGCCTGCAACGGCCATTGCATGGCGATGGGCGTGTTCCTGATGCTGTCGGCCGACTACGTCATCGGCAGCCGCGGTGATTTCCGCATCGCGGCGAACGAGGTCGCGCTCGGCCTGACCATGCCGCGTGTCGCGGCGGCGATGCTGGAGCACCGCCTTGCGCCGGCGGCCTACCAGCGCGCCGTGACGCTGTCGGAGTTCTTCGACGTCGATGCCGCGCTGCGCGCCGGCTTTTTCGACGAACTCGTCGAACCCGGCGACCTCGCGGAACGCGCCAGGGAACGCGCCGCCTCGAGCGGCGACCTCGACACGAACGCCCACACGGCGTCGAAGCGCCGCATCCGCAAGAGACTGATACGCAGGATTCGCCGCAGCGTGCCGCTCGACCTGCTTGATGCCGTGCTGCTCGGCCTGCGCGGCGGGAAACCCCGCTAGTCGGCGACGACGCGGTTGCGGCCCTCGCGCTTGGCGCGGTAGAGCCGGCTGTCGGCCTCGTTGAGCAACGTGCGGCGGCGTGCGCCGTCGGTGAATTCGGCCAGGCCGAAGCTGACCGTCACGCGGAAGTCCGGGGCGATATCCGACCAGTCGGCGTCCTGGACCGCAACCCGCAGCTGCGTGCAGACGTCGAATGCGCGCCCTGCGTCGGTCTCCGGGAAGTACAACAGGAATTCCTCGCCGCCATAGCGTGCCACGAAGTCCGTCTTGCGACAGTCCTCGGCGAGAATGCGCGCCACGCGCTCGAGCACGCGGTCGCCGACCGCGTGCGAGTAGCTGTCGTTGATACGCTTGAAATGATCGATGTCGGCCAGCGCAACCGAGCCGGTGCGCGCCAGGCGCTGCGCGAGTCCGACCTGCTGCTGCAGGTAATCGTCCGCGTAGCGCCGGTTCGGCAGCCCCGTCAGCTTGTCGTGCGTGGCCTGCCGCTCGAACTCTTCGGCCTGAACGCGGAGCTCCTCGGTGCGCTCGTCGACAAGCCTCTCGAGCCGGTAACGCATCAGCGCGTACTGCATGATGACGAGCATCCCGGCAACGAACACGAGCAGCAGCAAGACGAAATACGCCAGTGACCCGCTCGCATACGCGATCGCCAGCACGACACCGCCCGCGGCCGAGACGAACTCGACGACCGTCGTGAACCGGTTGAAGACGAGCCACGGATTGCCGTTCCGTAGCCACAAGACGAACATCATGCCGACGTCGTTGATGAACTGCATCGCGACCGCGAGCACGACGAGCAGCAACAGGGTATCGACGTCGAGCGCGAGCAGCGGCACCGGTCCTCCGAGGCGCGCATACAAGAGGCCGGAGCCGAGAATGACGAAAACCATCAGCCCGGCATTATGGAAAGCGGCGGTGACCACCGACGGCAGCGGCACGCCGCGCTGCAGGCGATGCCACGGATAGATGAACGATGCCAGCCCGTTGACCCAGGCCGCGTCAACGGGGCCGAGGACCAGGATGCTCATGACCTGCGCAACGCGGTCGAAAGAGACGTGGCCGAACACGGGGTGCGGGAACCCGGTCACGATCGTGAACAGCCCGAAGGCGAGGAAAAACGCCACCGTGCCCCCGCCATGGCCGTGGGCCAGCAACCCCGCGGGCGAACCGGTAATCGCCAGTACTGCGAGCGCCGCGGCGAACAACACGATCGCGTAGACGAGATGCGCTTGCGAGCCTCGCGTCTCGACCTCGCCGGATTTCGGGCTCTGCTGATCCACGTCCGGCAGTATGCCCGATTCGGAGCGGCGGAAAAGCGAACCGGGTCCCGCTACAGGCGACGAGCCGGGTCCTGTGTGCCTGCCGTCCGATCCCGATCGTCGCCGCCCAGGCGATCCACGTGCACCTCGCCGCTCGGCGAAATCACGTAACGATCGAGTTCGAAGCCGACGAAGAAACTGCCGGTCTCGTCCGGGTTTTCACTGACCTTGATATCGTCAGCGGCGACGCTTCGCTTCACGAACTCGCTCAGGAGCGTGGCGATGCTCGGCTTCTCTGCAGCAATTACGATATTCATGACGACCTCCTGCCTTCCGTTCCGACCCTTCCTCGAGTCTTGATCGCAGAATAGGACCTGCGTCATTAACGGCCCCTTAAATTTGTGTGAATATGCCCTGAATGGTTGCGTATTACGTTCAATAGGGCGGCATGAAACCGAGCGGCATTATCATCATTGCGAGTTTCGCGACGCTGCTCGTGTCGTTCTGGAATCGCAACGACCTGCCCGGAAACATCGACTACGTGGCGCAGATTTCGGACGAACCGAAACAGACGCCAACGAGCAAACGCCCGTTCGACGTCCAGTTCAACGGTGTCGGCTACCGCGTCGAACCGGAGTACGCCTATGACATTACCGGCATGGTCGTCTCGTACCGTCACCACAACGAAGACAACAGCCGCATGCACGCGCTCGCGAACGATCACCTCAACATGCTCGACGTGTGCGTGATCTGGGGCGACAACACGGCCAACGAGCGCCTCGAC
>JBFGYM010000113.1:0-7633 GCA_041587435.1 Woeseiaceae bacterium
CGCCTGCAGCGCGTCCGCGACAATCACCAGAGACTCGCATCGCCTGCGACCATCCTCCGCGGCGACGCATCGAAACCCGAGACGTGGTGGGACGGGCGTCCGTTCGAGGCGATACTGCTCGACGCGCCCTGTTCGGCCAGCGGCGTGATCCGGCGCCACCCCGACATCAAGCTGCTGCGGCGGCCCGGCGACATCGTCGAACTCGGCGCCCTGCAGAGAGCGATGCTGCACGCCCTGTGGCCGCTGCTGGCGCCCGGCGGGCGGCTGCTGTACGTGACGTGCTCGGTGTTCGCCGCCGAGAACGACGAGGTGGTGGGCGGATTCCTCGCAGCGAGGGGCGAAGCGGCCGAAGAGGTCATGTTGCCAATTAACAACAACCGCGATCTAATGCGGAGAAAGGCGTGCGGTTACCAGATCCTGCCCGGCACCGCCGGCATGGACGGGTTCTATTACGCATGCCTCGTCAAGAAGGGTTCCTGACAACGAGACGATGGCATCGGGACGCGCAGGATCGGGCATCAAGGCCGTACAGCAGGTGGCGTTCGCGCTGCTGGCCGCGCTCGTGTGCGGTTCGGGCGTCGCGCAGGACGGCATCGAGCGCGAAGGTTACTTCGAGGTGCGTTCGGCGTCGACGCAGATCGTCGAGGGCGTCCATGCGCTCGACGCCCGCCTGCAACTCGTCCTGCCGACCGAGGCCCTGGCCGCGCTCGAGAGCGGCGTCACGCTGACGATCGAGCTGCAGCTGCAGGTCATTCGTTCGCGCCGCTTTTACCTCGACGCTCTCGATGCCGAGCTCGCCGTACGCTACGAACTCGAATTCTCGCCGGTCACGCAGCGCTATGTCGTTCGTAACCTGAACAGCGGCAACCAGGACTCGTTCGCCACGTTGTATTCCGCGCTCAACAGCCTGGGCCGCGTGCAGAGTCTGCCCGTGATCGACGACGCGCTACTCGACCCCGACGGCGACTACCGCGTCCGGCTGCGCGCCATGCTCAATATGCAAAAGTACCCTGCGGCGCTCCGCGTGCTGTTCTTCTGGCGCGGCCAGTGGCAGCTGCAAAGCGAATGGTTCGAATGGTCGCTCGCAAATTAAAGCGCCTGTTTTACGTGGTCGTCGGCGCGTCCGGCGTCGCGCTGGCCGTCGCCGCGCTGTTCCTGCTCACGCAGACCGTGCAGAAGTCCGACGATTTCGACCGCCTGCAGGATGTCATCCTGGCGATCAACATCGCGGGCGGCGTGCTGCTGTTCGCGCTGCTCATCGGCAATCTCGCACGGCTTGCGCGCGACTATCGGCAGAACGTGCCCGGCGCCAAGCTGAAGGCCCGCATGGTCGGCATGTTCGTCGGGCTTGCCGTGTTGCCGCTGCTCGTCGTGTTCTACTTCTCGATGCAGTTCATCAACCAGGGCATCGACAGCTGGTTCAACGTGCAGGTCGAAGAGGGCCTGGACAACGCATTGACGCTGAGCCGAGCGGCGCTGGAACTGCAGAAACGCCGCAACCTGCGGTCGACGGAATCCGCGGCGCAGCGCCTGTCCGTCGTCAACGACCGCCAGACGGTGTTCGAACTCAGCCTGCTGCGCCGCGAAAGCGGCGCCAGCGAGATGACGCTGTACGGCAATAACAACACCGTGCTCGCGACGAGCACGGGCAGCGCCACGGCGAGCTTGCCCAAGCCGCTGTCGGAAGAAGTCGTCCTGCAGATGCAACAGGGACGGCCCTTCGTCAGCCTCGAGACACTCGCCGACGGCGGCGTCGAGGTGCGTACGGCCGTCGTGTTCACGCACCGCGCGGGCCGTATCCAGCAGACGCGCGTCGTGCAGGCGCACTACCCGGTGACGGACCGCCTGGCGGATATGGTCAACAGCGTTGAACGCTCCTACCAGGAGTACCAGCAGCTCGTCTTCTTCCGCGAAGATCTCAAGGCGCTGCTGACCCTGACGCTCGCGTTCGTGCTGCTGCTCAGCCTGCTCGCCGCCATTTACGGCGCGTTCGTGCTGTCGAAGCGACTCGTCGCACCGATCCAGGATCTCGTCGCAGGCACGCGCGCCGTCGCAATGGGCGATTTCGACACGCGCCTGCCGGCGCCGACGCGCGACGAGATCGGCTTTTTGATCAGTTCGTTCAACGACATGACACAGCGCCTCGCCACGGCGCGGCGCGAGGCGTCGCTCAGCCAGGCGCTCGTCGAAGCGGAGCGCGCCAACCTCGAGGTCATCCTCGCGCGCCTGTCAACAGGTGTTCTCGCGCTCGAAAAAGACCTGACCATCCGCAATGCCAACCAGGCAGCCGGGTCGATTCTCGGCATCGATCTCGACCACCGCCGCGGCCAGCCGCTGACCGAAGTCGCCCGCGGCAACGCGCTGTTCGAGCAGTTCGTCGACGTCGCGCGCGTGCATCTCGACGTTGGCGAAACCGAATGGCGCGAGCAGATCGTGCTGCGCGGCGAGGTCGGCCGGCGGGTGCTGACCTGTGCCTGCACGGTATTGCCCGGCGATGAAGACCATGCCGCCGGCTATGTCATCGTCTTCGACGACATTACGGCGTTGCTGCAGGCGCAGCGCGACGCTGCCTGGGGCGAGGTGGCGCGACGCCTGGCGCACGAAATCAAGAACCCGCTCACGCCGATTCAGCTGTCGGCCGAGCGCATGCGCCACAAGTACCTGCACACGATGTCCGAGGAAGAGGCGCAGGTGCTCGACCGCGCGACGCACACGATCGTGCAGCAGGTCGAGGCGATGAAGGAGATGGTGAACGCGTTCAGCGATTACGCGCGCGCACCCGACATGGAAATGAGCCGCTTCGACCTCGACAAGCTCGTGCACGAAGTGGTCGATCTCTACCGGGCGCAGAAGAGCGACATCCGCATCGTGCTGACGTCGGACCCGACGATGCCGATGATCGAGGCCGACATGGGCCGTATCCGGCAAATCCTGCACAACCTGATCCGCAATGCCGCCGAGGCGCTCGAGAACATGCCGGGCGGCCAGATCGACGTGCACGTCAGCGCCGCCGAGATCGACGGCGTCGACATCGTGCAGATCAAGGTGGAGGACAATGGGCCCGGTTTCCAGAACGGCTCGGTGAGCCAGATCTTCGATCCGTACGTCACGACGAAGCCGAAGGGCACGGGCCTCGGGCTCGCGATCGTGAAAAAGCTGGTCGAGGAACACGTCGGGTCGATCCGGGCCCGCAATCGCAAAGACGGGGGAGCGATGATCAGCATCCGTCTGCCGCTGAACGAGGCGGCGCGTGAGCTGATGATTGCCAAGGCGCCGGGACGCGCCGAACTGAGGAGGGAACAAGCATGAGTAATGCTCATGTACTGGTCGTCGACGACGAGGCCGACATCCGCGCCCTGATCAAGGACATTCTGACGGACGAGAACTACGGCGTGACGGGCGCGGCCAACGCGAGTGAGGCGCGTGCGGCCCGGGCGAATCGCCGCTTCGACCTGATCTTGCTGGATATCTGGATGCCGGACACGGATGGCATCACGCTGCTCCGCGAGTGGTCGGACAGCGGCGAGCTGACCTGCCCGGTCGTCATCATGTCGGGTCACGGCACGGTCGACACGGCCGTCGAAGCGACGCGACTCGGTGCGTTCGATTTCGTCGAGAAACCGCTGTCGCTCGCCAAGCTGCTGAGGACCGTCGAGGCTGCGCTGGAGTCGGCGGGTAAGCAGTCGCGCGCGGCCCGGACCCTGCTGCCGTCGCTGCTCGCGCCCGTCGGGCGCAGTGCGCTGATGCAGGGCCTGCGGGAGCGCGTGCAGCAGTATGCGCGCCATGACGGCTCGGTGCTGATGAGCGGCGAGGTCGGCACCGGCCGCGGCGCGTTCGCGCGCTACATGCACGGGCTGAGCCGCCGCGCGGACGAGCCGCTGACGACGCTCACGGCGGCGTCGATCACCGACCAGAACTGCGAGGAACAGCTGTTCGGCAGCGAACGCGGCGGCGAAGTGACAGCCGGCGCATTCGAACGCGCGTCGGGCGGCACGCTCGTGATCGACGAGTTGGCCGACCTCGGGGCGCGCGCGCAGAAGGTCCTGTTCGGCGTACTTGAAAGCGGTTACTTCACGCGCATCGGCGGGTTCGAACCGGTCAAGGTCGATGCGCGTGTCGTGGCGACGGTCGGCCCGGACTATGAAGCGCGCATCGAAGCGGGCGACCTGAGGCGCGACCTCGTCTCGCTGCTCAGTGAACTGACGCTGCGAGTGCCGCCGCTCAGGGACTACGCGGAGGACGTCCCCGAACTGCTGACGTACTACGTCGACAAGCTCGTCGATGCGGAGGGGCTGACGTTCCGGCGCTTCAGCGTTGCGGCGCAAAACCGCCTGCGCAATTACCCCTGGCCGGATAACGTGCGCGAACTCAAGAACCTCGTCAGGCGCCTGCTGCTCAGCGGCCGCGACGAGGACATCTCGCTGGAGGAGGTCGAGGCCGAGATCAGCGCCGCGGCGCCGGCCGACGAGCCGCTGGTCAAGCAGGACCTGCTCGCGCTGCCGCTCAGGGAGGCGCGCGAGCAGTTCGAGCGCGCCTACCTGCAGCAGCAGCTCGTGCTGTGCGGCGGCAAGGTCGGGCAGCTGGCGAAACGCGTCGGCATGGAGCGCACGCACCTGTACCGCAAACTGCGCTCGCTCGGCGTGGACTTCAAATCGGTCGGCTCGGACGACTAGCGCGCGGTCGTCCCGGTCTTCAGTTGATGCCGCGGGACGTCGGGCCGTGCGACCGGGAGGACCGTGCCGTCCGGCTCGAAGCGTAGCCCGGGATTGCCGAAATCCTCGATCGAGAGGCCGCGCACCAGGTTCAGCGCGCGCTGCTGCGGGTCGATGCTCGGGCCGGCCGGCCGCAGCTGGATCGTCGAGACGATATTGCCCTCGAGGAAGCGGCCCGTGCCGTCGAGGGTCGCGGTCAGTATCGGGGCGATGCCCTTCAGCCCTGCGACGCTGATGCCGTAGTAGGTGGCGAAGTTGCCGAGGCTGTATGCGATCAGCCGGTCGCGGTAACGCTCCATGCCGCGCACGACGTGCGGGCCGTGACCGATGACGAGATCGGCGCCGGCTTCCACGGCGCGGCGCGCGAACCAGACGACGTCGCCGCGCGGTTCGCCGTAGTATTCCTCCTCGGCGAACGGGATGCGTGTCGCATCGACCCCTTCGGCGCCGCCGTGAAACGTCACGACGACGATGTCGTGACTGGCGGCCAGGTAGGCGACCGTCGTGAACGAGCGCTCGTAGTCGAGCAGCATGTTCGAGTTCTTGGTCACGGCGAAATTGATGAACGCGACCGACAGGTCGCCCTGTTTGAGGATCGACCAGCTCTCGTCGCGGCCCGACGCCGCGACCCCGACCGCCGCGAGCGCCGCCGCGCTCGAGTCGCGGCCCTCCTCGCCGAAGTCGCGCGCGTGATTGTTGGCGAGACTCATGACGTCGAAGCCCGCGTCACGGAAATGCCGCGCATACCGCGTCGGTGAGCGGAACAGGTAACAGGCGTTCGGATTGCTGCATTTCTTGGCCGGCTCGCCGCCGTCCATGAGTACGCCCTCGAGATTGCCGAACGCAATGTCGGCGGCCGACAGCACGGGCGTCACCTCGGCGAGAAAACTCGCGCCGTCGTCATCCGGCAGGTGGTTCCGCGGATAGTCCGTGCCAATCATCATGTCGCCGACTGCAGCGATGCGAATGCGCAGGTTCGACTTGTCGGGCTTCGCCGGCGGCGGTGGCGCGGGCTCGGGGGGCGGTGCCTCGCTGGTGGGCGGTGCCTCGCTGGCGGGCGGCGCCTCGGTGGCGGGCTCGGGCGCCGTCACACAGGCCGCGAACAGCGGCAGGATGAAGAGCGCGGTGAGTCGCGTCGCGTTAGTCACTCAGGCGGATTCTCAGGACATCGATCTGGGCGGCGCGCAGCCGGCTGCGCAGCATGTTGAGTTCGTCGAGGTCGTCGACCGGGCCGACGTAAACGCGGTGGTAATTGCGGTCGTTGACCTTGACACGCTGGATGTGGGATTCGATGCCGTGCATCGCGAGTTCGGCACGGCGTCGGTCCGCGTCGTCGTGCGTCGAGAACGAGCCGGCCTGCAGCACGTAGACGCCGGGCTCGACAACGGCCTGGGGCGCCGAACCAGCAACCGTCACCCGCTCCTCGTCCGGCGTCACGACCTCGAAGTTCGGCAGGATGTCGTAAAAGGTGAAGCGCTTCTCGGCGGGAGAGGCGCGCTCGGCGGACGGAGCCGCAGCCGCCTCGTTGTTGTCATCGAGCGCACTCTGCATGCTGGCGGGAGCGACGCCGGCATTCGCAGCCGGCGGCGGCCTCCGATCGTCGACGTACACGGCAACGGCGACGGACAGGCCGACGGCGAGGCCGAACAGCATTGCCACGACAGGTGACATCTCGGACTTGCGTTTCGTGCGGCGGCGCTTCGCCATCACATCTTCTCCGGGGCCGATACGCCGATGATACCGAGCCCGTTGGCGATCACGATGCGTGCTGCAGACACCAGGTAGAGGCGGGCGTCGCGCAGGCCTTCGTCGTCAACGATGAACGCGTGCGCGTTGTAATAGGTGTGGAAGTCGTTAGCGAGATCGCGCAGGTAGTGCACGAGGTGTTGCGGTGCCCGGTTGTTCGCGGCGAGTTCGACGATTTCCGGGTAGCGGCTCAGCGTCGTCATCAGCGCCTTTTCCTGCGGTTCGACGAGCCGGACGAGGTGCGCCCGCCCGTTCGCCTCGTCCCAGCCCAGCGACTTTTCGCCGAGTTGGCGAAAAACGCTGGCGACGCGCGCATGCGCATACTGGATGTAATAGACGGGGTTGTCGTTCGACTGCGACTTGGCGACGTCGAGATCGAAGTCGAGGTGCTGGTCGTTCGAGCGGGATACATAGTAGAAGCGGGCCGCGTCGGTGCCGACCTCGGCGCGTAGCTGGCGCAGCGTGTCGAACTGGCCCGAGCGCGTCGACATCTGCACCTTCTTGCCGCCGCGATACAGCGTCACGAACTGCACGAGCTTGACCTCGAGATCGTCCGCCGCATAACCCATCGCCGTGAGCCCCGCGCGCACGCGCGTCACGTAGCCGTGGTGATCGGCCCCGAGAATGTCGATCAGGTGATCGAAACCGCGCTCGCGCTTGTCGAAGTGGTACGCGATGTCCGAGGCGAAGTAGGTCTTCACGCCGTTCTCGCGCACGACGACGCGGTCCTTTTCGTCACCGAACCGGGTCGCGGGGAACCACGTGGCGCCGTCCTTCTTATAGAGCATGCCGCGCTCCTCGAGCACGGCCAGCGCGTCGTCGACACGGTGGGTCTTCGTCAGGCTCTGCTCCGAGAACCACTCGTCGAAATGCACGCCGAACGCCTCGAGGTCTTCGCGGATTTCGTCGCGAATCGACTCGAGGGCCTGCTGTCGAATGCGGTCGAAGCCGTCCTCGCCATACAGCGCCTTGCAGCGGGCAACGAGTGCATCGACATAGGCATCGGCGTTCTCGTCGGTGTTTGCGGGAAGCGTCTCTGCGACCGCTCCGGCACTCACGGGTTCGAGGCCGCTCGTATCGATTCCGGCCGCGATTTCGCGGATGTAGTCGCCGCGGTAACCGCCCTTCGGGAAATCGACCTCGACCCCGGCGGCTTCGAGCCAGCGCAGCCACAC
>JBFGYM010000114.1:0-7630 GCA_041587435.1 Woeseiaceae bacterium
AACAGGTCGAGGCTCAGCGCGTCGGTCAGGCCGGCCGACAGCGTGAACATCGAGACGGGCAGCAGGCCCTCCTTGATCTCGGCGCCCGGTCGGCGGAACGCGGAGACGTCGATCGGGTTGATCGTGTTGATGCCGTTCTGGATGAACGTGCTCTCGCCCCAGCTCGCGACCTGGCGGCCCAGCCTGAGGTCGAGCGGCGCGCCGCTCTCGCCGAGGTAGAATGTGCCGTAGACGAACGCGTCGAGCAGCTCGATGCCGGAGGCCTGGGCGAAGTCGTCGAAGCCATCGTCCGCGAGTTTCACGTTCGAGGCGTAGAAATTGGCCGAGTTGCCGTGCGGCCGCTTGCCGCTCGCGAGCTCCTCGTCGTACCAGTACTTGCCGCGCAGAAAAAGGCCGAAATCGCCTTTTTTCAGCTCGAGGTCGTGGACGCCCTTGATGATCAGCGAGTAGGCCTCGCCGTCCTCGAAGTTCAGGTTGCCGTCGTCGCCCGTGCTGGTCGATGCGAGGCCGAAGGTCGGCGCGTTGCCGGGCGTGACGAGTTGCGCGTCCGGGTCGGACATGCGCCAGCTCGCGCCCAGCGAGATCTGCGAATTGAAGCTGCCTTCGATGTCGCCCCAGTTGAACTCGAATGCCGCAGCAGGAAAGCTGAGCGCACAGGAAGCCAGTAGCAACCCGATGGGTGCGCTTCTCAGTTGCCTGTTCATAGTAGGTATTCCCTTGGTGTGGACCGTTACGTGTTTTTATAGAGGCCACAACCGACCGCCCGACCCCTGCGATCCGGTGCCGGTTGGGTCTTGATTACCGCATTGCGGCACAAAACGCTGCAAGTTGTTATTGGGGTTTTCCGAGGGCGAGATCGGTATCGGTAGCGGCGCCCGAAACCCCGGGGTCAGTCGACGCGCTGCAGTGTCAGGAACATCGCTTTATCGAGCGCGACAAAGAAGTCCTGGTAGGTCGCCGCGTCCGTGACGGCGTTCTCGCCGATGCGCGCGTTGGCCCGTACCGATACACGCTCCTCACCGCGCTGGACGACGGTAACGGTCATGCGCATCGTGTAGGTGTGGTAGCGTGTCGCCGTGATCGTGCCGAGCTCGGCATCGGCCTGGTCGATCGTAAAGCCGAGGTCCTGCAGGGTCGCGATCACGGACCGTACCGTGAGCGTTTTATCGAGGGTATCGTACTGGCGCGTCTGGATCTGTCGCGCCTCGAGCTGCGCACCGGCACTCGAGATGTCGACGGGCGTCGTCGTGGCACAGCCCCCAAGGCATGCAAGTGCGAGGAAGAAAGCAGGGGTTCGTGTCATAGTTCGCTTACCTCGATGAACAGCGCCTGGCGCAGGTTGTCAAACACGGTCTGGTAGATTTCGGGGGCGGTGATTCGCTCGAGAATCTTCACGCGCTGCTCCTTGTCGAAGATGATGCGCTGCATCGTCACCCGCACAGAGTACTCATCACTGCGCTCGAGGCTCGGCAGCACGACCATCGTCATGATGATGCGCTGCTCGTCTTTCGCGGTCGACATGTTATTGCAGTCTCCGCCGCCGCCCGCGGAACACAGCAGGTCGAGCAGGAACAGCCCGGTCTTCTCCCCTTTGTCATCGGCGTCGCTGACTTTTGATGCGGTAATGACGCCGAGGGGCTTCTCGATGCGGTCGATATTGAATTCCATGTCCTGTAGCACGGCAATCGTCGCCGTCAGGATGGCCGTCTCCGACGGCGCTGCCAGCTTGCGAGTCTGGACGGAGCGCGTCTCGAGCGCGGTCGCCTCGAGACGTAGCGCTTCCTCGGGGATCTGGTCGATGGCGCAGCCGGACACGAGGCCGCACAGCGCCACGCCCAGCAGAAGGACGCGTACGTTGTCGATCCTCGGTGGCATCAGAACTGCGAGGAGTGGTAAGAGAAGTCACGCACGAGGTTGTTCTCGTCGAACTTGATGATGACGGTCAGCGTGCGTTGCGAGGTAGAGGTCGACCCGGCGCTGGTCGAGCCGGTTCCGACGCCGCCACCCGAGCTGCCGAAGATCAGGCCGACGACCGTGCCGCTGCTTCGCGAATAGGTGACGTCGGAAGAGATCTTGTCGTAGACCCAGGTTTCGTTGCGCTTGTCGTCGGTCGTGACGATGTTCGGCGAGCCCAGGACTTCCGCCACGTCGGCGGCCGACATGCCCAGGCGGACCTCGCGCTGCACGGTGCCCACCGTCAGGCGGTTGGTCTCCTCGGCGGCACGAACGTCGGCCGCGTGATGCTGGGCACTGCAGCCGGCCAAGGCAGCGGCGGCCAGGGCGAGCATCGACAGTAGGGTTCGGATGTTCATATCTCGTACTCCAGGTTGACTGCCATCAAGGCATAGATGATACGCCCTAAATTGCATCGATCATGAGCGGAACCTGATGATTTCCTAAGGGCTGACATCGGTCCGTCAGCCGGCGCGACTCACTCGATGTCGGGCTGCCAGTCGTGCCCGACGTCCAGGCACTCCTCGACCAGCCACTTGAACTCGGCGAAGCTGTCGACGATCGCGTCGGGCTGGTGAGGGTGCCGCTCGGTGCCCGGGAAGATCTTGTTGATCCAGGCGTGGTTCCAGCCGGCACCGTTGAAGAACACCGACGTGACCCCGGCCCGCTTGGCTGCGATGACGTCGGTCGTGCTGTCGCCGACGTACCAGCAGTCGGGTCCCGGCTCTGCGCCGAGATTGCCGAGCGCCTTCAGGATCGGGTCGGGGCTCGGCTTGCGCTTGCCCGTGTCGCAGCCGCAGACCGTCGTCTCGAACAGCGCCGCCCAGGCGCCCTCGTCGACGAGGGCGAGCTCTTTTTCGAAGAACTCGCGGTCGCGGTTGGTCAGGATGCCGAGCTGCACGTCGAACGCGCGCATCTCGATCAGCAGTTCGCGTTCGCCGCCCTCGAAGGGCCGCGCCTCGCCGTAGTGGTCGCGGTAGGCGTCGTTGAACGCCGCGTGCGCGACCTGTTTCGCGGCCTCGTCGTAGCCGAACAGCACCTCGAAGATGTCGGTGCGCGAGATGCGGCGCGCGGCCTTGATCTTGGGGTGCAGCTGCCGGTACTCGCGCACATAGTGGACGAGCTTCGCGTCTTCGGGCGTCTTGCACTCGTCAGGGGGCACCAGGTGGTCGAGCAGCCCGAGTTCGTCGAAGCGGGCCAGCGCGTCGTCAACGGCGTTGTACATCGCATCGAGCGTGTCGACGAGCGTCGCGTGCCAGTCGAACAGTACGACACGAGGCGCGACCAGCGCGCGGGCGGCTTCGTCGAGTTCACGCAACATGCCGCGAGTCTACCCCGAAAGGCGCGGCGGGCGCCCCGGCCGACCTAAGTCTTAACAGTTTGCGGCCCTTTCCGGGCGCGGACGCGCTAGAATTTCCCCTCCTTCGATAAGAAAGGACAAAAAGATGAAACAGCAGAGGCACATCACGAAGCGACTCACATTCTTGGGGATGCTCGTCTCGTTGCTGGCTTTCGCGGCATGTGAACAGCAGCAGCAGGCGGCGGCACCTCAGGAAAGCCAGGCGGAGAAGGAAGTCATCGTCTGGAAGCTGGCGCAGACCTGGGGGACAGGGTTCCCGATCTTTGGCGATGCCGTGATCAAGATGGCCGACATGGTCAAGGCGATGTCGGGCGGCGAGCTCGAGATTCGTATCGACTCGGCCAACAAGCACAAGGCGGCGCTGGGCATCCTAGACAGGGTCAAGGCAGGCCAGTACGAGATGGGGCACTCCGCGTCGTACTACTGGAAGGGCAAGGACGCGAACACCATGTTCTTCTCGACGATGCCGTTCGGCATGATCGCGCCCGAGCAATACGCGTGGTTCTACTACGGCGGCGGCATGGAGCTCATGAAGAAGGTGTACGAAAAGCACGACGTCTACTCCTTCCCGGGCGGCAATACGGGCAACCAGATGGGCGGCTGGTTCCGCAAGGAGATCAACTCGCTCGAGGACTTCCAGGGACTCAAGATGCGCATCCCGGGCTTCGCCGGCGAGGTGCTGGCCAAGCTCGGTGTCGTCGTGACGAACATCGCGCCCGGCGAGCTCTACACGGCGCTCGAGCGCGGCACGATCGATGCGCTCGAATGGGTCGGACCCTCGCTCGACCTGAACATGGGATTCCAGAAGATCGCGCCGTACTACTACACGGGATGGCACGAGCCCGCGACGGAGCTGCAGTTCATGGTCAACAAGGAGGCGTTCGACGGGTTGCCTGATCATCTGCAGGAAATCCTGACGATCGCGATGCAATACGCGGCGTACGACATGTACGCGCGCTCCTACCATGACAGCGCGGTCAACTGGGCGTCGATCGAGGAGGAATTCCCCGAGGTCAAGATCCGCACGTTCTCGCCCGAGATCATCGCGGCGATGAAGAAGGCCAACGAGGAGCTGCTCGCCGAAAGCGCGGCGGCCAACCCGGAGTTCAAGGAGATTCTCGACTCGCAGAAGGCGTACATGAAGATTGCGCGCAAGTGGACCGAGATCTCCGACTACGCGTACCTGAAGGACAACCTCGAGTAGTACCGTGCGGGCTCCCGGCGGGTGCCGGGAGCCCCGCGCTGCGTCCCGACGGGAACCCTGCTGCGGAGGCTAGAGCGGTACTTCGATCGATTCTCCGACGTCATGGGGTGGATCGCCGGTGTGCTCAACCTGGCGATGCTGGTCAACGTCTTCTACGACGCGATCATGCGCTACTTCTTCAGCACCGGGTCGATCGCGCTGCAGGAAATGGAGTGGCACCTGTTCGCGATGGTGTTCCTGTTCGGCATCGCGTATGCGCTGAAGGAAGACGGCCACGTGCGGGTCGACGTTCTGTATGACCGTTTTCCGCCGCGCGTCAAAGCGATCGTCAACATCGCGGGTACCTTGCTGTTCCTGCTGCCGCTCAGCGTGCTGATCGTCGAGGGCTCCGTCTGGTACGTGAACGAGGCCTTGACGTCGGGCGAGGTCAGCGGCGACCCGGGCGGCCTGCCGTATCGCTGGCTGATCAAGCTCGTCATCCCGGCATCTTTCGTCTTCCTGATCGTCTCGGCGGCCGGTTTCGTGATTCGCAACATCAACGTTCTGCGCGGCGTGACCCAGCCGCCCGAGCGCGATCCGTTACGGAAGGGCGGCGCGATATGATCGGGCTGGTCATGTTCGCCGTGGCGCTGATTCTGCTGCTTGTCGGATTCCCGGTGGCGTTCACGTTCGGCGGCGTTGCGGTCTTCTTCGGCCTGCTGGCCGAAGGGCCGGAAATCTTCTCCCTGATGCCGCATCGCATCTGGTCGATCATGAACAACACGATCCTGATGGCGATCCCGTTGTTCATCTTCATGGGCATCGTGCTGCAGAAGTCGGACCTCGCCGAACGCCTGCTCGAATCGATGGGCTTCCTGTTCGGCAAGGTGCGCGGCGGCATTGCGATCTCGACCATCCTGGTCGGGGCACTGCTGGCTGCCTCAACCGGCGTCGTCGGCGCCAGCGTGGTCGCCATGGGCGTCATCTCCCTGCCCGTCATGCTGAAGTACCGCTACGACAAGCGCCTCGCCACGGGCACGATCTGCGCCGCGGGCACGCTCGGCCAGATCATTCCGCCGTCGATCATCCTGATCATCCTCGGCGACGTGTTCCAGGAGCCGGTCGGTGACCTGTTTCGAGCGGCGCTCTGGCCGGGCCTGACGCTGGTCGCGTTCTACGCCGCCTACATCGTGATCGTGACGCTGGTCAAAAAGGACCTGGCGCCGTCCATTGAACTCGAGGAGGCGAGGGGCTCGAAGGGACAGCAGGTATGGTACGCCCTGAAAGCCGTGGTGCCGCCGCTCGTGCTGATCATCCTCGTGCTCGGCTCGATCCTGACCGGCGTGGCGACGCCGACGGAATCGTCGTCGGTCGGCGGCGTCGGCGCCATCCTGCTGGCGGCGCTGTACGGCCGCTTCTCCGTTCGCATGGTGTGGGAGAGCTCCCTCGAGACGGTCAAGATCACGGCCATGGTGTTTGCCATCCTGATCGGCGCGACCGCCTTCTCGATGGTCTTCACCTACACGGGCGGCGACTGGATCGTGGAAGAGTTCATGCTGGGCCTGCCGGGTGAGGAGTGGGGCTTCCTGATCCTGTCGATGCTGATCATCCTCGCGCTCGGCTTCTTCATCGACTTCGTCGAGATTTCCTACATCGTCGTACCGATCCTTGTGCCGATCGCGGCGAGTCTCGGCATCAACCCGGTCTGGTACGCCATTCTTGTCGCGATGAACCTGCAGACCTCGTTCCTGACGCCGCCGTTCGGCTTCAGCCTGTTCTACCTCAAGGGTGTGGCGCCGCCCGACGTGCGCACGACGGACATCTATTACGGCGTCGTGCCGTTCATCCTCTTGCAGATGCTCGTGCTGGCGATCCTCGTCGTCTTCCCGCAGTCGTTCGGGTTCTCGTCACACTGAGCGCGCGCGGCGCCGCTCACCCCATTCGAGCACGGTCACGGTGAGGGCCGGCAGCATCGTCAAAGACACCACGGCCGCGCCGAGAATGCCGAACAGCACGATCGCGCCGACGCCGCGGTAGAGTTCCGTGCCCGCGCCGGGCAGGAACACGAGCGGCGAGAGTCCGCAGAGCGTCGTCAGGGTCGACATCATGATGGGCCGGAAGCGCACGGCGACGGCGTCCCCGACGGCGTCGACGGCCGAGACCGCGCCTTCCTTCATGCGCCGCATCGCGCGGTCGACGATCAGGATCGGGTTGTTGACGACGGTGCCCATCAGGATCAGGAAGCCGAGCATCGAGATCATGTCGAAGGGCTGGTGGATCGGGTCGAGGCCGATCACGCCGAGCAGTGCCCCGACGCCGTTCAGCAGTACGAGGCCCACGATGCCGCCGGCGATGCCGAGCGGGATCGTCGTCATGATCAGCAGCGGGTAGCCCCAGTGCTTGAAGATCGCGACCAGCAGCAGGAAGACGATGACCAGGGCCACGGGGTAGTTCGCCGCGAGCGCCGCGCGCGTCGCATCGAGCTGGTCGCTCGCCCCGGAGATGTCGACGCTGACGCCGGCCGGCAAGCCGCCGGTCTCGCGCAGGAAGCCGATGACGTCCTCGCGCACGATCTGCACGCCGGTCTCGAGCGGGATCGAGGAAGGCGGGATGATGTTGAGCGTCACGGTGCGGCGGCCGTTGATGCGGCGCACCGTGCTCGTGTCCACGGTCTCGCGGATGCCGGCCATCGCGGACAGGGGCACGATCGATCCCTGCGGCGTGTAGACGGGCAGCTGCGCAAGCTCGTCCAGGCCGAGCTTGCCGCTCGCGCTGCCGAACATGTAGATGTCGATCTTGTCGTCGTCCAGGAAGAACTCGTCGACAAATGCGCCGTCGGTCAGGGCGGCGACGGCGTAACCCACGTCGCCCGCGTCCATGCCGAGTTCAGCGGTGCGCTCCCAGTCCGGCAGGACCTCGATAAGCGGCTGCGTCAGCGCGAGCGACGACGGGTCCGACTGGATGCGCGGGTTGCCGAGCACCTCCTCGGCGCGTCGGTACGCGGCCAGCGAGGCGTCGTAGATCGTCGCGAGATCGGGCCCCGAGATGTCGAGATTGATGCTGCGCGTGCCGCCGTCGTTACTCGTGATGATCGAGCCGCGCGAGGCGAAGGCGCGCATGCCGGGGTATTCGCG
>JBFGYM010000115.1:0-7618 GCA_041587435.1 Woeseiaceae bacterium
GCGCCGAAATCGCTATCGCCTTCGGTGATGGACGGCGTTGACGTGGCAACCGGCTCGTCGACGACCGCCTCCGGGTCACCGCTGCCGCCGAGGAACCAGAATGCACCGGCGGCCAGGACCGCGATGGCTGCCGCGACCATCCCGAGGACCTTCGGGTTGGCGAAAGCCGAGCCGCCGGTTCCGCCGGAGTCAGATGATTCGAGGTCGAGCAGGCGGTCTGCTGCCTCGCCGGCCTCTGCCTGCGGCGCGTCGCCCTTGAATTTCTTGCCGACGTTGCCGATCAGGCCCGTGACGGTTTCGGTGAAACGCGTGTCGTCGCCGAAGGCCGAGCCCAGCCCGTCATCGATCGGCGAGACGTCTTTGGGGTCACCGAGCGGCGGATCCGCCGGCGCGGACTTCGGTGCAGGTTTCCTGGCCTGCGGCGGCGGGGCCGCCGGCTTCGGCGCAGGCGCTGCTCTTGGAGCTGGCGCGGGCTTCGAGGCCGCTTTGGCGTCAGGCTTCGGCGCCGATTTGGCGGGCGCGCTCGGCGCCGCCCCCTTGGTCTTGAAGGCCGCATCCGGCGCCTCGAGATGATGCTTGACCGAGGCTTCGACAGCGAGGCGCGCCCGGCCCGGTGACACGGGCTTGAGCAGGAAGCGGTATACCTTGCCGCGATTGATCAGGTCCATGAGCATCTCGCCGTCGTCGCGGCGGCCGGCCACGATCGACACGAGGCGCGGTGAGCCCTTGCGCAGGTGCTGGGTCAGTTGTTCGATTTTCTCGCCGACCAGTGCCGCATCGACAACGGCGACGCCGATCTTGTGTTCGCGAATCGTCTCGTCCGCCTGCTTGAGCGTATTGGCATAGTGAACCTTGTGCATGCCGTGCGCGGATTCCTTGATCGTCGTCAGGAATTCCTGGTCTTTCGTGAGTACGAGGACGTCGACCGCACGCGCGCCGACGGCAGCGGCTGCCGAGACCTTCGAAGGGTTGAGTGCGGGCAGGCGACCGGTGCCATCGCTGATGATCGTCGCCCCGTTCTCTGAAGTCTCCATGATGATGTGTTCGGCCGCCGGCTCGTCGGGTCTCGCGGCCGTGTCGTTGGCGGATTCCGCCAGCGCCATGAGCCGCATTTGCTGCGTCGCGCCGTCGACCAGCTTCTTGAGCGAATCGCCCGTGACGTCGCCGCGCACGACCTGGAACACTTCCTTCTCGCCGACCAGTGCCTGGGCGTCGGTCTCGGAGTCGCCGGTCAGGAGGATGCCGATCGTCTCCGGGGAGCGCTTCTTGGCCTCGCGGAGCGCCTCGACGCCGCTCATGCCGGGCAGGTTCTGGGCCGAGATGATCACGTTGATCGGCGTCTCGCCGAGCGTGTTGAGGGCTTCGGTCCCGCTGGTCGCACAGTGCACCGTATAGCGATCGCCGAATCCCGAACTCAACTTATCGAGGGCGCTTTGCTCGCTATGCAGCAATAAAACTTGTGTCTTGAAGTGGTCGAGGGGCACTGTGCTTCCTCCAGAGCCTTATGTTTAATCCCGCGCACGGTCCTTGCTTCAGAAGAGTATATGCGCAGGGTTCCGCGGAATTGTCGGCCCGGGGCGACAGGATGCCAAATGTGTGACACGCCGCACAGAGAAAGTGCAGGGCGCGTCACGTTTGGGCTTCAGCCGCGGGAGGCGACTTCCGCGACGAGCATCGCGACAGCCTCGTCGAGCGGCAGGACCTGCTGCTTCTTCGAGCCGAGCCGGCGCACCGCGACGCTGCGATCGTCGACCTCGCGCTGGCCGATGGCGAACAGAACGGGCACCTTGGCCACGCTGTGTTCGCGCACCTTGTAGGATATCTTTTCGTTGCGAAGATCGCACGCGGCGCGCAACCCGGCCGCCTCGAGCGCCGCGACGATTTCGCCGGCATAGGCGTCCGCGTCCGAGGTGATCGTGAGGACTTTCACCTGCACCGGGGCGAGCCACAGCGGCAGGTTGCCCGCGTGATGCTCGATCAGGATGCCCATGAAACGCTCCAGCGAACCGAGCATGGCACGGTGCAGCATGACCGGCGTGTGCTTGTTGCCGTCTTCGCCGACGTAGGTCGCGCCGAGACGACCCGGCATGTTGAGGTCGACCTGCAGCGTGCCGCACTGCCAGTCGCGGCCGATCGCGTCGCGCAGTACGAACTCGAGCTTGGGGCCGTAAAACGCGCCTTCGCCCGGGTTGTGCGTGTACTCGTAACCGCCGGCTTCGAGCGCTTTCAGCAACGCCTCCTCGGCCTGGTCCCAGACGGCGTCGTCGCCGACGCGCGCCGCGGGCCGGTCCGCGAACTTGATGCGCACGTCATCGAAGCCGAAGTCACTGTAGATCGACAGGATCAGCTTGCAGACGGCGATCGACTCCTGGGTGATCTGCCCGGGTGTGCAGAAAATGTGCGCGTCGTCCTGGGTGAACGCGCGCACACGCATCATGCCGTGCAGTGCGCCCGACGGCTCGTATCGATGACACTTGCCGAACTCGGCAATGCGCAGCGGCAGGTCGCGATAGCTCTTGATGCCCTGGTTGTAAACCTGGATGTGGCCCGGGCAATTCATGGGCTTGATCGCGAAGGTTCGGCCGTCGACGGTTTCAGACGTGAACATGTTCTCGCCGAACGTATCCCAGTGACCCGAGCGCTCCCACAGCGAGCGGGCCACCATCTCGGGCGTATTCACTTCCTGGTAGCCGGCCTCGGTGTTGCGCTGGCGCGTGTAGGCCACGAGTGACTGGAATACCGACCAGCCGTTGGCGTGCCAGAAGACGGCGCCCGGCGCTTCTTCCTGGAAGTGGAACAGGTCCATGACCTTGCCGAGGCGGCGGTGATCACGCTTCTCGGCCTCCTCGAGCAGCTGCAGGTACTTGCGCAGTGCCTTGTCGTTTGACCACGCCGTGCCGTAAATGCGCTGCAACATCTCGTTGCGCGAGTCGCCGCGCCAGTATGCGCCCGATACGTGCGTCAGCTTGAAGGCCTTGCCGAGCTTGCCGGTCGAGGGCAGGTGCGGTCCGCGGCAAAGGTCGATGAAGTCGCCCTGGCGGTATAACGTGATGTCCTCGTCGGACGGAATGCTCGCGATGATCTCGGCCTTGTATTCCTCGCCCATGTCGCGGAAGAACTCGACGGCCTGGTCGCGGTTCCAGACTTCGCGCTCGATCGTCTCGTCGCGGTCGACGATTTCCTTCATGCGCTGCTCGATCGTCTCGAGATCGGCCTCGGTAAACGCGTCGTCGCGAGCAAAGTCGTAGTAAAAGCCGTTGTCGATCGCCGGTCCGATCGTGACCTGGGTCTCGGGCCACAGCTCCTTCACGGCTTCTGCGAGCACGTGAGCGGCATCGTGTCGCAGCAATTCGACGCCGTCGTCGGTGTCGCGTGTAACGATCTCGACGGTGGCGTCGTCCTCGATGTCACGCGTCAGATCCCACAGCTCCCCGTTGACGCGAATTGCAACAGCAGCTCTCGCCAGGCCTTCGCCGATACCGGCCGCGATTTCGGCGCCAGTCACGGCATTGTCGAACCGCCGGTCGGAACCGTCAGGCAGGGAGATCACAGGCATTTTCGGGATTTTCTCGGGTGAATCGACCAGCGCGCAATTGTACGCGATTTCACTTCGCGTACAATCCGCCCCCATGAATGACACGGAACCGCGGGACTTCATCCGCAAGATCATCTACGACGACCTGGAGTCGGGCAAGCACGCCGAAATCGTGACCCGGTTTCCGCCCGAGCCGAACGGCTACCTGCACATCGGGCACGTCATGGCGATTTGTCTCGATTTCGGCGTGGCGGAGGAGACCGGCGGTCGGACGTTTCTGCGGCTCGACGACACGAACCCGGGCAAGGAAAGCCCGGAGTACGTGCAGGCGATCAAGGACGACGTCCACTGGCTGGGATTCGACTGGGGCGACCGCCTGACGCATGCCTCGGACTACTTCGACCGGCTGTACGAGTCGGCCATCCGGCTGATCGAGATGGGCGTGGCCTATGTCGACAGTCTGACGGCGGCCGAGATCCGCGACTACCGCGGCACGCTGACGGAGGCAGGGAGGAACAGCCCGTACCGCGACCGTAGTATCGACGAAAACCTGGACCTCTTCCGGCGCATGTTCGAGGGTGAGTTTGCGGACGGCGAGCACGTATTGCGCGCGAAGATCGACATGGCATCGCCGAACATGAACCTGCGCGATCCGGCGATCTACCGTATCCGCCACATCCCGCACCAGAATGCCGGCGACAAGTGGTGCATTTACCCGATGTACGACTACGCGCACGGCCTGTCGGATGCCTACGAGGGCATCACGCACTCGTTGTGCACGCTGGAGTTCGAGGATCACCGGCCGCTGTACGACTGGTTCCTCGACCAGCTGAATCCGCCGCACCGTCCGCGGCAGATCGAGTTCTCTCGCCTGAATCTCGCCTACACGATCACGAGCAAACGCAAGCTCAAGATGCTCGTCGACGAAGGAATCGTCTCCGACTGGGACGACCCCCGCATGCCGACGATCTCGGGCATGCGCCGCCGCGGCTACCCGCCGGCGGCGCTGCGCGAATTCGTCGCGCGGGCCGGTGTGACGAAAAAGGACAAGCTCATCGAGATGGGCGCGCTGGAAACCTGCGTTCGCGACGTGCTGGGCGACAGCGCGCCGCGCCGCATGGCCGTGCTGAAGCCACTGAAGGTCGTTCTTACCAACTACCCGGAAGGCGAGGTCGAGATGATGGAGGCCATGAACCATCCGGCTGACCCCGACTTCGGCACGCGTAAGCTGCCGTTCTCACGCGAGCTGTGGATCGAGCAGGACGATTTCATGGAGGAGGCGCCGCGCAAGTTCTTTCGCCTCAAACCGGGCGGCGAGGTGCGCTTGCGCTTCGGCTACATCATCCGCTGCGACGAGGTGATCAAGGACGACGCAGGCAATGTCGTCGAACTGCACTGCAGTTACGATCCCGACACGCGCAGCGGTAGCGGTTCATCGGATCGCAAGGTCAAGGGCACGATCCACTGGGTGTCGTGCGCACACGCGCTCGGTGCGCAGGTGCGGCTTTACGACCGCCTGTTCAATGAAGCAAACCCGAACGCGGCAGACGATTTCCACAGCGTACTGAATCCGGGCTCGCTCGAGGTCGTCGACGCGAAACTCGAGCCCTCGCTGGCCGGCCTCGGACGCGGCGAGGCCGTGCAGTTCGAGCGCCTCGGGTATTTCTGCAAGGACAGCCGGGACGACAGCGACGCCGCGCACGTCTTCAACCGCATCGTCACGCTGCGCGACTCGTGGGCCAAGCTCGAGAAACAAGCTCTCCAGTTAAAGTGACAGTCACCCCAGGGTGAGGTGACAGTCACCCTAATTCCTAAGCCTCTGTCTTCGCGGGTTTTTTCTTGTGCGTACGAACTAGGGTGACTGTCACCTTAACCGTCCCGCATAACGAGCGGCGCGCCGCGCGTAGCGCCCAGCCCGTCAGCTGCGCTGCTCTCGGCGCGCGCGATCTCGACGACGTCGAAGGAATTGACGAGGGCGAGATATTCGCCCGGCCGGGCGCGTCCGTAGGTCGTCTGCATCCCGATCTCGTGTCCCCCGATGTGCGCAACCGGATTGGCGAATGACTCGATCAGGGAGCGGTCGATGTTGCTGATGAGGTTGCCGAACGTGTCGACGGTGACGATGACCCCGTTGACGCGGCCCGCAGACACCTCGGGCTCGTCGATCCACCCGGGCGCCCACTCCCGCGTCGGCGAGGCGATGTCGGGGATGTCGACGCGGCCGGCGGCGAGTTCGGCGGCGAGCGGTGCAAAGATGTCGCGGCCGTGAAACGTCGCGCTCGGTTCCGGCAGATCGAGTCCCGAGAGCCGGTCGAGATCCAGCCTGAAGACTTCGGGATCGGCACACTGGTCCAGGAGCTGCGCAAGCAGCCCGTTGTCGGGTGCCATGAAGACATGCCCGTCGCAGTGCACGACGAGGATATCGCGCTCGGTGCCGACGCCCGGGTCGACGATGGCGAGATGGACGGTGCCCGCGGGAAACCAGCGGTACGAGCGGCTGACCCAGAAGCCGGCCTCGGGCGGCCACTGCGCCGGGATGTCGTGCGCGAGATCGACGATCCTGGCGTCGGGGAAGCGACTCAGGATGACGCCCTTCATGACGGCGGTGAACGGCCCCTTGTGACCGAAATCGGTCGTAACCGTGATCACGCCGGATGCTTTCATGTGGGTCAGTTTATCAGGCTGCCTCCGGCAAGGCGCGCTGCCGGAAGCTGTGACGCGCCCAGTAGATGAACACCGTGTCGATCGCGGCAATCACCATCTTGAACACGTACTTGGCGGCGCCGAGCGCGAGCGCCGTCCGCAGGTCGACGATGCCCCACCAGGCGACCAGCGAGTAAATGGTCGTGTCGACGACTTGTGAGCTCATCGTCGAACCGTTGTTGCGCAGCCACAGCCAGCGTTCGCCGGTGAGCGACTTGATCTTGTGAAATGCCCAGACGTCGAAATGCTGGCTGATGAAATAGGCAAGCAGCGACCCGAAAATGAACCTCGGCGTAAAGTCGACGATCGTGGCAAATGCCGCGTGAATCGACGCGGAGAAGGCCGCCGTTTCGGGATTGCTGCTGGGTTGGTAGAGCAACGCGATGCTGAGCATGAGGAGCACGATCACACTGACGACGAAGCCCATGCGTACGGCCTTGTTGGCTGCTTCCTTGCCGTAGTTTTCACTGAGCACGTCGGTCGCGAAGAAGATGCTCGAGTAGAAGATGACGCCGAGACTCGTCTGCATGCCGAAGATGATCGTCAGCTTCGGGCCCTGCAGGTTGGCCAAGACGATAGCGAGCGCAATCGCCACCTGCAGACCGGCCTTGCCGAACAGGCGATACAGCAACAGGGTACAGCCGAGGTCAACGAACAGTGTCGTGAACCAGAGCAGCTCCTGGTTGCCGGCGAAAAAATCGACGACGGCCTGTGGGAACATGGTCCTACTGTATCAGGCTGCGAGCCGGTCGAGATGCCAGTCTGCGTTGCCGAACAGCGTGCAGATTGCCGTGAGTCGCTTGAAGTAATGCGCCACGTCGAGATCCCAGGTGACGCCCATGCCGCCGTGAATCTGGATCGCTTCCTCGCCCAGCTTGCGGCCGTCGGTGCCGACCAGGTACTTGATCGAACTGACGGCGCGCCGCGCCTCGGGCCCGCCCAGCGTCCAGGTCATGACGGCCCAGGTGAGCAATGATTGCGCTTTCTCGCAGGCCATCAGCATGTCCACCATGCGATGCTGCAGCGCCTGGAACGAGCCGATCGGCACGCCGAACTGCACGCGGTCCTTCGAATAGGCGACGGTCTTGTCCTTGAGGATCTGCATGATGCCGACGGCTTCCGCGCAGACGGCCAGGGTCGCCTCGTCGATGGTCGCCTCGAGCGCCGCGTAGCCGCCGTCGACCTCGCCGAGCACGGCGTCGCCCGCCACGCGCACATTGTCGAGCAGGATCTCGGCCGCCTGCAGGCCGTCCACGGTTGCGTAGCCGTTGCGGGTTACGCCGGCCTCATCTGCGGCGACAGCGAACAGCGTGATGCCGGCCGTGTCGCCGTTGCCGCCCGCCGTGCGCGCCGGCACGATGACGAGGTCGGCCGCAGCGC
>JBFGYM010000116.1:0-7562 GCA_041587435.1 Woeseiaceae bacterium
GCCTGGAACGAGCCGATCGGCACGCCGAACTGCACGCGGTCCTTCGAATAGGCGACGGTCTTGTCCTTGAGGATCTGCATGATGCCGACGGCTTCCGCGCAGACGGCCAGTGTAGCCTCGTCAATAGTTGCCTCGAGCGCCGCGTAGCCGCCGTCGACCTCGCCGAGCACCGCGTCGCCCGCCACGCGCACATTGTCGAGCCGAATCTCGGCCGCCCGCAGGCCGTCCACGGTTGCGTAGCCGTTGCGGGTTACGCCGGACTCATCTGCGGCGACGGCGAACAGCGTGATGCCGGCCGTGTCGCCGTTGCCGCCCGCCGTGCGCGCCGGCACGATGACGAGGTCGGCCGCAGCGCCGTTGGGCACGACACCCTTGTGCCCGTTGATGGTCCAGCCACGGCCATCGGGCGTTGCCGTCGTGGCAACGGCGGCCGGGTCGAAACGTCCCTGCGGCTCGGCATAGGCCAGCGTTGCCTGCATCTCGCCGCCAATGAGCGGCGTGAGCCAGCGCGACTTTTGCGCGTCGCTGGCAGTGCGCCTAATGATGCCGCCGGCCAGCAGCACATTGGCCAGGTACGGTTCCACGACCAGGCCGCGCGCCAGGTGTTGCATGAACACCATGACATCGACCGGGCCGCCGCCGAGCCCACCGTCGTCCTCGCTGAACGGGATGGCGAGCCAGCCGAGTTCCGCCATCGTGGCCCAGGCGTCGGCGCTGAAACCAGTGTTGCTGCTCGCGTACTTCTGGCGCGTTTCGAAGTCGTATTCGTTGTCGATGAACTTGTCGACGCTGTCGGCAAGCATCGACTGCACATCATTCAGTGAAAAGTCCATTTGCGTGCCTACAGTCCCAGTACGTGCTTCGCGATGATGTTCTTCTGGATTTCGTTCGAGCCCGCGTAGATCGTCGCCTTGCGGTAGTTGAAATAGCGCAGGGCGGTGCGCGTCTCGCCGTCCTCGCCGACGCCCGGTCCCGGCCGATAGGGCAGGGCGTAGTAGCCTGCAGCCTCCATGCAAAGCGTGTCGATCGCCTGCTGGATCTCGGTGCCGAGCATTTTGAGAAACGACGATTCGGGTCCCGGCGCCTTGCCGGACGCGACGGCCGCGAGCGTCCGCAGCTCAATGTATTCCAGCGCCTTCAGATCGACCTCGATGGCGGCCATGCGTCGCATGAAATTGGGATCGTCCGCCAGCGGCGGCGCGCCGCGCACGGAGGTCGCAGCCCGCTCGCGCAGGCGCCTGATGCGGTACTGCGACCGAAACGTGTTGGCCGAGTTGGTGCGCTCGTGCTGCAGCAGAACCTTGCCGTATGTCCAGCCCTTGCCCTCTTCGCCGACGAGGTTGTCGACCGGCACCCGGACGTTGTCGAAATGGACCTCGTTGACCTCGTGGCTGCCGTCCAGGAGCCTGATCGGAGTGACCGAAACCCCCGGCGACTGCATGTCGATGAGCAGGAAACTGATCCCTTCCTGGCGGCGGGCGACGTCCGTGCTCGTGCGCACGAGACAGAAGATCCAGTCGGCATGCTGCCCGAGCGTCGTCCAGGTCTTGGTTCCGTTGACGACGTAGTGATCGCCCGCAAAATCGGCGCGGGTCTTGAGCGAGGCCAGGTCGGAACCGGCGCCGGGCTCGGAGTACCCCTGGCACCACCAGACGTTGCTCGCGAGGATGTCGGGCAGGAAACGCTCTTTCTGCGCCTCGGAGCCGAAGGTGTAGATGACCGGACCCACCATGTTCAGGCCGAACGGTATGACGATGGGCGCGTTGGCGTGGCCTTCTTCACGCGCATAAATGTATTTCTGCACCGGCGTCCATCCCGTGCCCCCGTACTCGACGGGCCAGTTGATGCCGGCCCAGCCTTTGGCATGCAGGATCTTCTGCCAGCGAACCTGGTCTTCCGGGCTCAAGCCCTCGCCACTGTCCACTTTGGAGCGCAGGTCGTCGGGGTACTCGTCGCGAAAGAATGCGCGAACCTCATCCTGGAAGGCGAGCTCCGCCTCGCTGAACGTCACGTGCATGTCGTTATTTCCCTCCTGGCCGAGCGCCGCAGCTTAACAAACCCATGCAATGGCGTCTGTTGCGGTTTGTAACCGCGCCCGGCCGACGGCATGCTCTATACTTGCCTTTTCGCACACCGGGACACGAGAGTGGGCAAGCTGAGTCACATCGATTCGCAGAATCGACCGTCCATGGTCGACGTCGGCGACAAGACCGCGACCGAGCGCACGGCGCACGCGCGCACGCGTGTCGAGCTTCCGGCCGAAGTCGCCGCGCTGGTGTCGGGCGACGAAATCACGACCCGCAAGGGCCCCGTGTTCGCCACCGCGATCATCGCGGGCGTCATGGCCGCGAAGCGCACGCACGAGCTCATTCCGTTCTGCCACCCGCTCGGGCTGGAGAATTGCAAGGTCGACATCGAACTCCGCGATGGCAGCGTCATCATCGACTGCCGGTGCCGCGTGCATCACAAGACCGGTGTCGAAATGGAGGCGCTGACCGGCGCCAGTGTCGCTGCGCTGACCGTGTATGACATGCTGAAAGCCGCCTCGCATGACATCGTGATCGGCGAAACGCGCCTGATCTCGAAAACCGGCGGCAAACAGGACTTTAACCTCGACGGCCGCCCGGCTGCAGGTGGTCCCGGCGCGGGGGAGTGACGGTGGGCGAGAAAACGATCACGGTCCGCTATTTCGCGATGTTCCGCGAGCATGCCGGCATGGCCGAGGAGGTCATGCAGACCGGGGCCGCGACGGCACATGACGTCTTCGAGGAGACGCGTGACCGGCACGGATCGCACGAGCCGAAGGGCCATTGCAAGGTGGCCATCAACGACAGGATGGCGAACTGGGACTCGCCGGTGAGCGACGGCGATACCGTGTTGCTCTTTCCGCCGGTGGCGGGCGGCTGACATGATCGAGATTACGCGCAACGCGATCGACCCGGCAGCGCTCCAGCGCTCGCTCGCCGACCCGGCTGCCGGGGGATTCTGTGCCTTCGAGGGCTGGGTGCGTAACGAAAACGAGGGCCACGTCGTCGAGCGCCTCGAATACGAGGCCTACGATCCGCTCGTCGTTGCGGAAGGCGAAAAAGTCCTCGCCGAGGCGCGTGAGCGCTTCGGGTATCTCGCTGCGCGCTGCGTGCACCGCGTCGGCCTGCTCGAGATCGGCGACTGTGCGGTCTGGATCGGCGTAGCGTCCAAACACCGCGACGAGGCGTTCCAGGCCTGCCGCTACATCATTGACGAGATCAAGCTGCGCTTGCCGATCTGGAAGAAGGAGCACTATGCGAACGGCGACTCGGGGTGGGTCAATTGCGAGCGCTGTGCCAGCCACGGTCACGCCGTGCCGATTGCAGATTGAATCCGCATCAGGTATCACTACGCCGCATGCGTATCATCGAGTCCATTGACGATGCCAAAGCGCTCGAAGGCGTCGAGGTCGGCGTGTCCGACTGGGTCGTCGTCGACCAGCACCGGATCGACCAGTTTGCCGAGGCGACGGCCGACCACCAGTGGATTCACGTCGACACCGAGCGTGCCGCACGCGAAATGCCGGGCGGCAAGACGATCGCGCACGGCTACCTGACGCTGTCGCTGATCCCGGCGTTAACAAACAGTTTTGTCGAGGTGAAGAACCTCGAACGGGCCATCAACTACGGGCTTAACAAGGTGCGCTTCTACGCGCCCGTGCCGGTCGGTTCGCGGTTGCGCGGGCGGGCGAAGGTCCTGCAGGCACGGCAGCGGGCCGGCGCGTTGTTGCTCACATCGGAAGTGCGCATCGAAGTCGACGGCGAACGCAAACCGGCTTGCGTGGCCGAGACGCTGGGCATGTACTTCTTCCGGGACTGACGCGCTGAGGGCGGGACGATGACTTGGCTGATAACCCTGCTCGGTACCATCATCGTGCTGCTCGGTCTCGCCGGGCTGGTGCAGCCGGACCGTTTCCGGGCACTGTTCGAAGCGCTGCACAGCTCCGCGCGCTTCGGGCTCGCCGTCGGCGTGCGGCTGGCCTTCGGTGCCCTGCTGTGGTGGCTGGCCGAGGATCTGCGCCACCCGCAGCTGATGCGCATCATCGCCGTGATCGCGGTGGTCGCCGCGGTGGCGATCCTGCTGATGGGGCGTGCGCGCCTGAACCGCCTGGTCGACTGGTGGCTGGGCCTCGATGATGGCCTGCTGCGCCTGTCGGCGGTATTTGCGGCGGCCTTCGGCGCCTTCCTGGTGTACGCCGCGACCTAGTCGTCGAACCCGGCCGTCGACTGCCGCTTGCGGTTGACCTCGACACGCACGACGTCGGGCCGCGAGTAGTGGCCGGCGACGTCGAGGCTGTGGCGCTCCTCGAGGACCCGGCGGTGATCGATCTCGACCACTTGCAGCGTCTCCCCGCCGACGACGGGTTCCAGGACCCATTCGCCGTTCGGTCCGGCAACGCAGGACCCGCCGTCCGCCATGATCTCGTCCGCGGAATCGAGCAACAGTTTGCCGTGCGGCAAGCCCGCGTCGATGTCGGCGCGGCGCATGAGTCCCGACACCGAGACGACGAAGGAGCGGCTTTCGCGCGCGATGAACCGCGTGATGTCGCGCGTATTGCGCCGATTGCCCGGCCACACGGCGATGTGCAGGTCTTCACCCTGGGCGTACATGGCCGCGCGTGCCAGCGGCAGCCAGTTTTCCCAGCAGTTGAGGCCACCTGCCGTGAACGGGCCGAGCCGGTGCGTGCGCAGGCCGTGGCCGTCCCCGATGGCCCAGACCAGGCGCTCCTCGTGGGTCGGCATCAGCTTGCGGTGTGCCGAACCGACGTTGCCCTCTGCATCGACGTAGACGAGGGAGCAGTAGAGGCTGTGGCGCCCGCGGTTGGCCGCGCGCTCCATGATGCCGAGATACACCGCGATGCCGTGTTCGCGTGCGGCATCGCGCACCGGGTCGAGGTCACCGTCCTCGATGCACACGCCCTGGCTGACGTAATAGGCGTACAGGGATTTCTGCAGGTCGGATTCGAAGCGCGCGCCGTCCGTGCGCTCCACCCAGAACGGATAGCCGGGCACGAGCGCCTCGCCGAAGACGACGAGATCGCACCCCTCGGACGCCGCCTTGCCGACCCAGGCGACCACCTTGTCGAGCGTCGCATCGCGATTGAGCCAGGCCGGTGCAATCTGTGCCAGGCCGACCCTGATGACGGTGTCGCTCATGCCGTACTCCCGTTACCGGAGGATTCGAAGGACATTAAAAAAGGGGCGGCAGGTGACCCTGCCGCCCCGGGGGTGCTCAGGCTATCAGTCCCAGTTCTTGCGGAACGTGATGCCGTAAGTCGCGACTTCCGACGGATAGGAGTTCATCCGTCCGTTGTCGAGCAGGGGCGGATCGAACGAGCCGTTGTAGTAGCGCTCATCCGTCACATTGCGGCCCCACAGCGTGATCGTCGAATTCCAGTCCTCGATGTCGACGCCGAGGCGCAGGTTGAGGATGCCGAAGTCGTCCTGCAGCGTCAGCGGGTCGTTGTCGCCGTCCGTCGTCGTCTCCGAAGCGAACGCGTACTCCGCGCGGAAGAACAGGTTGTTGCTGCCCATCGGAATGTCCTGCGTCAGCGCGACCTGGTAACGGTCCTCGGGATTGTACGGAATCGACTCGCCGCTGCGGTTGCCGGTGTCGATGACGCCCGGGCTGTGGAACGGCGTCGCGTCCCAGGCCACGCCGTTCAGGAAGGTGATGTACTCGCCCTCGTTGTGCGCGTAGTAGCCCGTGATCGTCGTGTTGTCGAGGGGATGCCAGAGGAACTCGATCTCGAAACCCTTGATCTCGAGGTCGCCCGCGTTTCGCAGGATGAAGCCCGATCCCTCGAACGTGTTCGCCTGGAAGTCCTCGAAGTCGGTCTGGTAGACGGAGGCGGACACGCGCAGGTGATCGCCGATGTCGCCCTTGAAGCCGGCCTCGATGGACTTCGACGTCTCTGCGTCGAACAGCTGCGAGAACAGCGGGTTGGACGGGTCGTCCCAGTCGTACTCGATGCGGTCGGAATTCGTGCCGCCGGCCTTGAAGCCCGTCGCGTACGAGAGATACAGCATCGTGCTGTCGTTCGCGTACCAGGTGAGCTTGGCCGTGCCCGTCACCTGGTCGTCCTTGAGCGTCTCGAGGACGTCGGGACGCGGCGAGAACGGCGGCAGCGTCCAGGCCGCCCAGCCCGCATCCGTGACCGACAGCAGCGATTCCATGTACGGCGACAGGTCGGGCGGCGGTCCCATCATGCCGCCCTGCGCCCACATCTGGAACAGCGTGATCGCCGTGATGATGTCGACCGGCGACTGGTCCTCGTCGAAGCGGAAGTTGCCCGGGTTGGTCTGCGTGTAGCGCGCGTCGATATCCTTGGTCTCGTCGGTGTAACGAGCGCCGAGGCTGAGCGTGAATGCGTCACTCAGTGCCCAGTCGATCTGGCCGAAAACGGCATAGCCGTCATGTTTCTGCAGCACGACGTCGTCGGCAAACGCACCGGCCGGGAACGGCTCGGCGCCGACCGGGATCATGCCGCCCGTCGCCTGCGAAAACGCCGTCACGGCGTCACGCAGTCCGGTCAGCGCGCCGCCCGCGGCGATGTCTGCGTAGGCCTGCAGCTGGGCGCCACCGATCGTGCGCGTGTTGCTGCTGAGGTCCTGCGCGAAGTAATAGCCGCCGAACACCCAGTTGCTGCTGTCGCCGAACGTACCGGCGAGACGCAGCTCCTGCGAGATCGAATCCTGCTCGGAATCGTTGGTGCGTTCCGCGATCGTCGTGTCGGTGAAGTCGGCGTCGATGCTGTCGAAAGTGTCGAACGAACGGGTTGCCGTGACCGAGGTCAGCGTCATGCCGTTTTCAAAGTCGTAGTTCATTTCCAGCGAAACGCCGCGGTCCTGGTTCTGTGAGAGCGGCGGGAAGTTCAGCGACGTGATGTAGTCGTCCCAGCTCACGCCCGTAACGACCGTCGGCGGCAGTACGAGCCCGAAAGACGCGTAGTCGAAGTCCGTGAACGTGATGCTGCCGAGTTGCAGGCGGACTGCATCGGGACCGGGAATGACCTGGCCGAGCGCGAGGCCGCCGTGCGAGAACAGGCTGTCGACGCGCGAGGTGCCGATGCAGCACAGCTCATCGATTTCGGAATAGTCGCCGATGACGCGCAGGTTGAAATTGCTGCCGTTGTCGTAGCTGGCCTGCAGCCGCACGCCGTAGCGGTCGCGGTTGTTCATCAGGTTGTCCTGGACCGTGACCGACGGGCCGGAGAGATCGTAGATGTAATTGTCGACGTAGCCGTCGCGCTCGGTCGTGAAGAACGTGCCGCGCAGGGCAATCTCGTCCGTGAAGACCAGGTTGGCGGCGCCCGAGATGCGCATCAGGTCGAGGTCGCCGAGCTGGACTTCGAGGAACCCGTCCGTCGAGTCAGTGCTCGGCGCGACCGTGCGCACGTTGATGGCGCCCGAGGCCGTGTTCTTGCCGAACAGCGTGCCCTGCGGGCCGCGCAGGACTTCGACGGCCTGGACGTCGATGAGGTCGTTGATCATCGAGCTCTGCCGTGCGCGGTAGACGCCGTCGACATACAGGCC
>JBFGYM010000117.1:0-7429 GCA_041587435.1 Woeseiaceae bacterium
AGAAATTTCTCTTTGTAGTAGCGTCTGTTAAGTGAACGATCTAACGAAAAACGTACTGGTATTCATCGTCATCATCGTCGTCCTGCTGTCGGTGGTGCAGGGGCTTTCCGGCGTCAGCGGCACCAATCCGGCCGAACAGACGTACGCCGAGTTCTACGCGGCCCTGGAGAGCGGCAAGGTCCGCGTCGCCGAAATCGACAAGCAGAAGGACATTGTCCGTTACGGCACGGCTGACAAACCGCAGTACTTTGCACGCATCGCGGACAACGACTACACGGCGCTGGTCGGCGACCTCAAGAAACATAATGTCGATTTCTCGGCGGCGGAACAGCAGTCGCAGAGCCTGATCGGCCAGCTCCTGATCAGCTCGTTCCCGATACTGCTGCTGATCGGCGTCTGGATTTATTTCATGCGCCAGATGCAGGGCGGCGGCGGCGGACGCGGCGCCATGTCGTTCGGCAAGAGCAAGGCGCGCCTGCTGGGCGAGGACCAGGTCGGCGTGACCTTCGCGGACGTGGCCGGCGTGGACGAGGCCAAGGCCGAGGTGGCGGAGATCGTCGAGTTCCTCAAGGATCCGAGCAAGTTCCAGCGACTCGGCGGCAAGATCCCGAAGGGCGTGCTCATGGTCGGGCCGCCGGGCACCGGCAAGACGCTGCTCGCCAAGGCGATCGCGGGCGAGGCCAAGGTGCCGTTCTTCACGATCTCGGGCTCCGATTTCGTCGAGATGTTCGTCGGCGTGGGCGCCTCGCGCGTTCGCGACATGTTCGACCAGGCCAAGAAGCAGGCGCCGTGCATCATTTTCATCGATGAGCTCGACGCGGTCGGTCGTCATCGCGGCGCCGGCCTCGGCGGCGGGCATGACGAACGCGAGCAGACGCTGAACCAGATGCTCGTCGAAATGGACGGCTTCGAAGGCTCCGAGGGCATCATCGTCATCGCCGCCACGAACCGGCCCGACGTGCTCGATCCGGCGCTGTTGCGTCCTGGCCGCTTCGACCGCCAGGTCGTCGTGCCGCTGCCCGACGTGCGTGGCCGCGAATTGATTCTCAAGGTCCACATGCGCAAGGTCCCGCTCGCCGAGGACGTCGAGCCGTCGAAGATTGCGCGCGGCACCCCGGGTTTCTCCGGGGCCGATCTCGCCAACCTCGTCAACGAAGCCGCCCTGTTCGCGGCGCGGGCCAACAAGCGCGTCGTCAGCATGGATGAATTCGAGAAGGCGAAGGACAAGATCATGATGGGCGCCGAGCGCCGTTCGATGGTCATGAGCGAGGAGGAAAAGCTCAACACCGCCTACCACGAGGCCGGCCACGCGATCGTCGGCTACCTCGTGCCCGAGCACGATCCGGTGTACAAGGTGACGATCATTCCGCGCGGCCGCGCGCTGGGCGTCACGATGTACCTGCCGGAGGAAGACCGCTACAGCATGTCGCGGCAGCGCCTCGAGAGCAGCATCTCGAGCCTTTTCGGGGGACGCATCGCCGAGGAGATGATCAACGGCACCGGCGGCGTCACGACGGGCGCCTCGAACGACATCGAGCGAGCCACCGAAATCGCCCGCAACATGGTGACCAAGTGGGGCCTGTCCGAGCGCCTCGGACCGCTGACATACAGCGAAGACGACGGCGAGGTGTTCCTCGGCCGCAGCGTGACGCAGCACAAGATGGTGTCGGACGACACGGCGCACGCGATCGACGAAGAGGTTCGGCGCATCATCGACAGCAATTACGAGCGCGCGCGCAAGTTGCTCGGTGAAAACGTCGACAAGCTCCACGCGATGGCCAAGGCGCTCATCAAGTACGAGACGATCGGCGAGGCGCAGATTCGCGACATCATGGAAGGCCGCGAGTGCCGACCGCCCGAAGACTGGGACGAAACGGTCGACCCGACGAAGCCGGATGACGGCTCGGCCGTGGCCGAGTCGGACGCGACGGGCGTCATCGGCGGGCCGGCACCCGAGCACTAGTCCGCACCCGTCTCCATGTTGCACCTGGGCTCCCTGCGACTGCCGGCGCCCGCCGTCATGGGCATTCTCAACGTGACCCCGGATTCGTTTTCCGACGGGGGACGTTTCGACGACCCGGGCTCGGCCCGGCGCCAGGCGGCCGAGATGGCCAGCGAGGGCGCGGCGATCATCGATATCGGCGGCGAATCGACGCGGCCGGGTGCCCGTGGCGTCGGGGTGCAGGAAGAGCTCGATCGCGTGATTCCCGTCATCGAGGCGGTGCGCTCGGTCACCGACGTCCCGGTCTCCGTCGATACCAGCAAGGCGGCCGTGATGCGGGAGGCCGTTGCGGCGGGCGCCATCATGATCAATGACGTCTACGCGCTGCGGGGCGAGGGCGCATTGCAGGCGGCCGTCGACCTGCAGGTCCCGGTCTGCCTGATGCACATGCAGGGCGAGCCGCGCACGATGCAGGCGGACCCGTCGTACGGCGACGTCGTGGCCGATGTCCTCGCTTTTCTCGAGGAGCGCGTCGCGGCATGTGTGAGTGCCGGGCTCGCCGAGGACCTTGTGGTCGTCGACCCTGGCTTCGGCTTCGGCAAGACGCCGGGCCATAATGTCGAGTTGCTCGCAAATCTGCGACAATTGCGCGCACGCGGCCGGCCCGTGCTGTTCGGTGCGTCGCGCAAGTCGACGCTGGGCGAACTGACGGGCCGGGACGTGCACGAGCGCGTGGCGGCCAGCATTGCGGCTGCCGTCATCGCGGTCATGAACGGCGCCGACATCGTGCGCGTGCACGACGTTGGCGCGACGGTCGACGCGCTGAGGGTAGCCCAGGCGGTCATCGAGGCAGGCGGACAATAATGAGCAAGCATTTTTTCGGGACGGACGGCGTCCGCGGTACGGTTGGTTCGGATCCGATGACGGCCGACTTCGCCATGCGGCTGGCCAGCGCAGCAGCACAGGTCCTGGTGCCGCGCGGTGGCACCGTCGTTATCGGCAAGGACACGCGGCTGTCCGGCTACATGTTCGAGTCGGCGCTCGAGGCGGGATTCGTAGCCGCCGGCGCCGACGTACTGCTGCTGGGGCCGCTGCCGACGCCGGGAATCGCACGCCTGACGCAGGAATTCGACGCGGATCTCGGCGTCGTCATCAGCGCCTCGCACAACAAGTTCTTCGATAACGGCATCAAGTTCTTCGATGGCAGCGGCTCGAAGCTGTCGGACGAGATCGAGCGCGAAATCGAGGAGAAGCTCACGCACCCGGCCATCACGCTCGAATCCCAGGCGCTGGGCAAGGCCAAGCGCATCGACACGGCGCGGATTCGCTACCAGGAATTCTGCGCCGCGAGCGTGCCGCGCGGCACGGACCTCTCGGGCATCAAGATCGTTTTCGACGGCGCCAACGGCGCCGGCTACAAGGTCGGGCCGCGCACGCTCGGCGCTCTCGGCGCGGACGTGGTCCCGATCGGCTGCTCGCCGAACGGCAAGAACATCAACGAGGGCTGCGGCTCGACCCAGCCGGACCTCCTGCAGCTCACGGTGCCGGCCCTCAAGGCGGATGTCGGTGTCGCCCTCGATGGCGACGGCGACCGCGTCGTCATGGTGGACGAGAGCGGCCGGCTGGTCGACGGCGACCAGCTGCTGTTCGTGCTCGCCACGGCGCGCAAGGACAAGGGTGGCCTGCAGGGGCCGGTGGTCGGCACGGTCATGAGCAATCTCGGCCTCGAGCACGCCCTGAAGGCGCGGGACATCGAATTCCGGCGGGCCGCCGTCGGTGACCGCTATGTTCTCGAAGCGCTGCGGGACAGCGGCGGGGTCCTCGGTGGCGAGACGTCCGGGCACATGCTGGTCCTCGACAAGACGACGACAGGCGACGGCCTCATCAGCGCGCTGCAGGTGCTCGTCGTCATGAAAGAGACCGGCAAGGCCCTGTCCGAGCTCGTTGCGGGCATGCCCAAGTACCCGCAGACCATGGTCAACGTGCGGACCGAACGCCGCATGGACCCCGGCGAGTCAGCCGCGATCCGTGACGCCGTGGCGGCCGCGGAAGGGGAACTGGCGGACAAAGGGCGGGTCGTGTTGCGCGCGTCGGGCACCGAGCCCGTCATTCGCGTCATGGTCGAGGGCGAGGACGAGGCGCAGGTCGTTTCACTGGCCCGGCGCCTTGCGTCGGTGGTCGCGGAAGCGGCCGCCTGACGGCTCCAATGATGCGTTGATTTGCGGGGCTTGCCCCGGTATCCTTGCGCGCCTTTTAGGCCTTCGGGAACAGCAACATGCGTGACTACCTGGTCGCGGGAAACTGGAAAATGAACGGCAGCAATGCGGCCAACGCAGAGCTCGTGGCGGGCATCGTTGCCGGAGTCCCCTCTGGCAGCGGCTTCAGCCTGCTGGTCTGCCCGCCGTTCCCGTACCTGGCCGCCGTAGCGGCCCAGGCCGAGGGTTCGCCGGTCAAGGTTGGCGCACAAAACGTCTCGGAGCACGAGAAAGGGGCATTCACGGGTGAAGTGGCGCCGTCGATGCTGCGCGAGGCCGGCTGCGATTACGTGATCGTGGGCCACTCGGAGCGTCGCGCGCTGTATGGCGAGACGAGTGCCCAGGTGGCGGCCAAGTTCGTGGCCGCGCAGGCGGCCGGACTGGTGCCGATCCTGTGTGTCGGCGAGACGCTCGGGGAGCGCGAAGCCGGCACGACCGAGGCCGTCGTCGACGAGCAGCTGGACGCCGTCATCGACGCGGCCGGCATCGGGGCTTTCGCCAGGGCCGTGATCGCCTACGAACCCGTCTGGGCGATAGGCACCGGCATGACAGCGACGCCCGAGCAGGCGCAGGACGTGCACCGGCACATCCGCGCGAGGCTGTCGGCGCTCGATGAGAAGATCGCGGCCGGCGTGCAGATTCTGTACGGCGGCAGCATGAAAGGCGACAATGCGCCCGGCCTGCTGGCCCAGCCGGACATCGACGGCGGTCTGATCGGCGGTGCGTCGCTGAAGGCGGCTGATTTCCTCGCCATCGCATCGGCGGCGGCGCAGGCGTAAATAACGAGTTGGTATATAGATGGATACGATTCAAAAAGCGGTCCTGATCGCGCACACGCTCATCGCGCTGTTGATCATCGTGCTCGTGCTGCTGCAGCGCGGCAAGGGCGCAGACGCGGGTGCGGCATTTGGCGCCGGTGCATCGGGCACGGTGTTCGGCGCGCGCGGTTCAGCCAGTTTCTTCTCGCGGGCGACGGCCGTCTGCGCAACGCTGTTCTTCGTGAGCAGCCTTGCGCTGGCGTATCTCAGCAGCCAGTCGAGTTCCGCGCCCGACAGCCTGCTGGAGAATGCGCCGGTCGTCGAAACGGCGCCGAGCGAGGAAGTGCCGGCGATCAGCGAAGAGACGCCGGTCTCCGACCTGCCCGAGCTCGAACCGACCGACGAGCCGGCCGACCTGCCGGACCTCGAGGAAGAAGCGCCCGCAAATCAGGAGTAAAATAGACAGACACCGCTCTGGTGGTGGAATTGGTAGACACGCTGTCTTGAGGGGGCAGTGGCGCGAGCCGTGCGAGTTCGAGTCTCGCCCAGAGCACCAAACCTGAACCGGCCTGTCGGGCGCTGTCCCTGCAGGCCGGTTTTCATATACAATCGCGCGCTTATCCGGCGCGGCGTATTGCGCCAGGCGAACGGGCAAAAATGCTACAAGAGTACTTTCCTATCCTGGTATTTCTCGGCGTCTCGGCCGGACTCGGCATTGTCCTGCTCGTGCTCGGCTTCCTGATCGGCCAGGGCCGCAAGGACGAGGAAAAACTGTCCCCCTACGAATGCGGCTTCGAGGCGTTTGATGACTCGCGCATGAAGTTCGACGTTCGCTATTACCTGGTCGCCATCCTGTTCATCATTTTCGATCTCGAGATCGCATTCCTGTTTCCGTGGGCCGTATCGCTCGATGCGGTCGGCACGTTCGGCATGCTTTCCATGGCACTGTTCCTCGCGATCCTCGTGGTCGGCTTCATTTACGAGTGGAAGAAAGGGGCGCTCGAGTGGGATTAGCCGAAGCGCAACCCGCGGAGGCCGCAGTCGCCGCCGGCGACAGCCTGCAGAAGAAAGGCTTCGTCGTGACGAGCGTCGATGCCGTGATGAACTGGGCGCGGACGGGCTCGCTGTGGCCGATGACCTTCGGGCTGGCCTGCTGCGCCGTCGAGATGATGCAGGCCGGTGCAGCGCGCTACGATCTCGACCGCTTCGGCATCATCTTCCGGCCGAGCCCGCGCCAGTCCGACTGCATGATCGTCGCCGGTACCCTGACCAACAAGATGGCGGCGCCGCTTCGCAAAGTCTACGACCAGATGCCGGAGCCGCGCTGGGTCGTGTCCATGGGTTCGTGTGCCAACGGCGGCGGCTACTACCACTATTCCTATTCAGTCGTCCGGGGCTGTGATCGTATCGTCCCGGTGGATGTCTACGTTCCCGGCTGTCCGCCGACGGCAGAGGCCCTGATCTACGGGCTGATCCAGCTGCAGAACAAGATTCGACGAACGAGCACGATAGCCCGGTAAGAACCTGATCAATGAGCGAACGACTCGAGACACTCGCGGCTCGGATTCACGAGCGCTTCGGCGAACAGATGAGCCGGGTCCCGTCGACGTGCGGCGAACTGACGTACGAAGTCGACAAGGAAGATCTCGTCGAAATCGCCACGGCGCTGCGTAACGAGGGCGACTTCGGATTCGAAATGCTGATGGACGTCTGCGGCGTCGACTACCTCACCTACGGCAGCGACGAGTGGATCACGAACGAGGCGACAGGGTCGGGATACAGCCGTGGCGTCGAGCGTGAACCGGTCATTCTCGACGAGGCCGACGAGTTCGAACCGCGTCGCTTCGCGGTCGTGTATCACCTGCTGTCGCTGCAGCACAACGTGCGGCTGCGGCTGCGGGTCTTCACGGGCACGAACAACCCGCCGATCGTCAAGTCCGTCGTCGACATCTGGAACGGGGCCAACTGGTTCGAGCGCGAGGCGTTCGACCTCTACGGTATCCTGTTCGACGGCCATCCCGACCTGCGGCGCATCCTGACGGACTACGGCTTCATCGGCCACCCGTTTCGCAAGGACTTCCCGATCTCGGGCAACGTCGAAGTGCATTACGACGAAGCCGAGGGCCGCGTCGTCTACCGGCCGGTCAGCATCGAACCGCGCGTCACGGTGCCGCGCGTCATCCGTGAGGACAACCGCTATGCCCCGGACCTGAAGGACGCCGGCGATGGCTGAGATCCAGAGCTACACGATGAACTTCGGTCCGCAGCACCCTGCGGCGCACGGCGTGTTGCGCCTCGTGCTGGAAATCGAAGGCGAGGTCATCCAGAAGGCCGACCCGCACGTCGGGCTGCTGCACCGCGCGACCGAGAAACTGGCCGAGACGAAACCGTTCAACCACAGCATCGGCTACATGGACCGGCTCGATTACGTCTCGATGATGTGCAACGAGCACGCTTACGTCATGGCGATCGAG
>JBFGYM010000118.1:0-7421 GCA_041587435.1 Woeseiaceae bacterium
ACCGAGTCCTGCTCGAGGTTCAGCGCCATGCCGAAGGTGTTACCCGGGAACTCGAGCATCTCGCCGTAGCGAGCGTCGGCCAGGCCGTGGATGCGGACGATGCCGTCGGTCACCGCGATGACGGTGCCGACGTCGCGCGCTTCCGCGGATGCCTCGAAGTTCTCGATGCGTTCCTTAATCAGCGTGCTGATTTCAGAAGCTTTGAGTGCCATTTCGTTTTCCTCTTTACTTGGTCAGTGCATTGGCAAGGCCCTCGAGCCTCGCGCGCAGTGATCCGTCAATTACGACATCGCCGGCGCGGATCACGGCGCCACCAATGAGGTTTTCGTCAATCTGTGTCGTCACGCGGACGTCGCGGCCGAGCTTGGCCTTGAGCGCATCCGCCATGTGCCGCTGCTGCTGCTCGCTGAGCGGCGCCGCCGACGTGATGACGGCATCGACCGTATTCTCGACCTTGGCCTTGAGCGCCTCGAACCGGTCGGCGATCTCGGGTAGCGCCGCGACCCGCCCGTTCTCGAGCAGGAGCTTCAGGAAGTTCGTGCCGTGCTTATCTGCGCCCGCGAACACCGAGTCCTTGCCGACGACTTCGGCGAACAGGCCCTGCAGGAACTCGAGGCGCTGCGCATCCGACAGCTTCGGCGTCGCCAGGAACTCGACCACCTGGCCGTCGCCGAGCACCTCCTTCGCCGCAGCGAAAGACGCCGACAGCTCGGCCAGCACATTGTCTTTCTGGGAGACCTCGAACGCGGCCTGCGCGTAAGGCCTGGCAACCGTCTTGTTATCGGCCACGGATCAGATCTCCTGTGCGAGCTTGCCCAGGATGTCGTCGTGCGACTTGGCGTCGATTTCTCGCTTCAGGATCTTCTCGGCCGATGCAATCGCGATCGCCGATACCTGGCCGCGCAATTCCTCGCGGGCCTTGTTGGTTTCCTGCTCGATCTCCGCCTTCGCGGCTGCGAGTTGGCGCTCACGCTCCCTGACGCCGGCGCCCTTGCCCTCGGCAACGATCTCGTTGGCGCGGGAGTGAGCCTGGTCGAGGATGCCGGTCGCCTGCTGGCGCGCTTCGGCCACGATCTTGTCGGCCTCGGCTTCCGCTGCAGCGAGCTTTTCCTGGCTCCTGTCTGCCGCGGCGAGGCCTTCCTCGATCTGCTGCTGGCGCTCTTCGAGCGCGTTCAGGATCGGCGGCCAGATGAACTTCATGCAGAACCAGACGAACACGATCATCGCGATCGTCTGGCCGATGAGAGTCAGATTGAAATCCACGTGATACTCCTGAGGGTCGCGTTGCGGCGACGCGCCCTGCGCACGACTGGCCGCGCGCCACGCGCATAGCCCGCATGGCGGGTTCCTACGTCAATTATGATCCGGTTGCTGCCTGCAGCTGACCGATGAACGGGTTTGCAAACGCGAAGAACAGCGCAACACCGACACCTATCATGGCAACAGCATCCAGCAGGGCAACGACGATGAACATCTTCGTCTGCAGCATCGGAGCCAGCTCTGGCTGACGGGCCGCGCCCTCGAGGAACTTCCCGCCGAGAAGCCCCATACCCAAACCGACAGCAAGCGCGCCGAGGCCAAGAATGATTGCAACAGACAGCGCCGTATAGGCGATAACAGTTTCCATCAGTTTCTCCTAGTAGAATTTGGTTCTGCTAAATTGAATCGAAAAAAATACTTCAGTGTGATTCCGACGCCAGGCTCAGGTAGACGATCGTCAGCATCATAAAAATAAAGGCCTGCAGCGTTACGATCAGGACGTGGAAGACGGCCCAGCCGAAGTGCAGGGGAAGCTGCCAGAGTCCGAGTAACGCAATCAGGATGAAGATGAGTTCGCCGGCGAACAGGTTGCCAAAGAGTCGCAAGCTGAGTGAGATCGGCTTCGCCAGCAGCGCGACCGACTCGAGGATGAAGTTGAACGCGATGATGAACGGCGCGGCAATCAGTCCGAGGCCCTTGGTCGGCGGCGCGACCGGGTGCAGCGTCAGATCCTTGATCAGGCCCAGCGCCCCTTTGTGCTTGGTCGTATAAACGACGATAAGAATGAAAACCGCGATCGACATGCCGAAGGTGACGTTGACGTCCGTTGTCGGCACGACCTTCATGTACGGGATGTTCAGAAACTCCGCGCTGATCCAGGGTATCCAGTCGACCGGCACGAGATCCATGAGGTTCATGAAGAAGATCCAGACGAAGATCGTCAGGCCGAGCGGTGCGATCAGGCGGCTCTTGCCGTGAAACGTCTCCTTGACGTTCGAGTCGACGAACTCGACGATGGCCTCGATGGCGGCCAAGAATTTGCCCGGCGTCCCGACCGAGGCCTGCTTCGCCGCGCGCCGGAATATGAAGCAGAAGATCAGCCCGAGAAAAATCGACCAGAACATCGAATCGACGTTGATCGTCATCGGATTGCCGGCACACTGGTTCCAGACCCATTCGCCCGACTGGGACCGGCAGATTTGGAGGTTCTGCAGGTGATGAGAAATGTACTCGCCTGACGTCAGGGGGCCGTGTCCGCCTTCAGCTGCCATTCGATTTACTCGCGTTTGTCTCTTGTCCGTCCCGCATCAGTAGCCCGAAGAGGGCAACCAGCTGCGTCACTATAAATCCTGCAAACAATGCCGCTGCCGAGAGTGGCCTGACCTGCGTGAACACGAGCACGAAAAAGAGCACGGTCAACGCAAGCTTTCCTGCCTCCCCCACCCAGGCAGCCCCGAGCAGCGCTTTCGCCCCGGGGTCCCGGCGAGGCGCCATGATCCGCAGGGCCAGGAACAGGTTCGGAACGACCGCCGTGAGGCTACCGAGCAATGCCGAGTACCCGGCTACGTGTCCGAACGCGCTCCAGAGAGCTGCGGACAGGACCACCCCGACCACGAATTGCCACATCAGCACCCGGGGTATAGTGAGGTCCATTTCTCCATGCCTCCGGCACTAAAAACGCCACTGACCAGGCCTTGGCCGGCGGGCTAGTGGCGCTCGGGGTGTGATCTTTCCAGGCGGGCCTGCAAACAGCGTGCGCATTATAGAGGCGGGACACAGGCGTGGCAACCGAAATCCCGGCCTGGAAATGGGCGAATTTCGGGCCATTTTTCCCGTGATTTTCGGGGTTTTCGGCGGATTTCTCTCATTGCGACACAGTGCACATTCAGGCCCGTGGCCAACGCGTATAAATGGAAGCGGTCTGCAGCGAGTTTCGTGCCTTTATGTTATTGATCGCCAGCGAGACAATTCGAGCCAACCGGTCCCTGAGCGACGTCGTTCGGGAGATGAGCTTCACGCCGAGCTTTTTCGCGAGCCCGGCGACCTTCCGCGAGCTCATGCTGGGCCAGTCACGCCGGATCGTGCTGCTGACCGAGGAAGACGTCGTGGAGGAAACGCTGCGCACCCTGCGGGAGGCCCGGGAGCGCACGCCGTACGGCGTCATCGTGGCCGCCCACCGCAAGTCGCTGCGCGAGTCCAGGCACGCGGAGGCCGTCGACAAGCTCGCCGAGTACGACAATATCGAATGGGTCGGCAAGGACTTCGACTTCGACAAGCTGGCGGGCTCGGCCCGGCGCTGCCGGCGGCGCATGCTGCGGCTCACGCGCGCGGAGCTCGAGGCCGCGCTCGAGAACGGCGAGATCGTGCTGCGCTACCAGCCCAAGGTGGAGCGCAATGCCGGCAGCGAGTGGCTGACGCGCGAGGCCGAGGCCCTGATTCGCTGGCATCACCCGAATCACGGCCTGATCGGGCCGCTCGAGTTCCTGCCCGAGGCCGAGGCCTTCGGCCTGATGGGCGCGCTCAGCGACTATGTACTGCGCGAGGCTGCGAGGCAGCAGGTTGCGTGGCGCGACCAGGGCATACAGCTCAATTCCTGCATCAACCTCGCCTCGAGCCAGCTCGGCGATGGCGGACTGGCCGGCCGCTACCGCGACGTGGTGCGCGAGGCCGGCCTCGAGCCCTCGAGCTTCACGTTCGAGGTCATCGAGCAGGACCTCAGCGATCCGTCGGCGCCACATCTCGCGACGATCAAGTCGCTGCGCAACCACGGTTTCCGCATCTGCCTCGACGATTTTCGCGTCGCGGCCTCTTCCTTGAGCACGTTCGAGCAGCTGCCGTTCGACGAAATCAAGATCCACGCGTCGGCGCTGCGCAAGGCGCAAAAGGACCGCGTGTCGATGACGGTGCTCGCGGCCGTCGCCGGGCTCGCGCACAACCTCGGCATGTCGGTCTGCGCCGAGGGCGTCGAGGATCAGGAGACGTTCGAGTTTCTGAAGACGATCGAGTGCGACAAGATGCAGGGCTTCCTGATCTCCGAAGCGGTGATCCCGTCGATCATCCGCCGTGTGTATTCCGCGAAAGCCGAGAAAGACACCGCCGCCTGAATAGGGTGTCAGTCACCTTATTTCGAGTCTAAAGGTGACAGTCACCTTATTCCCGCGAACATCGGAGATTCGCACGCTGAATCTCGCCCCATCTTGCGTCAGTCTCATTCAGACTGTCTGTCGCGTTGATCAGAGATGGCTCGATTTCGAAGATTGGTGGTCCCGGGCTACCCTCACCACATCACACAAAGGGGCGTAAGACGTCAGACGACGTTTTTTGACGACCTCGACTACCAGCGATACCTGGATATAGCAAAAACCTTGCTCGAAACGTCGCCGCTGGAGATCTGGGCGTATTGCCTCATGCCCAATCACATACATGCCGTGGTCGTTCCTCACGAGCAAAGTAGCCTGGCCCGGTTCTTTGGCAAGCTGCATAAAAAGTACGCCCAGATCACAAACGCCCGGTATGAGTGGACCGGCCACCTTTGGCAAAACCGCTTTTTCTCGACCGTCATGGACGAACGTCACACTTTGATCGCTCTGCGCTACGTTGAGCGAAACCCGGTTCGGTCCGGCCTGGTCTGCTCTCCGTCAGACTGGCCCTGGTCCAGTACTCGAGGAAACCTCGGGCTCGGCGACGACCCGCTGATCCCTGAGCGCCCTGCCCTCAGGCTCGTACGTCAATGGTCGGAGTACATTTCCGGTCCCGAGACGGACCGGGACCTTGAGTCGTTGCGCAATATTACTGGAAGCGGTAGGCCGATCGGCAACGACGAGTTCGTCGACGAGTTGGAGACTATCAGCGGCCGACGAATTCACAGGCGCAAGGCCGGGCGAAAGAAAAAATAGGGTGACTGGCACCTTTAGACTCGAAATAAGGTGACTGACACCCTATTTCATTTGATGTGCTTGAGGATGCCGTCGAGTTCGTCGAGGCTGTTGTAGCTGATGACGAGCTTGCCGGCGCCCTTACTGCCGTGCTGCAGGTCGACCCTTGCACCGAGTTTTTCCGACACGTCCATCTCGAGCCGCCGGATGTCGGCGCTCTTCGACGGCGCTTTTTTCGCCGGTTTGCTGCCGCCCCCGAGCATGCGCCTGACGAGCTGCTCGGTCTCGCGCACGGAAAGGCCCTTGCGGACCACCTGACGCGCGGCGTCGTATTGCTGCGTCGCGCTCGTGATGCCGAGCAGTGCGCGCGCGTGCCCCATCTCGAGCTGGCGCTCTTCGAGCATCGGCTTGACCTTGTCTGACAACTCCTGCAACCGCAGCAGGTTGCTGACGGACGCGCGGGAACGGCCGACGGCCGTGGCCGCCTCGGCATGAGTCAGTTTGAACTCGCGGATCAGGCGGTCCAGCGCCCGGGCCTCCTCGAGCGGGTTGAGGTTCTCGCGCTGGATGTTCTCGATGAGCGCCATCGCGATGGCCGACTCGTCGGGGATGTCGCGCACCACGGCCGGGATATTCGCGAGACCCGCAAGCTGCGCGGCCCGCCAGCGGCGCTCGCCGGCGACGATCTCGTAACGCGGCTCGCCGCCCTTGTCCCCGATCCGCCGCACCACGATCGGCTGCACGACCCCCTGCGCGCGGATCGAGTTCGCGAGGTCCTCGAGGGTATCCTGCCGCATGTCGACGCGCGGCTGGTACTGGCCACGCTGCAGCAACTCGACCGGTATTTCCCGCAGCGCATTGTCGCCCGCGCCGGCGCCGCCCTTGTCCGCGGACGATGCGGCGGCAGGCTTGCTGAGCAGGGCATCCAGCCCGCGACCAAGACGCTTCTTCGGTGACACTGGCTAGACGGCCTCCGCCATGCGCGCGTCCTCGCGCCTCAGGATCTCCCCGGCGAGCGCAAGGTAGGCGATCGCGCCGCGCGAGTGACGGTCGTGCAAAAGGACCGGCCGTCCGAAGCTCGGCGCCTCGGCCAGCCGGATATTGCGTGGCACGCAGGTGCGGAACACCTTGCGGTCGAAATGCTCGATCAGCTGCATCGACACCTCGTTGGAGAGGTTGATGCGCGGATCGAACATCGTGCGCAGGATTCCGAACACCTCGAGCCCCGGGTTGACCGAGTCGCGCACCTGCTCGATCGTCCTCAGCAGCGCGGACAGCCCCTCGAGGGCGTAGTACTCGCACTGCATCGGGATCAGCACGCCGTCCGCCGCCGTCAGCGCATTGACGGTCAGCATGTTGATCGACGGCGGGCAGTCGATCAGGATGAAATCGTAGAGGCCTGCGACCGGATTGAGCGCTTTCTTGAGTTTCAGCTCGCGCCCGATTTCCTGCAGCAGGTTGACCTCGGCCAGCGTGAGGTCCTCGTTGCCCGGCAACACGGCGAAACCGCCCTCGGGCGCCGAAACGATCGTGTCGGCGGCCGAAGCCTCGCCGAGCAGCACGTCACAGGTGGAGTTTTCGAGCTCCATCTTGTTGATGCCGCAACCCATCGTCGCGTTGCCCTGCGGGTCCATGTCGACGAGCAAGACGCGACGCTGCGTCGCCGCGAGCGACGCGGCAAGATTGACGCAGGTGGTGGTCTTGCCCACCCCGCCTTTCTGGTTAGCCACTGCAATGATTCGGGTCATCAAGTTGCCTGCCGCAACAGCACGGCGTGGCGCGAGCCTTTTTCGAGACCCGGCACGTCGAGTTCCACTACTTCATGGCTCCACGGAGCCTTCAGTTCTTGTATTTCTTCCGCCGGGTAGCGCCCCTTCAGCGCCACGAACACCCCGCCCTCTCCAACGTGGTGCCCGGCCATTTCCACGAGACGCGGCAATGTCGCCAGCGCTCGGGCGATCACGGTATCAAAGCGGTGGCCGGGTGCATAGTCCTCGGCCCGCGCTTTGACCGCGACGACGTTGTCGAGGCCCAGCACGCCAACGGCGTGCTGCACGAACTGGATCTTCTTGTTGTTGCTGTCGAGCAGCGTGAATTGCCGCTGCGGCTCCGCAATCGCGAGCGGCAATCCCGGGAAGCCGGCACCCGTGCCGATATCGAGAATGCGCTTGCCCTGCAGCAGCGGCCGCGCCACGAGGCTGTCCGCGAGGTGCAGCGTGACCATCTGGTCGCGGTCGCGGACGGCCGTCAGGTTGACCTTGCGATTCCAGCGTTCGAGTTCATCCA
>JBFGYM010000119.1:0-7417 GCA_041587435.1 Woeseiaceae bacterium
ATCCTGTCTCTCCTCATCGGGGGCCTGCTCGTCGTTGCGGGACTGACGTTCTTTATTTTCGGCCTGCGCGTCGCGCTCTTTCCCATCGGTGAAGAGTTGGCCCATGCGCTCGCGCAAAAGGGGAGTGCGTTCTGGCTGTTCGCGTTTGCGTTCGCGCTCGGCTTCGGAACGACGATCGCCGAACCCGCCCTCCTGGCCGTGGCCCAGGAAGCCGCGAACGTTGCCGTCGGTGCCGGCGTCATCGACAACGACGAAGAGTCGAAGAACCGTTACGCGATGGGGCTGCGCCTGGTCGTCGCGCTATCGGTCGCCGTTGCCCTGCTGCTGGGCATACTCCGTATTCTCGCGAACTGGTCGCTGCCGCTCATGATCATCGGCGGCTACGTGCTCGTCATTATTCTCACGTCGATTGCGCCGTCCGAGATTGTCGGCATCGCGTACGATTCCGGCGGCGTAACGACGTCGACGGTTACGGTGCCGCTCGTAACGGCGCTCGGGGTCGGTCTTGCGAGTTCGCTCAAGGGGCGCAACCCGATGACCGACGGTTTCGGACTGATTGCTTTCGCTTCGCTGACCCCGATTCTGTTCGTCCTCGTGTACGGCACGGTGCAACAGTGGATTTGATCGCGAAAATCCTGGATTTCATTCTGGGGAGCGCGGCCGACGTCGCCCCGATTGCAGTGTTCCTGTTCGTGTTCTACAAGCTCGTGATCGGCGGGCGCCTGCCGAACATGGGCCGGATCGCCGGCGGATTCTTCTTCGTCATTGTCGGCCTCGGCCTGTTCCTCGTCGGCCTGGAACAGACGTTGTTCCCGCTAGGGCGACTCATGGCCCGGCAGCTGACGGACCCGGCGTTCCTGTTCGAAGTCAGCGGCCATGTCGGTGAGACGTTCGTCTGGCAGGATTTCTACTGGGTCTACCTGTTCGCCGCGGCCACCGGTTTCGCCACGACGCTCGCGGAGCCGGCGCTGATGGCCGTCGCGATCAAGGCCAACATGGTATCGGGCGGCGCGATCGGCGTCTGGGGCCTCCGCGTCGCGGTGGCGATCGGGGCGGGCACCGGCGTGGCGCTGGGCTGCTTCCGCATCATCACGGGATTGCCGCTGCACTACTTCGTGGCGGCCGGCTACCTCGTCGTCATCCTGCAGACGATGCTGGCGCCGCGACTGATCATTCCGCTTGCGTACGATTCGGGCGGCGTCACGACATCCACGGTGACCGTGCCGCTAATCGCTGCGCTGGGTCTTGGCCTCGCCGAGGCCGTACCCGGTCGCAGCCCGTTGCTCGACGGGTTCGGGCTGGTGGCCTTCACAGCCCTGTTTCCAATAGTCTCGGTCCTCGCGTACGGGCAACTCGCCGTCCTGCGACAGAAATCGGCGAGTCATTCTTCGGACGGGGACTAGCATTCCGAGGTAGACGACCATGCACTTTAAACTGATCATCGCATTCGTGAAGGACGACAAGACGGACGCTGTCATGCACGCGGCGCGCGAAGCCGGGGCGACAGGCGCTACGGTCATCAATAATGCCCGTGGCGAAGGGATCGAAGAGTCCAAGACGTTCTTTGGCCTCACGCTCTCGACGCAGCGTGATGTCATACTGCTGCTCGTGGAGCAGCATCTGGCGCGGCACATTCTCGAACACATTGGTGAGGTCGGTGAATTCGACGCCAAACCCGGTACCGGGATCGCCATCATGATCGATGTGGAGGACGCGGTAGGCGTCGTGCACCAGGCGCAGGAGCTGACCGAAATCGTGGAGGAAAACCTGTGAGTATCGCCTGCCCGAGCTGACCTGCGGCATTCTCTTATCGACGCTGCCGACGCCGGTTGCTATACAGATTCTTTAATGGAGCAATCGCCAGCTCCAGAGGGTAGCGCCAGGTTTGAAAGATTCGCTGATTGCCCTGTCGAAGGACGCGCTGTCCAGCCTGCGCGACCTGGCGCCGATCGTCATCGTCATCGCCGTTTTCCAGGCCTTTGTCATCCGGCAGCCGGTCGAGGGGTTCCTGTCACTGATCTTCGGGGCCCTGCTTGTCGTGGCCGGCCTGACATTCTTTATTTTCGGCCTGCGCATTGCGCTGTTCCCGATCGGTGAAGACATTGCGCATTCGCTCGCACGCAAGGGCAGTGCGGTCTGGCTCTTCGTGTTCGCCTTCGTGCTCGGTTTCGGCACGACGATCGCCGAACCCGCGCTGCTGGCCGTTGCCGAAGAGGCAGCCGAGGTGGCCGTCGAGGCCGGGGCGATCGCGAACAACGAAGCAGCGATTGCCACCTACGCGCTCGGCCTGCGGCTGGTCGTGGCGCTCTCGGTCGGCGTCGCGCTGCTGCTCGGCGTATTCCGCATCCTGACGAACTGGTCGTTGCCCCTGATGATCATTGCCGGTTACGTGCTCGTTGTCATCGTCACGACGATTGCGCCGGCGGAAATCGTCGGCATCGCGTACGACTCGGGAGGCGTGACGACATCGACCGTCACGGTGCCGCTCGTGACGGCCCTGGGTGTCGGGCTGGCCAGCTCGCTGAAAGGGCGTAACCCGATGCTCGACGGTTTCGGCCTGATCGCGTTCGCGTCGCTGACGCCGATCCTGTTCGTCCTCGTCTACGGGATCGTCACACAATGGCTCTGATCCTCGAATCACTTGCCTTCGTCTGGGACAGCGCCGCGGACGTTGCGCCGATCGTCCTGTTCCTGTTCCTTTTTCAGCTGTTCGTGCTGCGCGAGCGCATTCCGAACCTGAAACAGATCCTGGTCGGCTTCGGCTTCGTGGCGGTCGGCCTGGGTCTGTTCCTCGTCGGCCTCGAGGAGACGCTGTTTCCGCTCGGTCGCCTGATGGCGCAGCAGCTCACGAACCCGGAGTTCCTGTACGCGGTCAGCGGACACGTGAAGGAGACGCTCGTCTGGCAGGACTTTTACTGGGTCTACCTGTTCGCCGCCGCGATCGGATTCGCCACGACGCTCGCGGAGCCCGCGCTCATGGCCGTCTCGATCAAGGCCAACTCCGTCTCGGGCGGCGCGATTGGCGTCTGGGGCCTGCGCGTCGCCGTGGCTATCGGCGTCGGGGCCGGCGTCGGTCTGGGCTGCTTCCGCATCATCACGGGCTGGCCTTTGCAGTATTTCATTGCCGCCGGCTACTTGGTCGTTATCGTACAAACCGTAATGGCGCCGAAGGTAATCGTGCCGCTAGCCTACGATTCCGGCGGCGTCACGACATCGACTGTTACCGTTCCGTTGATTACCGCGCTGGGCCTCGGGCTGGCAGAAGCCGTCCCGGGCCGCAGTCCGCTGCTCGACGGGTTTGGACTGGTGGCGTTTGCGAGCCTGTTTCCGATAATCTCGGTGCTCGCTTACGGCCAGTTCGCTGTCATGAGAGGTAAGTGAAAATGCATTTCAAGCTCATCGTGGCCTTCGTGGAGGACGCCAAGACCGAGGCCGTCATGCAGGCCGCGCGCGAGGCCGGGGCGACAGGCTGTACTGTCATCAACAACGCCCGCGGCGAAGGCCTCGAGGAATCGAAGACGTTCTTCGGGCTTACGCTCGCGACGCAGCGCGATGTACTGTTGCTGCTCGTGGAGCAGCACCTCGCCAGGCACATCCTCGAGCACATCGGCGAAGTGGGCGAATTCGACGAGAAACCGGGAACCGGCATCGCTGTTATGATCGACGTCGAGGACGCCGTCGGCGTCGTGCACCAGGCGCAGGAACTGAGCGAAATCGTGGAGGAAAACCTATGAGCATTCCCAACTGGGGCCCCGTGCGGGATTGCATGCAGTCCAAGGTCGTGAAAGTGGATGGCGGCCTCGACGTCCTGCAGGCGATGCGCGTCATGAAGCAGGAAGGAACGACCAGCCTGATCGTTTCGCGCAGGGACGAGCGCGACGAGTATGGCATGCTGCTTTTTTCCGATATTGCCAAGAAGGTCATAGCCAAGAACCGTGCTCCCGAGCGCGTCAATGTCTATGAAATCATGGCCAAGCCCGTCTTGATGGTTCGTCCCGACATGGAAATCCGGTATTGTGCGCGCATGTTCGAGAACTTCGGTATCAGCCATGCGCCGGTCGCCGAGAACGGCAAGATCATCGGCATGGTGAGTTACTATCGGTTGGTCCTTCACGGACTCCCTGACCTGGACTGAATCGTCGTGTTATACCTCGTTGCCAGCGCCGCGCTTCTCGCGGCGACGCCCTCGGCGGGTCCGAATACCGACGAATCGAGCATCGATGAGATCATCGTCACGTCGCGCTACCGCGCCGAGAAGCTGGCGGACGTTCCCGATTCCATCACCGCTTTCACGGTGCAGGACATCGAGCGCTACCGTATCGAGCGCATCAACCGGGTCGCGTCGCTGACCCCGAACCTGCGCTTCTCGGACGACCAGGAGGTCGGCGTCAGCACGCTCGTGATTCGCGGCGTGCGCCAGAATCGCGGCACGGGCCAGCCGCCGGTCTCGTTGCGCATCGACGGCGTCAGCGCGACCAACAACCTGTTGACCACGCAGGACCTGTTCGACATCGAAAGTGTCGACGTATTGCGCGGCCCGCAGGGCGCTCTCTATGGCCGCAACGCCATCGGCGGTGCGATCCTGATTGCGACTCGCCAGCCGACGGCGGAGCCGGAGTTCGGGCTGCGTTTCACCGCCGCCGAGGGGAAGGACTATGCTCTCGCGGGCACCGCATCCGGACCGCTCGCGGGCGAACGCCTGCTCGGACGCATCGCGTTTCGCCTGCAGGACAGGGAAGGGCAGCTGCGCAATGCGTATCTCGACAATGCGGTGGTCGATTACAAGGAGGCCGCGGCGTTCCGCGGCAAGCTGCTGTTCAGGCCGAACGACAGGCTGAGCATCGATGTGCGCGCCCAGTACCTCGACCAGGATGCGGGCTCGGGCTATTTCATGCCCGGCAGCGATTTCTTTCTGCCGCTGCCGCCGCCGAATGCGCCGATCGTCGTCGACGTGCCCGAGTACGAAATCCAGTCCAACAGGGTCGGCGAGTCGTTCGTTACCTCGAACGAAGTGTCCGCCAAGGTCGACTACGATCTCGGCTGGGGGACCCTGACGTCGATCACGTCGTTTACCGACGTCGATTCGGGCAACGACCAGGACCTCGACCAGACGTTTGTCGAGGCGATCGACATAGTCGTCATCGACAACTCGGAGACTCTTGCACAGGAGCTGCGCCTAGTGTCCGGGTCCGACCGCGCGCTGCGCTGGGTCGCGGGCCTGCAGTATTTCAGCCAGGACCGATTTCGCTCGCTGGCGACGACGTTCCTCGGCACGCCGGTGCCCCCGGCCGCGCAGGACCTCAAGCTCGAGGACTTCGCCGTGTTCGGCAGCCTGAGCTACGACGTGACCGACGACATGGAACTCACGCTGGCCTTCCGCTGGGACGAGGAGACGCCCGAAGACCTGACCCAGGGCCGCAGCAGCACGTTCAGCGAACTGCAGCCGAAAGCCAGCCTCGCCTACCATTTCCGCCAGGGGCTGCTCGGATACGTGACGGCCGGCAAGGGCTTTCGTGCGGGCGGCTTCAACAACGTCGCACCGGGCTCGAGCTTCATGCCCGGTTTCGATCGCGAATCGCTCGTCAGTTACGAAGCGGGTCTCAAGGCAACGGGCTTCGACGGACGCGTGCGCGCCGGCATGTCCTTGTTCTTCATCGACTACACGGACCAGCAGTTCTTCCTGTTCGACCAGACCGGTACGCAGGCGAACATCAACATCAGGAAGAGCGAGATCGCCGGCGGCGAACTGGAACTGGCGGCACGGCCGTCCGACGCCTGGTCGCTCAGTCTCGGCGTCGGTTTCACGGACAGTGAAATCGTCGAGTACGAAGACATTCCGGGCGTCCTGGTACCGGCCAGCGCCATTGTCGGTCGCAAGGTGCCGGGCGCGCCGGTCCTTTCGGCCAGCCTCGCCGTTCAGCACACCGCGGCGCTCAGTGGATCGCTGGATCTGGTGACGCGGCTCGATGCCGAGCACCGCGGCAAGACCTACTGGACGCTTGACAACCTCGACATCCAGCCGGCCTACGACCTCGTCAACCTCAGCGTCGGGCTCGAGAACGAGCGCTGGGGCGCGCGCGCCTACGTCAACAACCTGTTCGACGAGCGGTACATCGAGTGGTTCTTCGGCGCGCGCTTCATCGGCCTGCCGGCCGACATCGCCTGGCCGAGCCGCCGGCGGCAGGCCGGGATCGAGCTCTCCGTGTCGTTTTAGCCTCTCACGGCTGCCGGGACCTCCGCCGCTCCTCGCTCGTGAGTTCCCGCGGGTGGCGGCGCGCCGGCGGCCGTTGATGAAGTATGCGATCGTCAGGATCGGGTGGCGCAGAGGCGTACCTCGGCGTAGTCCAGAAACGCCGCACAGTCCTCGCACAGGGCGTCGGCCGCAAGTCGTTGCGGATAACCGAGGTCGCCGCCGGCAGGCTGACACGGGATGCCCGTCGGTTGTCCCGCATAGTCAGCCCGGGGAGCAGGTACAGACTCTCGCGCCGACTCGCCCCAGGCTACCTGCGCGCGGTCGTGTTCATGGCCGAAAATCTGCGGTCTCGAATGCGCTCAGGATTTGTGCGCGGCCGGTGTCGACGCCTTGCGGCCAGAGCGACGCCCACGTGATGCAATTCTCGCTGCGATCGTTGGCGCGCCATTCGGCGATGGCGCCGGAATCCCGGCTGATCTCCACGTCGTCGCACAGGTATGGCCAATCTTCCTGGTATGCGCCGGCTTGCTCTTCGCCTGCCACTGGCAGACCATTCTTTGACCAGCGCCATCGCAACGGTTGCTTGCGCGAAAAGACACCCTGGGCCCAGCGAATATCCATGGTCCATTGTGCGCCCGGCTGCAATTCGAATTCGATGGAACTTGGACTGACCGTAGTGAAGTGATCGCGAGCGTCGCCGGCATTCCTGTTTTTCGACGGCAAGTGCAGCTCGCGCGTCAGGCGAATCGTGTGGCGACCGGGCTCAATGCGGTGTTTGAAGGTCTGCGGCCCCCGACCGGCAATCTCTTCGCGCGGTGCGAATCGGCCCAGAAAGCGCCCGTCGATGTAAAGATAGAGATCGCTGCGAGGCGCGTCGCCCTGCTCAGCGGCGTCCTGCTCGGGCGCGCGGTATTCCACCAGGAACTCGACCAGGCAGCAGTCGTCGGCGCCGGGTTCAACGCCGGTGGGCGCGGGATCATCCGTTTTCTTTGTGCCGGCATCCGGCGGCGCGCCCTCAGGCGCTACGGCGGGACCGCCTGCCCGGGTAGATCGTTGCAGCAGGTCCTCGATCAGCTCCGCGGGCGCATTCGCCGCGGCCAGGGCAATCATGTCGTTGGCGCTCAGCGTAGACGGCTGATTGCGGCCGTGGTCGAGCCAGCTGCGGATCACTCGCGGTTCCAGGCCAGCGTCGAGCATGCGCACGACATCTGCGACGACCGGGTC
>JBFGYM010000120.1:0-7403 GCA_041587435.1 Woeseiaceae bacterium
AGCCCGACCGGTCCGAGATTGCGATTGGCGCGAGTCACGCGGCGGCTTACTCCGGAATCGGGTACGTATCCAGCGGATCGGTGACGAAGCCGATGTTCTCGGCCCCGGCCCGCTGCAGCAACACCATCGCGCCGACGACGTGGCCGTAGGGCACGGCCCGGTCCGCCTTGACAAACATCGGCGTCTCCGGCTTCTCGCCGAGTACAATCCCGATGCGCCGCAGGATCTCGTCGCCGCCCTGCGGCTGGTCCTCGTTGTCCCCGGCATTGATGTAGAAGTTGCCGCTGGCATCCACGCTCAGGACCAGCGGGTCGTGGTCCGGCGGTGTCACGATCGGTTCGGCATTGGCCTTCGGCAGGTCGACCTCGATGCCCTGCGTCAGCAGCGGTGCCGTGACCATGAAGATCACGAGCAGCACGAGCATGACGTCAATGTAGGGCACGACGTTGATCTCGCCCATGAGCCTGCGTTTCTGCTTCGCGGCGGGCATGTCAGCCTCCCTGCTTCGCGCGCGCGTGGCGGTGCAGGATGCTCGAGAACTCCTCGGTGAAGCCGTCGTAGCGGTACTCGAGGCGCACGACCTTGTCGGCGTAGCGGTTGTAGGCGATGACGGCCGGGATCGCCGCGAACAGGCCCATTGCCGTCGCGATCAGTGCCTCGGCGATCGGCGGCGCCACGACGGCCAGCGTCGCGGTCTGCTGACTGCCGATCTCCATGAACGCCACCATGATGCCCCAGACCGTGCCGAACAGGCCGACGTACGGGCTCGTCGAGCCGATCGTGGCGAGCGTGGCGAGGTTCTGCTCGAGGCGGTCCACCTCGCGCATTTGCGCGACGCGCATGCCGCGGCGACATTCCTCGATGATCTTGTCGGGCGTGTTGCCGCCGGCCTGCAGGGCCCGGTTGAACTCGCGGAAGCCCGACTCGAAGATGCTGGCCATGCCGATGACGCCCCCCTTGGTGCGCGTGGCGCTCTGGTACAGCGTGTTGAGGTCGCCGCCCGACCAGAAGGCGGCCTCGAATTCGTCCGAGGCCTCGCGCGTGCGCGTGATCAGGCGCCGCTTCGTGAAGATGATGCTCCACGACACCAGCGAGGCGCCGACCAGGAGGAGCATCACAATTTGTACCGGGATGCTCGCCTCGAGCAACAATCCGGTGACGGACAAGTCTGCGGTCATTGTTCCTGTTCCCTGAATAGTGACGGCGGCACGCGTTTCGGCCGCATCGAGTCGGCGTCGAGGTACGCCGCTTTCACGATGCCGCTGATCAGCAATTCGCCGTGGGTGTCGTTCCGATAAATTCTCTGTTCGATGTCGAACGCCGCGCGCGCCAGGTCGGCAAGCCGCGCCGTGACGACGAGATCGTCCCCGAGCCGCGCCGGCGCGTGAAATTTCGCGTTGACCTCGGCTACGACGAAGATGCGCCGTTCCTCGTCCTGCAGCCGCGCCATGTCGACGCCGAGCGAGCGCAACCACTCGGTTCGGGCCCGCTCCATGAAACGAAAGTAGTTCGCATAGTAGACGACGCCCTGCGCATCCGTGTCCTCGTAGTAAACGCGGACCGGCAGCTCGAAGGGTCCGGCACTACTCAAGGGGCAGTTCCTCGGTGACGGGACCCTGCGGCGGCGTCAACCCGAAGTGCAGGTACGTGGTCTTGGTCGCGACCCGGCCGCGCGCCGTGCGCATCATGTAGCCCTGCTGGATCAGGTACGGCTCGAGCACGTCCTCGATGGTGCCGCGCTCCTCGCCGATCGCCGCAGCCAGGCTCTCGATGCCGACCGGGCCGCCGTCGAATTTCTCGATGATGGCCAGCAGCAGTCTTCGGTCCATCGCATCGAAACCGCTCGGGTCCACCTGCAGCACGTCCATGGCGCGCTCCGCAACGGCGCCGGTCACGACACCGTCGCCCTCGACCTCGGCGAAGTCGCGTACACGGCGTAGCAGGCGGTTGGCGATGCGCGGCGTGCCGCGCGAGCGCATCGCGATGGCCTTGGCGCCCTCGTCCTCGATCGGCAGATTCAGGATGCCGGCCGAGCGGCGGGCAATGCCTTCGAGGTCGGGCGCAGAATAGAACTCGAGGCGCTGCACGATACCGAAACGATCCCTGAGCGGTGACGTCAGCAGGCCGGCGCGCGTCGTCGCGCCGACCAGCGTGAACGGCGGCAGGTCGAGCTTGATCGACCGCGCCGCCGGTCCCTCGCCGATCATGATGTCGAGCTGGAAATCCTCCATCGCCGGGTACAGGACTTCCTCGACGACCGCGCTCAGGCGGTGGATCTCGTCGACGAACAGGACGTCGTTGGGCTCGAGGTTGGTCAGGATGGCCGCCAGGTCGCCGGGACGCTCGAGCACGGGGCCCGACGTGTGCCGCAGGTTGACGCCCATCTCGTTGGCGACGATGTGCGCCAGCGTCGTCTTGCCGAGGCCGGGCGGACCGAAGATCAGCACGTGGTCGAGCGCTTCCTCGCGGCGGCGCGCCGCCTCGATGAACACGCCCATTTGCTGGCTGACGCTCGGCTGCCCGCGATAGTCCGCCAGCGTCTTCGGCCGGATCGCGCGGTCGAAAGCCTTGTCACTTGGCGCGCACTCTGCCGAGGTCAGCCTGTCGTGTTCGACGTTCGCCATTACGCAGCCGCCTGCTTGAGGGCCTGCCGGATGATGTCCTCGGCCGACAACCCGTCAATGTCGAGCTTGCCGAACAGCTTGTTGACCTCGTTGGCCTTGTAGCCGAGCGCGACGAGGGCGTCAAAGGCCTCGGCCCGCGGGCTCGACCCGACCTCGACTTTTTGCCCGGGCAGCGACGGCCTGCCGACGTCGTCGACCTTGTCGCGCATTTCGACGATCAGGCGCTCGGCCGTCTTGCGGCCGATCCCCGGCACTTTCGACAGCGTCGCCGCGTCCTCGTACTCCACGCAGCGACGGAAGTCGGTCGCCGTCATGGTGGACAACAAGCCCAGCGCCATCCTGGCGCCGACGCGATTGACCCTGAGCAAGCTGCGGAACAGCGCCCGTTCCTCCTCGGTCGCGAATCCATAGAGGATCTGGGCGTCCTCGCGGACGAGCAGGTGCGTGTGCAGGAACAACTCGGTCCCGAGCTCGGGCAGGTCGAGGAACGTCGACATGGGCGTTTCGACGTCGTAACCCACGCCGTTGCATTCGATGACGATCGACGGTGCCAGCTTCGCCACGAGGCGTCCGCGCAACGAGGCAATCATGGCAGCCCCGCAATGCGATTGCCGGTGCCGAGCTGCGCGTGCAGGCGCCGCTGATTGCCGTGGCACAGGGCCGCGGCGAGCGCGTCGGCAGCGTCAGGCGCCGGTGTGCCGTCGAGTTGCAGGATCGACACGACCATGTGCTGTACCTGTTCCTTGGTCGCCGAACCCGTACCGACGACCGCCAGCTTGATCTCGCGCGGCGCGTACTCGAACACCTCGCAGTCGTGCTCGAAGGTCGCGCACAGGGCCGCCGATCGCGCGTGGCCGAGTTTGAGCGCACTGCCTGCGTTCTTGTGCATGAACACGCTCTCGATCGCGACGATGTCGGGACTGAATTCGGCGACGATGCCGCTGATCGACACGAAAATCTGGCGCAGGCGGTCAGCAAAGCCGCCGTCCACGCTCCTGACGGTGCCGCTCGTGACGTACGAGGGCGCATCGCCGACGAAATCGAGGACGCCGAATCCCGTCAGGCGCGAGCCCGGGTCGATGCCGAGAATTCTCTGCTTGTCGGTCAAGGCCGCCTCAGAGTTGTGCCAGTATGTCTTCGCTGATATCAGCGTTCGAATAGACATCCTGTACGTCGTCGAGATCCTCGAGCATTTCGAGCATCTTGACCATCGAACCTGCCTCGTCGATGCCGAGTTCGGCGTTCGTCGAGGCCCGCATCGTCACCTCAGCCGACTCGGCTTCGTGACCGGCGGCCAGCATCGCATCGCGCACCGTTTCGAAATCCTCGGGCGCCGTCAGCACCTCGATCGAGCCGTCGCCATCGACGAGAACGTCTTCGGCGCCCGCTTCGATCGCCGCCTCCATGATCGCATCCTCGTCGCTGCCCGCCGGGAAGAGCAATTGACCGACGTTGTCGAACAGGTAGTTGACGGAGCCGTCGGCGCCGAGGTTACCGCCGAACTTGGTAAAGGCATAGCGAACCTCGGCCACGGTGCGGTTCCGATTGTCCGTCAGGCAATCGACCATGACGGCCGTGCCGCCCGGACCGTAGCCTTCGTAGCGAATCTCGAAAAAGTCATCGCCTTCCGATTCGCCGGCACCGCGCTTGATCGCCCGCTCGATGTTGTCCTTCGGCATCGACTGCGCCTTGGCCTTGTCGATCGCCAGCCTGAGCCGTGGATTCGCGTCGAAATCGCTGCCGCCCATTTTCGCCGCCACCGTGATCTCGCGGATCAGCTTCGTGAACAGCTTGCCGCGCTTCTTGTCCTGGGCGCCCTTGCGGTGCTGGATGTTCGCCCATTTGCTGTGTCCTGCCATCGTTTCGTGACTGTCTCTTGCCCAAGATTGAGCCTCGGCCACGCCAGCGCGCCGAAACTGCGCGTATGATAACGGGTATTCTCGCGCACGGCACTCAGGAACCAGTCCACCCCATGTCGGCTCCCAACAGCGAAATTCCGTCTTCTGCGGGCGTGGTCGCCGCCGTTCGCGACCGCCTCGCCGGGCTGCCAGAGTCCGACGGGGCCGCGCATTGCATCGCCGAAGGGCGCGAGGTGGCCGCGATCGTCGAATCGCTCGGCCTGCCCGAGGAAATCCTCGCCGCGGTTCACGCCTACCCGGCCGTGCGCGATGGGTTCCTTGAACAAAAAGATATAGAAACCATAGGTTTAGAGAATATTTCTCGACTTATTGTCGGGTTAGATCAGCTCGATCATTTCACGTTGCCGCCGCATTGGCAGCCCGGCGAGGCCCTCGCCGTGCAGCAATCCGAGGCCCTGCGCAAGATGCTGCTGGCGGTGGTGTCGGACGTCCGCCTGGTCCTCGTGCGTATTGCCGGCCAGCTGTATCGGCTGCGCGAGGCCAAGCGGGCACCCCGCGAGCAGCAGGAAGCTCTCGCCGTGGAAACACGCGAAATCTACGCGCCTCTCGCCAACCGCCTCGGTGTCTGGCAACTCAAATGGGAACTCGAGGACCTCGCGTTTCGCTACACCGAGCCCGAAACCTATGCCGAGATTGCGAGCGCGCTGCAGGAAAAGCGCGACGAGCGCGTTACCTTCATCGATGACCTGCAGCGCGTGCTGTCGGCGGAGCTGGCGGCCGCGGGCATCGAGGCCGAGATCTCGGGCCGCCCGAAGCATATCTACAGCATTTACCGGAAGATGCGGCGCAAGGACCGGGGCATCGAGGCGCTGTACGACATCCGCGCCGTGCGCCTGCTCGTGAATTCGGTTGGCGACTGCTACGCCGCGCTCGGCGTCGTCCACAATCTGTGGTCTTACATACCCGGCGAATTCGACGACTACATCGCGAACCCCAAGGACAACGACTATCGCTCGCTGCACACCGCGGTCGTCGGCCCGGAGGGCAAGACCGTCGAGATCCAGATCCGCACGCACGACATGCACCGCCATGCCGAACTCGGCGTGGCGGCTCACTGGCGCTACAAGGAGGGCGGCGGCACGCCGGCCGCTTTCGACCAGAAAATCCGCTTTTTGAGGCAACTGCTGGAACCGACCGACGACGGCGCCGACCTGCTCGACCAGATTCGCGACGACTTCTTCGAGGACCGCGTCTATGCGATCAGCCCGAAAGGCGACGTCGTCGAACTGTGCGCCAATGCGACCCCGCTCGATTTCGCGTACCACGTCCACACGCAGGTCGGGCATCGCTGCCGCGGCGCCAAGGTCAACGGCCGCATTGTTCCCCTCACCTACCACATCCGGAGCGGCGACCAGGTCGAGATCATCACGGGCAGCCAGCCCCAGCCGAGCCGCGACTGGATCAGTCCGAAGCTCGGCTACCTGGCGAGCGCCCGGGCGCGCGCCAAAGTCCGCAACTGGTTCCGCCACCAGGACCGCGACCAGCACATGCGCCAGGGCCGGGAGATTCTCGATCGCGAACTTGCGCGCCTCAGCGTCAAGGAAGTACCGACCGACGCGATTGCCAAACAGCTCAAGTTCGCGGATACCGATGCACTCTCGGTTGCGCTGGGTGCAGGCGACCTGACGTCTGCGTCGATTGCCACGGCCCTGCAGCATATTCGTGGCACGGAACTGTCCGAACGCACCCGGCCACGGCGTTCGCGACGCAAGTCGGCGGGCCCCGACTCGGTCGCCGTCTCCGGCGTCGGCGACCTGTTATGCAATTACGCCCGCTGCTGCCGCCCGGTGCCGCCGGAACCCGTCGTCGGTTACATCACGCAGGGGCGCGGCGTCAGCATTCACCGGCAGGACTGCGGCAATTTTCTCGGGCTCAACCAGCGTCACCCGGAGCGCATCATCGAAATCAGCTGGGGCGATTCCTCCGAGGCATCCGCGTACCCCGTCGACCTCAGCGTGTACGCCTTCGACCGCAGCGGCCTCATCCGGGACATCACGGCCGTGCTTGCCGATGACCAGGCAAACGTGATCGACATGACCAGCCACACGGACCGCAAGACGTTGCAGGTCGTCATGGAACTGAGCATCGAGGTACGCGACCTGCCGACGCTCAGCACGGCGATCACGAAGCTCGAGCAGATTCCCAACGTCGTGTCGGTCAGACGCAAGGCCTGACCCGACGCGGGGGTTTACCTCGCTGGCGCCGCCGGCGCAGGCCCACCAGGCTTGCGCTTCGCGATGTCCGTGGCGAGCGCCATCATCGACGTGAGATCGCCGAGATTTGCCGGCACGACGTAGGTGTTGCCGGTCTTGGCGAGCTTGCCGAATTCACCGATATACTGCTCCGCGATACGCAGTTGCATGGCTTCGGACCCGCCGTTCTCGATGACCGCGTTGGCGACGCGCCGCAGGCCTTCGGCCGTGGCCGCGGCGACCGCGAGGATGGCCTGTGCTTCGCCTTCCGCCTCGTTGATCTGCTGCTGCTTGGCGGCCTCGGATTCCTTGATGACGCGCTGCTTCTCGCCCTCGGCCTGGTTGATCTTGGCGTCGCGTTCGCCTTCGGACGTCAGGATGACGGCGCGTTTTTCACGCTCGGCCCGCATCTGCTTTTCCATTGCGCTCAAAACGTCGCGCGGCGGATTGATGTTCTTGATCTCGTAGCGCAGGACCTTGACGCCCCAGGGATCCGACGCCTTGTCGAGCTCGGCAACGACGTTGGCATTGATCGTGCCGCGCTCCTCGAACGTGCGGTCGAGGTCGATCTTGCCGATTTCCGAACGCAGCGTCGTTTGAGCGAGCTGCGAAATGGCGAAGTAGTAGTCCCCGATGCCGTAGGACGCGCGACCCGGATCGAGCACCTG
>JBFGYM010000121.1:0-7333 GCA_041587435.1 Woeseiaceae bacterium
CGGACGACCTCGCCCTGATGGACTGGCTGCAGAACTACATCTTCCCCGCCGAGGTCGAGTTCGTCGACGCGGAGTTCGTGCGCATCGGCACCGAGCTCGCGTGCTGGGAAATGATCCGCGGCGGCACGACGACGTTCGTGGACATGTACTACTACCCCGATACGATTGCCGAAGTGATCGAGCGCTGCGGCCTGCGCGCGCTGATCTCGGCGACCGTGATCGACCAGCGCAGCCCCGACGCCGAAGATGCCGGCGACTCGATCGCCAAGGGCAACGAGTTCATCGAGCGCTGGCTGGGCCGCAGCCCGCGCATCACGCCGATCTTCGGCCCGCACGCCAATTACACGCTCGACGCGGAACAACTCCGCGCCACGCGCGAGGCCGCCGCCCGCTACGGCGTGCCGATCAGCATTCACGTGTCCGAGTCGCAGTTCGAGCTGCAGAATTCGCAAAACACCTACGGCAAGCCGAGCATCGAGATGCTGGACGAGATCGGCTTCTTCGACGGGCCGACGATCGCTGCGCACGTCGTCTGGCCGACGAAAGAGGAGATCCCGATCCTCGCCCGGCGCAAGGTCGGCGTCATCCACAACCCGACCTCGAACATGAAGCTCGCGTCGGGCATCTCGCCCGTCACCGAGATGATCGCGGCAGGCGTCCGGGTCGGTCTCGGCACCGACGGCGCCGCCAGCAACAACGACCTCGACCTCTGGGAGGAGATGCGGCTTGCCGCCTTCCTGCAGAAAGTCGACCGCATGGACCCCGAAGCGCTGCCGGCCGCAACCGTGCTGGGCATGGCCACGCGCGACGGCGCAACGGCCATCGGGCTCGGCGACACGACGGGCTCGCTCGTCGCCGGCAAGCGAGCCGACCTCATCCAGGTCGCATTCGACGACGTCCACCACGTGCCGACCTACGACGTCGTGTCGCACCTCGTTTACGTCAGCGACGAGCAGGACGTATCGTCCGTCATCGTCGACGGCAAGGCGCTCATGAAGGAGCGCCAGCTCCTGACGGTCGATACCCAGCGTGTGCGCACCGAAGCCACGGCGCTCGCGGCCAGGATCCGCGACGCCCTGCGCGCACGCAACGAACTATAAAGAGGAGATCGAACATGGCGATAGAAAGCATTCTCGGCGCGCTGGTGATCGGCGCCATTGCCGGCTGGCTTGCCGGCAAGCTCATGAAAGGCGGCGGCTTCGGCCTGATGGGCAACATAGTCGTCGGCATCGTCGGCGCAGCCATCGGCCAGTTCGTGTTCGGTATTTTCGGCATCACGGCCGGCAGTGTCCTCGGAACGATCGTAATGGCGACGGTTGGCGCCGCCATCCTGTTGTTCGTCGTTGGGCTTTTCAAGAAATAACCTGGAGGTAGCGCTCATGGGCAGAAACATCGGTGCCGGCATCGCCGGCGTAGTCATCGCCGGCCTTCTCGTCTGGATCGTGGAGAAGATCGGGCATGCCGTCTATCCCCCTCCCTTCGGACTCGACTTTGCCGATCCCGATGCGATGCGTGCCTACATCGCCATGCTGCCGCTCGGCGCGCTGCTGTTCGTCGCGGCGGCCTGGTTCATCGGCACCGTTGGCGGGACGTTTGCGGCCTGCAAGCTCGGCACGGCGCGGCGCTTTATCTTCGCGCTCGTCGTCGGCGGGTTCATGCTCGTCGCAACGGCCATTAACCTGGTCATGATCCCGCACCCTATGTGGTTCTCGGCACTCGGCATTGCCGGCATCGTCTTCGGCGCCTGGCTCGGCCTGAAGCTGAGCGGTGGAGCACTGCCCGAGGCCGAATAGTGAAGGCCATCCAGGACCGCATCCCGCACAACCACTGCTACGGTTGCGGGGCGGACAATCCCCGTGGCATGCAGATCAAGAGCTACTGGGACGGCGATGAAACCGTCTGCACGTACACACCGCGCCCGGAACAGAGCGCGGGTCCGCTGCAATACCTGTATGGCGGCACGATCGCGAGCCTGATCGACTGCCACTCGGTCGGCACGGCCATTGCCAACTACTATCGGCGCGAAGGGCGCGGCATCGGTGAAGGCGAGGCGATCTGGTGCGTCACCGGGCGACTGACCGTGAACTACCTCGCACCGACGCCAATCGACCGCGACGTCACCTTGCGCGCCTCGATCGACGAGTGCCACGCCAAGAAGACGATCGTGAAATGCCGATTCTTCTCGGGCGATACGCAGACCGCCGAGGGCGAGGTCATCGCCGTGCGCGTACCGCCGGCCTGGCGGGACGGCTAGAGGAAACTGGTCCCGTACTCCATCGGCTCGAGGCCGAAGTGCGTCGCAAGACTCTGGCCGATGTCGGCAAAGGTCTTGCGGCGACCCAGGGAAATCGGTTCGACCCCTTTTCCGTAGACGAGCACCGGAATGTGCTCGCGCGTGTGGTCCGAGCCCGGCCAGGTCGGATCGCAGCCGTGATCGGCGCATAGCACGAGTACGTCATCGTCGCGCATGAGTTCGAGGATTTCCGGCAAGCGGCCGTCGAAGTACTCGAGCGCGTTCGCGTAGCCGTCGACGTCGCGCCGGTGCCCGTACAGCATGTCGAAGTCGACGAAGTTCGTGAAGATGATCGCATCGTCGGCCTCGTCGCGCACGGTCTCGACGGTAGCGTCGAACAGCGCGGCATTGCCGCTCGCCTTGATCTTCTTCGTGATGCCCCGGTGTGCGTAGATGTCGGCAATCTTGCCGATGCTGATGACGTCACCGCCCCTCGCGACGAGCTTGTCGAGAACGGTCGGGGCATGCGGCGGCGTCGTCAGGTCGCGGCGGTTTCCCGTGCGTGCGTAGTTGGCCGGGGAGTCCCCGGTGAACGGGCGCGCGATCACGCGCCCGATGTTGTATTCATCGACCAGTTCGCGCGCGATGTCGCAAAGGTCGTACAGCCGCTGCAGCCCGAACGCCTCCTCGTGGCACGCAACCTGGAACACGCTGTCGGCCGACGTGTAGACGATCGGCTTGCCCGTGCGGACGTGTTCGTCGCCCAGTTCCGCGATGATGGTCGTGCCCGACGCGTGGCAGTTGCCGAGGACGCCCGGCAGGTCGGCACGCTCTATGAGCCTGTCGAGCAACTCGGGCGGGAACGTGTCCGTTTTGCCCGTGAAATAGCCCCAGTCGAACAGGACGGGCACGCCCGCGATTTCCCAGTGCCCGCTCGGCGTGTCCTTGCCGCTCGAGAGCTCGGCGGCGTGGCCATACGCGCCGATGACGTCGAGCGACGCGTCGACGCCCTCCGCCAGCGACCCCGTGCTTTCCCGGCCGGCGTGAAACAGCCCAAGCCGCCCGAGATTCGGTAGCCGCAGCGGCTTGCCCGCCGCCGCGCGCGCGCGCGCGATGTGGCCGAACGTGTCCGAACCGGCGTCGCCGAACGCGTCGGCATCGGCCGTTGCGCCGATGCCGAACGAATCGAGAACGAGAATGATTGCCCTGGCCATATCAGAACAAGTCTAACCCGCGGTAGGACTCGAGCCCACCGAGTTCCGGTCCCACCGGGACGAAGTCCCAGCCCAGAACGCGACAGGCGTCGCGATCCCACGGGCCGTCGCCGTAATAGGTGACGCGGCTGAAACGCCCGCCCAGCCGGTCGAGCGCCATCGCCATGATCGCGGCACGGTCGTGATGATCGTTCGACGTCGCCAGCGGAATTTGCTCGATATCGAAGCCGGCCGAGCGCAGCTTGAGCTCTGCGCTTTCGCGCCAGCCGCCGGTCGCCAGCGCCACGGCATGACGCGCCGAGGCCGCCAATCGTACGAGCAGGTCGCGCGCGCCCGGTATCTCGGTGAACGGGCCATGCTCCTCGACGTGCGACTGCAACAGGTCGACGAACGTCGTGCGAACGTTGCCGAGCGGATCGGTTTCGCTGATGCGATTGTCGTCGAGAATTTGTTGCAGGATACCGGTGTCGGTGACGTACGGGTAATCGTGCAGCGACGGCCGCAGCTGCACGTCGCCGAGAACCTGCCGTACCGCCTGCCGGTACAACGCGTCATCGATCGCGGCTGAATGCAGCAGCGTGCCGTCAATGTCGAAGATGATCGCGTGCATGTCAGTGAATCCGTAAACCGTAGATCACGACGAGGATCGAGATCCCCCAGAGCAAGGATGTGGGGACGAGGACATGGAAGCCGCTTTCGCGAAACGGCGCGGACTGCGTCCGTCAGTGATGCTCCGGCGTCTGCGGCTCGAAAGTGCTCTCGCCGTAGTACTCGAGCCGCGACCCCTCGACATAACCGCCCTCGAGCGCCATCAGCCAGATCAACACGAGGATTGCAACGGGCGGTCCGAGAATCGCGACCTTGAGCGCGAGCCGCTCCCACCCCATGTGCATGAAGATCCAGACGATGCCGCCGGCCTTCACGAACATGAACAGCAGGATCAGGGACGTGCGCAGCATGCCGTCGTCCATGAAGTCGGTCGCGTACGACATGCCGCTCAGCACGAACAACGCGCCCCACATGATCCAGTAGACTTTCAGCGGATGTTGTTGCCCTTCGGCGGCCATGAGAAAACTCCCTTCCTCTTACCAGAGGTAGAAGAACGCGAAAATAAAGACCCAGACGAGGTCGACGAAGTGCCAGTAGAGCCCGGCAATCTCGACGATCTCGTAGTTGTTGCCGCGCCTTTCGTAAAATCCGCTCCTGACGCGGAAGGCGACAAACAGCAGGTAGATCACGCCGGCCGACACGTGCATGCCGTGGAAACCCGTGATCATGAAAAAGCTCGAGCCGAACTGCGCGGCGCCGAACGGGTTCTCCCAGGGCCGCACGCCTTCCATGATCAGCTTGGTCCACTCGAAGGCCTGCATGCCGACAAACGTCGCGCCCAGCGCCGCGGTCGCCAGCATGAGCCAGAACGTCTTGTTCTTGTCCCTGCGATAACCCATGTTGACGGCGAGCGCCATAGTGCCCGACGACGTGATCAGAACAAAGGTCATGATCGCGATCAGCAGCAATGGCACCGACTGCCCGAATACTGTCAACCCGAACACCTCGGACGGGTTCGGCCACGGGTCAGTCGTCGACACGCGGACCATCATGTAACCGACGAGGAAGCAGCTGAAAATGAACGTGTCCGAGAGCAGGAAGATCCACATCATGGCCTTGCCCCAGGGCACGCCGAAGACCTGCTTGTCGCGCGACCAGTCCTCTACGACGCCGCGCGTACCGGTTGCCTCGATTTCACTTTCAACGACTGCTTCTGACATTCGAAACCCTCAGGTCGATAACAGCAAGCCAAACAGAATGAGCCAGACCACTAGCAGAAAGTGCCAGTAGATCGTGCACAGCTCGATGCTGCGACGAATCCGGTTCCCTGTCGCATTGCCGAGCAAGACCTTGCCCGTGGCCCTGGCCCAGACGTACAGGCCGCCGAGGATGTGCGCGGCGTGTGCGCCCGTGAGAAAAAAGAAGAACGCGTTGGACGCGTTCGCTCTGACACCCTGCCCGCCCGCCTGCAGCTGCTGCCAGGCGACGAGCTGACCGATGACGAACGCGGCGGTCAGCGCGCCGGCGGCAAGCAGGCCGGGCTTCAGCCGCGACGCCTGTCCCTTGACCGCGCCGCTGCGTGTCCACTGGAACGCGACGCTGGCGAGGACCAGCATCGCCGTGTTGGTCCACAGCAGCTGCGGCTCCGTCATGGGCACCCAGTCGCCGAGTTCCATGCGCAGCGCATAGGCGCTGAGGATCAGGGCGAAAAAAGACGTGACGACGGCCAGGAACGTGATCAGTGCGATCAGCGTCGTGTTGCTCGCATCCCCGAGCGGGCCATGGTGCGCCGTGTCGCTGACCTTGTCCGCGACCCAGGGCTGCGTATTGAACGACTGCTTCAGCAGCCACCCGAGCAGGGTGGCCAGCATCAGCGCCAGCACGATGAGGCCGATTTCCACTAGTGCTCTTCCACGCCATGCTGGCGGCCGGCCGGTGCGTCGTCAGCGGGCACCGTCTGCGGGATGAAGTCGTCGTCATAGCCCGGCACGCTGTAGTCATAGGCCCAGCGATGCACCTCGGGCAGGTCGTGCCCCCAGTTGCCGTGTTTCGGCGGCGTGTCGGGCGTCTGCCATTCGAGCGTCGTCGCATGCCACGGGTTCGGGTCGGCCTTCGGGCCCTTCTTCAGCGACCAGATCACGTTGACGAAGAACAGGATCTGCGTGGCCGCAACAAACAGCGCGAATACCGTGATCCAGGAATTGAGGTCGTGAGCCGATTGCGGCATGAACTCCGTGTTGCCCATCGCGAAGTAGCGGCGCGGCACGCCCTGGAACCCGAGGTAATGCATCGGCAGGTAGATGCCGTAGGTGCCCAGGAACGTCATCCAGAAGTGCCACTTGCCGAGCGTCTCGTTGTACATGCGGCCCGTGATTTTCGGCCACCAGTGGTAGATCGCGCCGAACACGACGAGCACCGGCGACACGCCCATGACCATGTGGAAGTGCGCGACGACGAAGTAGGTGTCGCTGAGCGGCAGGTCGATCGTCACGTTGCCGAGGAACAGCCCGGTCAGCCCGCCGTGGATGAACGTGAAGATGAAGCCGATCGCGAACAGCATGGGGGTGCGCAGGTGGATGTTGCCTTCCCACAGCGTCAGCACCCAGTTGTACACCTTGATCGCGGTCGGCACCGCGATGATCAGCGTCGTCGTCGCGAAGAAGAAGCCGAAATAGGGGTTCATGCCGGAGACGTACATGTGGTGCGCCCAGACGATGAAGCTCAGGCCCCCGATCGCGACGATGGCCCAGACCATCATGCGGTAGCCGAAGATGTTCTTGCGCGCGTGGGTCGACAGCAGGTCCGACACGATGCCGAAGGCCGGCAGCGCGACGATGTAGACCTCGGGGTGACCGAATAACCAGAACAGGTGCTGGAACAGGATCGGGCTGCCGCCCGTGTAGCCCGGGTCGGCGCCCATCGACGAAATCGCCGGCATGAAGAAGCTCGTCATGAGCGTCTTGTCGAACAGCATCATGATGGCGCTGACGAGCAGTGCCGGGAACGCCAGCAGGCCGAGGATCGTCGCGATGAAGATGCCCCAGACCGTCAGCGGCATGCGCATCAGCGTCATGCCGCGGCAGCGCGCCTGCAGCACGGTGGTGACGTAGTTCAGGCCGCCCATCGTGAATGCCACGATGAACACCGCGAGCGAGGCGAGCATCAGCAGGATGCCCCAGTCGATGCCGGGCGTGCCCTGCATGATGGCCTGCGGCGGGTACAGCGTCCAGCCGGCCCCGGTCGAGCCGCCGGGCACGAAGAAACTGATCAGCAGGATGATGACCGACAGCAGGTACACCCAGTAACTGAGCATGTTCATGTACGGGAACACCATGTC
>JBFGYM010000122.1:0-7329 GCA_041587435.1 Woeseiaceae bacterium
CACGGGTTCTCCGCTCGCCGCGAGCACCCGGCTGTCGAGGTCGGTCTGCACGCCGCCGAGGCTCTTGCGCGTGATCAGCCGCAGCTTGATCGCGATGAGCGGCGGATGATCGAGCAGCGGTTTGGGCTTGCAGGTGCGCAGTCGGTCCGAGCGCCAGGCCCGCGCATGCACGATGCGTCGCAGCTGGTCGTCGTTCCATTGCGCGGGACCGCGGCGCACGTTGTCGTCGAAGGACTGCGCCGCGTGCCGCACGTTGTCGAGCCGCACGTGATCGGCCTCATCCAGCGCCTGCATGCGGTCCACGAGCTCGTCGAGCGTGTCCGCCACGATGAAATGATCGCTCTCGTCGTGCATCTGCCGGACCAGCCGGTGATTGCCGAACAGCGTTTCCTTGAGGAACGGCAGCAGGCGGCTCTCGCGAATGTACGGGTTGTGCTCGGCGCCCGAGATCGCGAACTCCTTCGCCGCGATGCGCCAGTTCAGCAGGTGCCAGCTCCACGGCTTTTCGAGTTCGCCCAGCCGGCGGCAGAGCGCGTGCGTGTCGAAGCCCGTCACCAGCGGCGCGGGCCCGATGCGCCGGCCCGTGTGATCCAGCCACAGCGCCGACTTGCACGGGATCAGGCTGAGCCCGTGGCCCTCGAAGTGCGCCTGCGGGTGCGGAATACCGGCCGCGTAGTTCCACATGTGCCCGAGGCGCGTGATGTTGCCACCGTGGCGCGCGACGACGTCGTGCAGGCGGCCGTCGCAATACGGGTGCGAGCCGTTCAGCAACTCGGCCGGCGGCGTGCCGCCGAGCCAGTTCTCGCGCACCTTCTGCAGGTTGCCGTTGATACCGCCCGTGGCGACGATGACGCGCCCAGCGCGAAACTCCCGCTGCTCCCCGGTGCCCTCGATCTCGCCCCGGCAGCCCGCGATGCGCCCCCCCTCTGCAATGAGATCGTCGACACGGCAGCCGAACACGTAGCGCAGCTTGTCGCGGTTGGGATGTGCCGCGAGCAGCTCCACGAAGCGCACGACGAGGCCGAGGCCGGTACCCCACAGGATGTGGTAGCGCGGCACGCTGTTACCCGGGACGAAGTCGCCGCGTTCGACCCAGTTGACGGCCGGCATGAACCGGAGGCCCTTGTCGCGCAGCCAGTGAAACACCCGGTCTGCGCTCTGTTCGACGTAGGCCTCGGCCCAGCGATTCGGCCACACGTCGGCGTCATCGAAGTCGGCAAACGAGAGCCAGTCCGACAGCGCCAACCCGGGCGTGTCCCGGATCCCGAGGCGCTTCTGCAGCGGCGTACCGACCAGCGCCATGCCGCCGAACGCCGTGCGTGCCAGGCCGCCGACCCGGGTCTCGTCGTGGCGGTCGACCAGCGTCACCGAGCGGCCATTCTCGAGGCATTCGTGGGCGGCGACGAGACCGGCGATACCGGCGCCGACAATCAGTATGTCGCTCTCGGGAGAGACCATCGGGAACCCGCTATTGTTTTCGGCTAAGCCTTTGTCCAGACTGGAAAGCTCCTCGGATATTGGCACTTTCGGGACGCACCCACAATGCTCAAGAGACTACCCGTATACCTCGCGCTCGCCATGCTCGCCGCCTCCTGCGGGGAGCGCAAAGAAGACCAGGACGCGGCCATCGACAAGGCCGCCGCCGCGGCTGCCGAGGGACAGACCGCCGCCGCTGTGGTGGATGCAGGCGCGACCGTAGCAGCCGACAGGGGCAAGGCGCTGTACGCCGCCTGCACGGCCTGCCACGGCGCCAGCGGCGAGGGCAACCTCGCGCTGAAGGCGCCCGGCATCGCCGGCCAGTCGGAGTCCTACCTGAGGCGCCAGCTCTGGGAGTTCAAGAATGGGCTGCGCGGCAGCCACGTGGGCGACATCGCCGGGGCACAGATGCAACCGATGGCCGCCTCCCTGGCGGACGGCGAGGAAATCACGGCCGTCGCCGCCTACATCGCCGCGTTGCCGGCGACCGTGCCGCCCGTGACCGTCGATGGCGATGCCGACAACGGCGAAAAGCTCTACATCAGCAAGTGCGGCGCCTGCCACGGCGGCAAGGGCTGGGGCAACGAAGCCCTGTTCACACCGCGGCTGACGATGCTGGGCGATGCCTACGTGGTTCGGCAGGTGACGAAATTCCAGGACGGCATGCGAGGCGACTATAAAGACGCCACCTACGGCAAGCAGATGGCCATGGTCGCCAAGACCGTGTCCGAGGAGGAACTCAACGACATCGCCGCATTCCTGAATGAGCTGGCTGCCGAAGAGTAGCCGGTTATTGCCGGGCCTCGTGGCCCTGGCCTGCTGCGCATCGGCCCTTGCCGATGCGCAGTTTACATTGCGTGACGACTGTCCCCCGGGCTTCGAGCCGGTGGACGGCAACCGCTGCGAATTGCGCACGCTCTACCAGAACTACGCCTCGCTGCGCCATGCGGGGGTCGGTGGCGCCCGGACCGGCCTGCCGGCCGCGCGCGACGGCTTCTCGCCGCAGCAGATCGACCTCGGCCGCTACCTGTTCTTCGACCCGCTGCTGTCGGGCGACGACACGGTGTCCTGCGCGAGCTGCCATCACCCCGAACTCGGCTTTGCCGACGGCCGGCCGCGCAGCGTCGGCATCGGCGGTGCCGAGGTTCGCCGCGCCGCGCCGAGCCTCTGGAACGTCGCCTTCCTGCAGCGCTTCTTCTGGGACGGCCGCGCTTCATCGCTCGAAGAGCAGATGCAGGGACCGCTGTACGACGCACGGGAAATGGGCGCCAGCCCCGCGCAATTGCTGGCCGACGTCGGCGGCAACGAGACCTACCGGCGCCTGTTTCGCGCCGCGTTCCCGGGCAACCAGGGGCCGCCCACCCTCGACATGATCTACACGGCCATCGCCGCCTTTGAGGCCTCGCTCGTGTCGCTGAACAGCCGCTACGACCGCTATGCACACGGCTACCACGATGCGCTGACCGACGACGAGAAAGCCGGCATGAACGTCTTCCGCTCGTTCGTCGCGCGCTGCGCCGAGTGCCACACGCCGCCGCTGTTCACGAATCAGCAGGTTGCCGTCATCGGCGTGCGAGACCCCGGCGGGCTGCCGTTCGACGCGGGCGCCGAGGCCGTCACCGGCAATCGGGGCCTGCGCGGCGGCTTCAAGGTGCCCTCCCTGCGCAACGTGGCGAGGACGGCGCCCTACATGCATTCGGGCGCCTTTGCGACACTGCGCGAGGCGGCTGAATTCTATACGCTCGGCCGCGGCCACGCGCTTCCCGACGAGGAAAAGGGGCGTATGATCGTGCACTGGCATATCTGGGAGCCGCGGCTGACCGATGACGAGCTCGATCGCCTGGTCGACTTTCTCGCGACGCTGACGGACGAGCGTTTCAAACCGCAGGTTCCGGCCGCCGTGCCCTCGGGGCTGGCACCGATCGGCGCACTGCCCGATGCGCTCATGCCGCAGCTCGGTCGCACGCACTGATTCCGCAACTGAAGGACACGCCATGGGCAGGAAAACCGTTCTGATCATCGCGGCTGTCGCGCTGCTGATCGTCGGCGCCATCGGCGGCATGATGTATGCCGGCGACAACCGCGCGACGGTCGTCGGCGATGCGTCGCGCTATGCGTCAGCGGCGAGCAGCAGCGGCGCGCTGACACGCGCGGTCGGCGGTTCCGGCACCGGACGAATCCTCGAGGTGCGCGCCGGCGAATCGATCCAGGCGGCCGTCGCGGAAGCCGCCGGGGGAGACGTCATCCGGGTCTTCCCGGGGACCTACAGCGAGACCGTCTACATCGACAAGGACGACCTCGTCATCAGCGGCGTCATCATGGACGGCGACTGGCCGGTCCTCGAGGGCCGCAAGGAGCTCAACGACGCGATTCTCTATTCCGGGAACGACATCACGATCGAAAACCTGCAGATCCAGCATTACAAGGGCAACGCGATCATGGGCCAGGCGGGTAACAACTTCCTGATCCGCAACAATCGTGTCATCGACACGGGCGTGTACGGCATCTTCCCGGAATTCGGCGAGAACGGGCTGATCACGCACAACGTGCTGAGCGGCATCGAGGATGCAGCGATCTACGTCGGCATGTGCGATTTCATCCACGTCACCCACAACGAGGTCTTCGGCAACGTCGCCGGCATCGAGATCGAGAACACGCGACATTCGATCGTCGAGAACAATTACGTGCACGGCAACACCGGCGGCATCCTCGTTTTCATCACGCCGGGCCTGCCGATCAAGACGACGTTCGACACGATCGTGCGCAACAACTTCGTGGTCGACAACAATACGCCGAACTTCGGCATCCCGGGCTCCACCGTGGCCGGCATCCCGGCCGGCACGGGTATCCTCAACATGGCCGGCGACCGGACGACGATCGAGGGCAACGTGATCACCGGCAACAAGACGATCGGCATCCTGATCACCGACCACATGAACGCACCTAACCTGACGCTCGATCCCGAGGCCGATCCGAATTCCGACGAGATCGCGATCCTCGACAACCTGATGTGGAACAACGGCTACGAGACGATCACCGAGATCAAGGCGCTCAAGACGATGGCACTCGTCGACGGCGACGTGCAAATCCTCAACATCGGCACGAGCACGGGCAGCTGCATTCTCGACCACGACAAATACGTCACGGTCGGCCTGAAGGACTTCGGCACGTGTGGGTTCACGACCCCGGCCGACGTCGCGACCTACCTGCCCGGGGAACGTGCCGAGCGACGCATCATCGCGGCCGAGGACATGGGCAAGCGGGCGTATTACGGCATCTGCGCGGGCTGCCACGCCTACAACGTCAAGATGATCGGACCGCCGACCCAGGTCATCCAGGCGCTCTACATGGACAATCCGCAGGGAATCGTCGAGTACATCACGAACCCCGTGAAGAAGCGCGACGACTACCCCGAGATGCCGCCGCAGAACTACCTCTCCGAGGAAGTCCGCATGGCGGCCGCCGAATTCATGCTGCAGGTAACGAAATAATGACATCATCATGGAAGTCGTTCGCGACGGTCGATCCGTTCGCGGGCATGACGGGCAGCAAACCGGGCCGCCTGCACAATCTCGTCGGCGGCCGCTGGGCCGATCCCGGTGTGTTCCGGGACGACATCGTGGATCCGATGACCGGCGAATCGTTTCTCGAAGTGCCCGACACGCAGGACCTGGCGCCGTTCATCGCGGGCCTTGCGAGCTGCCCGAAGTCGGGCCTGCACAACCCGCTGAAGAACAATGATCGCTACGTCCACCTCGGCCGTGTCTGCGCCAAGGCCGCTGCCCTGCTCGCTCACCCGGACATCGAGGCGTATTTCACCAGGCTGACGCAGCGCGTCATGCCCAAGAGCTGGAACCAGTGCCTCGCGGAAGTCACGGTCACGCGCGTGTTCCTCGAGAATTTCGCGGGCGACGGCGTGCGTTTCCTCGCGCGCGGTTTCTCCAACCCGGGCGATCACCCCGGGCAGGAGTCGCGCGGCTATCGCTGGCCGTTCGGACCGGTCGTCGTCGTCGCCCCGTTCAACTTCCCGCTCGAGATCCCGGCGCTGCAGACGATGGGCGCCCTGTTCATGGGCAACCGGCCGCTCGTCAAGGTCGACTCCAAGGTCAGCGCGGTGTTCGAGCAGTTCGTTCGCCTGCTGATCCTGTGCGGCCTAGAGCCGCGGGACCTCGACCTGATCCACTGCCGCGGCGAGACCATGGGCCGCCTGATCGACGAGGCGTCGGGCATCATTCGCCTCGTCCAGTTCACGGGCTCGAGCACGGTGGCCGAGAAGGTCGCCGCGACGCTGCACGGCAAAGTGCGCCTCGAGGACGCGGGCTTCGACTGGAAGGTCATCGGTCCGGACTACGATACCGCCTGGCTCGACTACGTGGCCTGGCAATGCGACGAGGACGCCTACAACGCCGCGGGCCAGAAATGCTCGGCGCAGAGCGCCCTGTTCGTGCACGACAACTGGGCCGATGCGCTGCTGCCGAAGCTCGGCGAACTCGCGGCACGGCGCAACCTGGACGACCTGACGGTCGGCCCGGTGCTGTCTTGGACCAACCAACAGATCCAGGCGCACGTCGATGCCGTGCTCGCCGTCGACGGCACCGAGCTGCTGTTCGGCGGCAAGCCGCTCACGGGCCACGCCATTCCCGAGTGCTTCGGCGCGTACGAGCCGACCGCGATTCGCGCACCGCTGGCCGCGATGAAGGGCGAGAGTTTCGACCTGCTGGCAAAAGAGCTGTTCGGGCCGTTCCAGGTCGTCGTGACCTGGGGCGACAACGACCTGCCCGACGTCCTCGCCCTGCTCGAGCGCATGCAGAATCACCTGACGGCCGCCGTCGTGAGTGCCGACATCCTGTTCCAGAACCGGGTACTGGGCGCGACGGTCAACGGCACCACCTACTGCGGCATGCGCGCGCGCACGACGGGCGCGCCGCAGAATCACTGGTTCGGCCCGAGCGGCGACCCGCGCGGCGCCGGCATCGGTACGCCGGAGGCGATCACGCTGACGTGGAGCGCGCACCGCGAGATCATCGCCGACCAGGGACCGCAACCCGAGGGTTGGGCAACGCCGCCCGTCAGGTAGCCGGCAGGACAAGCAGGTCGCCGTCGACGCCGATGAATTTCTTCAGGCTCGATGCGCCCTCACGGAGCGCATCCTGCAGGCTGATGCTGCGCACGGTGCTGCGCTCGCGCTCAGCCGCGGCGTTGTCGACCTCGATCTCGAGCGTGACGTCGTTGCTACGGAACAGCAGCGAGCGGCGCGTATCGAAGCTGGACCAGCCGAGGAACTTGTGCGCGTCGACGAAACGGGCCTTGCTGCCGTCGGCCATGATCGCGCAGCACTCGGCGTAGCGCATCGGAACTTCGACACGGTACTCGACGACATCGGCGTGGCTTGCATCGCGCAGAGGAATCAGCTCGTCGAGGATCTGTGTCGTATTCGGTGTCGTTTGCATCTCGTACCCCCCGTGGGTCGTGGGTTTCCGCCCTCCCGCGAGGACCGTTGCAGACGACATTACTGAATTATTGACTCAAATTTTACAGGAAGAATTTTACACTGTTAATTTCACAACACCGCCGCCCCGGCGGCAGGGGCGGCGGCCTCGACCGGATTACGGCCAGATATCCCGCTGCAGCACGACTTTGGCGATGCGCCCGATCGCGGACACGAGCGCCGCGTCCCTGAGCGTCGGGCCCGGCTTGTCCTCGTTGTAGCCCTCGTCGTACCGGGCCTTGAGTGCCTCGAAGCGGTCGACCGTCTCGTCGACGGCGCGGCACATTTTCTCGTTGAGACGGCGCTCGACCTTGTCGAGACTCCACTGCTGGTTTTCGAGGTTCTGCACCCACTCGAAATAGCTC
>JBFGYM010000123.1:0-7248 GCA_041587435.1 Woeseiaceae bacterium
GCTTCGCGCGTCGCCGCATCGTTTTCATTGTGCGCGTGGATGATCGCGAGATTGACCCAGGCACCCGGGTAATCGGGATACAGCAGCACGAATTCCTTGAAACGCAGCTCCGCATCCAGATAGTCGCCGGCCGCCATGACGGCCGTGGCCTGTTCGAACAGCGTCTGCGCCTCCGGCGGGACGTCCGGCAAGGGAGCCTGGCCCGCCGCCGGCCCGACCGTGCCGGGATCGCGGGGCGCCTCGGGCGCATCGTCGCGCACGTTCGCGCCGCCGCAACCCGCGGCGACGAGCAGCACCAGCAAGCCGGCCGCCAGCGGCGCCCGTTCAGTAAAGCGCTGTAACAACATCTTCGCTGCGCTCCTTCTTCGCATACCGCGCCGGCATCAGGCCAGCGAGGCGGTCGAAACTCTTCCTGACCCATTCGTCGTAGACGCCATCTGCCGCGCGGTCGGCGTTCGCCGTGTACAGCTCGATGGCTTTCTCTTCGAACGGGAAGGCCTGCTCCTCGAGCAGAATCTCGTATTGCTCCAGCGCGTCCGCCGCGAGGTCGGCCGGCCGGTCGGATTCCATCAGGTCGGACGAGAACTGCTCGTACACTTCGCCGAGGCGGAAGGTCGACGCCGTCGTCACCTCGGCGACGCCATAGTCGGAGGCCTTCGTGTAAGCGTCGATGACGTCTTCCATGAGGTCTTTCTTCAACTTCAGGCTGTCGGCGAGCGGCTGCGTGAGCTTGACGACCTCGAAGCGTTTGCGTACGGGCTCGGCCAGTTCCAGCGACGCGACCGCGGCCAGGTAGCGCGTCCGGTCGGAGCGCTGCGCGCCAGCCGTCGCGTCGACGCGCACCATTTCCTCGAGACGCGTCACGACCTCCTGGTCGTTACCCTGTTGCCGCGCGATCTCGAGTAACCGTGCGCGTGCCTCGATCGACTCGGAGATCGGATTCGGGTATCGCGCCAGGATGTTGTTCAACACACGCTGCTCGTCGCCGACCGAACCGCTCTGCCCGTAGAGTTCCGATGCCTTCCACAAGGCTTCGCGCCGGACGTCCTCGCTGCTTGCGGCGGCCTCGGCAATGCGCTCGAATTCGGCCGCGGCCTGGCCCGAGCGACCGGATTCGAGATAGGTGACCGCGAGTTTCTGCGTGACGTCGTCGGCGAACTCGCTGTCCGGGTAATCGCGGCGGAACTCCTCGAGCACGACCGAGGCGCGGTCCCAGGCTTGCAGGTTGATCAGCGCCGCCGCCGCGTCGTATTCGGCCGTTGCGCGAATCGGCGAATCGGGCACCGCCTGGCCGAGACGGCGGAAATGCGTCACTGCCGTCTCGAGGTCGCCGGCGTCACGCGCCTGCTCGCCCTGCTTGTAGATCGACGAGGCAATTCGTTCCTGGATCCCGGCCATCGCCTGAGGATCGTCCGCCGGCGTGAAGTTGCGCAGGCTGTAGTAGGCCGATTCCGCATCGTCGAAGTTGGCGAGGTCGAAGTGCGAGTGCGCAATGACGGTCCACGCCGTGCGTGCGAGCTCGGGATTGACCGGCGGCTGCTTGGCGACGACCGCCTGCCCTACGCCGATGGCGAGATCGAACTGGTTCTGCCGGAACAGGTCCTCGGCGACGGTCGTCAACACCGCGCCCGACTCGGGGTGTTCGGGGTAGGTGTCGGCAAAGCGCAGGCCGCTGTCGAGGTACGCCTGGTGCCATTCGTCCCGCGCCGCTCCCTCGAGGCTCTTTTCGTGCTCGCGGTAGGCCAGGATCGCCGCGTAGCCGGCCTCGGCCGATTTTTCGTGGAACGTGTAGCCGTACGCCGTGCGCTCGTACTCGATTGTCGCGTCGCGATAATCGCCGCTTTCGAACAGGATTTCGGCGAGCAGGAAGTTCGTGTTGGCCGTATCGGCCTCGCCGGGGAAATACGCCATGAACTTGCGATACCAGTTTGCCGCTTTCTGGTAATCGCTCTTCTTGCCGTCTTTCTGCGCCTCGGCGTGATAGTACTGCGCGAGATCGGTCAGGTTTGCCTTGAGGTGACCGGCCACTGCCTCGTTCTCCTCGCGCGGATTGCGCACCCAGAACGGGCCGTCCATGCCGTAGCGCTCGACGAAGTTCTCCTTGCCTTCGAGCACCAGGCTCGGGAAACCGCCCTGCTTGTAGGCCTCGATGACCTGGACCTGCAGCACCGGCGCCTTCGGATGGTACGGGTCCTTGTCGACGAACGCTTCGTAGGTCTGCGCGGCATCCTGGAAGCGCTCCTTCTCGAGATAGAGATCGCCGAGGTTGCCATAAATGACGTACGCGTAGGCCGGCGCCTGCCGCTGCGCGAAAAAGCGGTCGATGCTCTCGGCACCCTGCATGTACGAGAAGCTGATGCTCAGCACGCGGAAGGTGTCTTCGACGAGTTCGCGCTCGGCGCGCGACAGCGCCACGAGCCGTTCCTCACCATCCCCGATGTCCACGTCGGCCACCTTGCGATCCAGCAGCTCGAAAAACGGCGACAGGCTCTCCTCGTGCCACGCCAGTTTGAATTGCGACCAGCCGAGCTTGTAGAGCGATTGCTCGTAAAAGCGCGATCCGTCGCCCGCCTTGACCACGTCCTGGTAGGCCATTTCGGCCGCGTTGTAGTCCTTGCGCAGGAACAGCATTTCGCCACGCCGGAACTGCACTTCGTCTATCAGCGCCGTGTCCGGGTATTTCGCGACGAGCTCGTTGAGCACGTCGAGCGCCTCATCCGTACGCCCGCCGACTTCGTAAGCGCGAGCGAGCTGGTACAGCACCGTATCGTTGCGCCGGTAGTCGGGATAAGCCTCGAGCAGTCTCTGGTAGAGCTCGACGGCATTGTCAAAACTCTGCGCATCGATGGCCTCGATGTTCTCCGCGAGCTGGTCGGCCTCGGTGGCCTCGAGTTCGAGGTCGCCGAGCCGCCGCATCGCTTCGGCACGCAGCTCGGGGTCGTCGGAGACGAGATCCAGGAAATCGCGATAGCTCTCGCGTGCCAGCGCCGAGCTGTCGAGGATGATCTTGCCGGGACGAACCTCGACCGTCTTCTTCTCGAGGCTCTTGATCGTGTCCTTTTCCTTGACGCGGGCATCGGCGGGCGCCGCGGCGACGACCAGCGCAATCAACAGGCACGACAGGTGGCGGCGGATACTCATTCCGACGCCTCCCCGACCGTCGCCGCGATATCGTAGATCGCCGCGAGCGCAAAGCGCGCCTGAATCGTGTAGATATCGAGCCGCTCTTTTTGCGCCTGCAGCTCGCCGACGGCGATCGACTGCAAATACGCTCGCTGGTCCGCCAGAGCGTCGTCGACGCGCATCTTCATGCCTTCGATACGCGGCGCAAGTCCGTATACGCGGTCGCTCAGCTCGGCGAAACGCAGTGGCTCGTTGCGCATGGTGTTCTCGATCTGGCGCCACGAACGCTGCGTCTCGACGAGCGCTGCGCCGGTATCGTGAAGCTCGCGGCGGACGCGCCACAGGCGGTCCTTGAATTTGCGCTCGAGCTCCCACTGCAGCACGCCCTTCAACAGGTCGATCTTGTCGCGCACCTCGCGCGCTTCGGGCAGGTCGGCCTGCAGCGCCGGCGTGCTCTCGAGGCTGGTCACTTCCTGCCACATCTCGAATTCCGGGGCCGACGCCAGCGCGAGCCAGTCGTGCGTCTTCTCGATGTTGTCGACCACCGAATCGTAGGTGAGCTTCGTCGTCACCATGTCGTCGAGATCGGCGCGTCCGAGCTGCTCCTCCACCATCGGCAGGCGCCGGACGAGTTTCTCTTTCTGCGTCTCGAGCATGTTGGCGTACACGCCGACGCTCTGCTGCCAGCCGTCGAGATTGCGATGGAGATATGTCAGGTCGCGGTAGTTCTTGAGCCCCTCCTGGAACTGGTGCGTCGCCAGCAGGTGGAACAGGTAGCGCCCCTCCGGCCCCTCCGGCAACTCCTCGAGCCGCCAGTACCAGCCCGTGCTGTCCTGCTCGTCGTCGTCGATGAAGTCCTCGAAAAACTGCCCCGACTCGATATGGTCTATCGTGCGGTCGAGGCGATTCGTCTCCTCGTAAAACGCCTCGATCGCGTTGAGATAATGGTCGGCCGCCTGGCTGATCGAATCGAGCTTGGCCAGCGCGTACGGGATCGCGAGCATCGATTCCTGGACGGCCGGGTCCAGCAGGTCGCGGCCGCGCAGCTCCATCCAGGGCACGAGCGCACGGCGGTAGTTGTTCATTTCGGCGTCGGCCCAGCCCACCCCGAGGAGCGCCTTGTTCGAGAACGGGCCCTCGAGCCTGACCCGCTGCAACGGCGCCCTGGCCGCATAATGCTGGCCGTCCTGCAGCAGCGCGTAACCGAGGGCGAGATTGGCCTTGTCGCGCAGGGCCATCAGTTCGTCGTTGTACGGATCCATGCCGCCGAGTTCGTCGAGCAGCCGTGCGGCCTCGTCGACGCGGCCGCTGCGCACGAGCGCAACGCCGACGTTGAACGTCGCGTACCGGGACCACTCGGTGCGCCCTTTCCAGTTCTGCAGCCTGGCGATGGCCGCGTCGTAATCGCCCTCGTCGATGAGGATCTGCGCGTCCAGCATCAGCGCTTCGCGCCGCAGGTTGTCCGGCAACTCGCCCTGGATGTAAGCGAGCGCCTCGCGGGCGCGGTCGAGATAGCCTCGCTGGTACCAGATCTTCGCCAGGAAGAACCAGGTGCGGTCGCGGATCTCCGGGTCGACGTTGTCAGCGAGAAGTCGTTCGAAGATGTCTGCCGCTTCGAGATGATGACCGTAGGACAGGTACATGCCGCCGAGCAGCAGCTCCGCTTCGGCGGCATGCTGCGCCAGCTGCTCCTGGTCCTTCGCCGCCAGCAGGCGGACGATCGCCGGGAAATAGTCTTCCTGGTAAAAGTAAAAAAGGACCTCGCCGAAGTGCGGGTCCCCGACGACGATCGTCTCGCGATCGGCGCTCGCCGCCGCTACCGGCGCAAGCAATGCGCACAGCAGGCACAGGCGACAGAGGATGGAGCGACCAGGTGGCAAGGACTACTCCCACTCCTTGATGACGAATTCCGGTTGCTGCTTCTTGACGCGGTCCGTGATCTCGAGCTCGAGGTACTTCGCACCGATGCCCTTGTCGAACATCAGCGTCGCGCCGCGGCGATACTCCCGGACGTGCGGACCCTTGCCCGTAAAGATGGCGACCAGTTCGTGCTCGCCCGTCTTCAGGTTGGCCATGTGCACGCGGTGCACGCCGCCGCGCGTCAGCGCGTCGACCTCACGCGCCGTGTACAGGTAATTGGCCACTTCCTTGCCGTCGATCTTGAGCTGCACCGAGTCGAGTTCGAAGTACTCACCGACATCCATCGACACGAAGAAGGCAACCTGCGAGTTTGCGGGAAACAGCAGCTCTTCCTCGAGCAGGAACAGGTCCCGGTTGAGGTCGAGCACTTCTTTCTTGAGCGTCTGCACGTCCTGGTCGAGTGCCCTGAACTGCTCCCGCGATCGAGCCTCGCCGGCCTCGGCGTCGCGCGCCTCGGCGAGGGCGGCCTCCGGATCCATCGAGGTCATGTCCTGTGCGACGGCAGCGCCGGCGAACGCGAGCAACGCGGTCGCGACGATGGTGATGAATGTCCTGGTCACATTACTCTCTCAGCAGGGAACGAATCTGGTCGAGGTACTTTTCTTCATACCCCGGCTTGTAGCCGTGGTGGACATAGCGCACCGTGCCCTTTCGGTCGACGATCACCGTCACCGGCATGGCTTCCACCTCGTAGAGCTTGCTGACTTCCTTGCGTGCGTCGAACAGCACCGGGAAGTTGACGCCGAGTTCCTCGACCATCTGCATGGCGCGGCGTGAATCGTCGTCGATGTTCACACCGAGCAAATTGAAGCCGACACGCTGGTAGCGCGAATAGAGCTCGTCGAGGAGCGGCATCTCCTGGCGGCAAGGGCCGCACCAGGTCGCCCAGAAGTTGATCATCACGACGTCGCCGCGGTACTCGGACAGGCGCAGGTTCTCACCGGTCGCGCTTTTCAGGGCGAAGTCCGGCGCAAGCTGGCCCTCGAGCCCGCTCGAGGCGAGGCTGGTCGCTGCGAAGACACTGATCAGCAAGGCAAATATCGATTTCTTGATCGTCATACGTCCATTCCTTGTGTTGTTGGCCCACATCCTTCCGCTGGAACAAGCCCCGGACGGCAAAGTCCACCGACGAATGGTGACAGCCGGAGCCCGTGTGAGCCGTGATAATCGTCACAAATGCCCAGAATGCCTGAACATAATGACGACCTGTCTCAATGGGTCCGCGACCTCGCGCAACCGTCACAGATTACGTTAAATCGCCGTTGAGCCCAAACATTTATCAGCACGGAGTGCAGGGCCTATGATAGGACTATCAATCTGAATTTAAAGTGAAAATCCGTCGCCTTTCGGCGACACAGCGGTGCGTATCTTGCGCTACTCGGTCGCCGCGGGATCGGGCGGCGTCAGCCCGTCGGAAAAAAACACCTTGCCCTCGGCGTCGATGACGATGCTCTCGTAGTCGGGCAGCGTGCCGATCAGCGTCAGTCCGCGGTGGACGCCCATCACGAACACGCTCGTCGACAACGCATCGGTGATCACGGCATCGGGACCGATCACGGTGGCACTGTGAACGCCGCCTGCGGGCTCACCGGTGCTCGGCGTGATGATGTGGTGGTAGCGAACGCCCTCCTCGTCGAAAAAGCGCTCGTAGTCGCCCGAGGTAGAGATCGCCTCGTCGGCCAGCGGCAACGATATCGCCACCTGGCCGTCCTCGCGGGGATCGCGGATGCCCACCATCCACGGCCGCCCGCGGCGATCGCCGAGCAGGCGCGAATCGCCGCCTGCCGTGACGATCGCGTGCTCGACACCGAGATGCCGCAGGATTTCGACACCGCGCTCGACGACGTAACCCTTGGCGATACCGCCGAGATTGATGCGCACGCCCTTGCGTGCGAAGGCCACCGTCCCCGCCGCCTGGTCGAGCCTGACGAAGCGGTAGTCGATGAACTGCCGCTCCGCTTCGACGGTCCCGGCGTCGGGGCGCTGCCGCGCCCGAAAGTCGTAGTGCTGGCCGACACTGTCGTAGGTGATGTCGAAAGCGCCGCGCGTGAGCACCGAGATGTCGAGCGAGCGGCGTATCAGGTCGAAGAGCTCGTCGCCGACAGCCACCGGGCCGGTCGCGGCGTCGCGGTTGATTTTCGAGATTTCGCTCTCATCTTTGTAGGTACTCATGAGGCGATCGATGCGCGACGCCTCGGCAAATAC
>JBFGYM010000124.1:0-7226 GCA_041587435.1 Woeseiaceae bacterium
CGCCGCTGGCGGCCGGCTTGCTGGTGCTGCTCGTCGCCGCGGGTTGCGGCGGCGCGAACGTGCGCGACGATGCGCCCGAGGCGCCCCGCGCTGCCGGCACGGTCGGGCCGGCGCCGGGCCAGGCTCCCCTGCCGGACGTCCCGCCGGAGGCGCAGACGCGGTTCGAACAGGCCACGGCCGTCATGGCGGCCGGCGACTACCTGGATGCGGAGCTGCGTTTCAAGGAATTCGTGCTGCTGTATCCCGATTACCCGGGTGCCTGGGTCAATCTCGCGATCATCCACGCGCACAATGAAAACGATGCGGCGACGCGCGAAGCGCTCGACGCCGCGCTGGCCGCGAACCCCGATCACCCGGCCGCATTGAACCAATTGGGCATGCTACTTCGCAGAAATGGCAATTTCCTCGAGGCAGAAGCCGCTTATTTGAAGGCTGTCACAGTTTCGCCCGATTACGCCTTGGCACACTACAACCTGGGCGTTCTTAATGAACTGTACCTGCAAAGGCTGGAAACGGCCTTGCACCATTTTGAGACTTATCAAGCACTTGTCGGGGAGGACAAGCAAGTCGAAAAATGGATATCGGACCTGAGTCGTCGCGTGGCGGCGAATCAGCAGACGGCAAACGTGGCGGATTGACGGACATGAGTACTTATCGCGAACGAGTATTCGGCACCGGATTCATGCTCGCCATGTTGTTGGCAGCGTTTGCCTCTTTCGCCCAGGATGCCGCGCCGGACGAGGATGAACTGATGCCGGCCGTCGATACGTCGGCCCTCAGCGAGGAGCAACCCGCGCAGGCAGAGGACGTGATACGGACAACGACGGGCGATCGCGTCATGGATTCAATGGAGCTGAGCCGGACCGAGATCACGGGCAACCAGGAACTGCCGAAGGTGCTGTATATCGTGCCGTGGCAGAAGTCCGACCCGGGAGACCTGATGGGCAGGCCCGTCAACACGCTGCTCGACGAGGTGCTGGCGCCCGTCGATCGCGAAGAGTTCATCCGGCAGGTCGAGTATTACAAGGACCTGCACGGAGACAGTGAAAACTAGACATTCTGTTGTAGAGGAGCAGACAAATGAGCACCGTAGTGCGTTTTTTCCAGGAGGGCGGAGCGTTCATGATCCCCATCCTGCTGGTATTTGCGACGGGTATCGCAATTGCCATCGAACGCTGGACCTACCTGACCATGTCGGGCGCGAGCAATCGCGCTCTCTGGAAGAAGATCGTGCCTTTCCTGAAGGCCGGCAACTTCCAGGAGGCGGCCCAGCACACTGCCAAGTCGAAAGCCGCCATCGGCTCGATCCTGACCTACGGCCTGTACCGCGTTAAGTCGGCCCGCCGTCGCGACGACATCGAAAAGGCGATGGAAGAAAGCCTGATGGAGGTATTGCCGCGTCTCGAGAAGCGTACGCATTACATTGCGACGCTCGCCAATATCGCGACGCTGCTCGGCCTGCTGGGCACGATTATCGGCCTGATCAACGCGTTTACCGCGGTGTCGAATGCCAACCCGGCGGAGAAGGCTGACATGCTGTCGGCCTCGATCTCGGTGGCCATGAACACCACGGCATTCGGCCTGATGGCGGCCATCCCGTTGCTGCTGATTCATTCGCTGTTACAGACGAAAACCAATGCGCTCGTCGACAGCCTCGAAATGGCCAGCGTCAAGTTTCTCAACGCCGTAACCGAACGCCAGCTGAAGTCGACCGGAGCGTAGACGATGATCCGCAGCCGCAAGGCCGGTCGTCGCAATGTGGAGACGGCCGAGCTCAACATCACGGCTTTCATGAACCTGATGGTGATCCTGGTTCCTTTCCTGCTGATCACGGCGGTGTTCTCGCGTTTGACAGTTCTCGAATTGAATCTGCCAGGCTCCTCTAGCGAGCCCGTGGAACCGCAGGAACAGGTATTCCAGCTGGAAATCATCGTGCGTCAGGACAAGATCGAAGTCGGCGATCGTAACCAGGGACTGTTGGGGATCTATCCCAACACGGACGACGGTTACGACTACGCGGCGCTCGCGGACAAGCTGCAGCAACTCAAGGAGCGTTACCCGTCCAAGACCGACGCGGCGATCCTTCTCGAACAGGACATTTCCTACGACACCATCGTCCAGGTCATGGACACGGTGCGCGTCTCCCAGGAAGTCGACGAGTTCGAAGGCAGGATCGATCGCAAGGACCTGTTTCCGGACATCTCGATCGGTGACGCCCCGGTGCTCGATGGAGGGGCTTCGTAATGGTCAAGTCAGCGCGCGCGAAACGCATGGAAAAGCACCATCGGCGTAACAAGAACGCCGGTGCTCTCAACCTCGTTTCGCTCATGGACATTTTTACGATCCTCGTGTTCTTCCTGCTCGTCAATTCATCGGACGTGCAGACGCTGCCGAACGCCAAGGACATGAAGCTGCCCGAGTCGATCGCGGAAAAGAAGCCCGAGGAGAACGTCGTCGTGCTGATCGGCAAGACGGACATCCTGGTGCAGGGCAAGCCCGTCGCCAAGATCGCGGACGTCATGGCGACCAGGGGCAACGACATCCCCGCGCTGCGCGAGGCATTGCTGTCGCAGAACGATCGCGTATTGCGACGGGCTGCGAAGGACGATATCGCGGGCCGCGAGGTCACCATCATGGGCGACAAGGAGATTTCATACCGATTGCTGAAGAAGGTGATGGCGACGTGCACGGCATCGGATTACGGGCAAATCTCGCTGGCCGTCCTGCAGAAGAGTTCGGACAAGCTGAGCGACCTGCAGGCGTCGCTCTGAGGCAGCCGTAAAGATCTGGAGTCACGGAATTGGACTTACCGTTTTACAGAGAATATGACCTGCCCTGGACGACGGGCAGGGAGCAGGAACGCAAGTTCCAGCGCCTGCTCGGCATCGCTATCCTGATCTGCTTTGCCCTGAGTATCGTCTGGCCGTTCATCCCTGTTCCCGAACCCGATCCCTTCGACGTGGAGGAGATCCCGCCGCGCATCGCCCAGCTGCTGCTCGAGGAGAAGCCGCTGCCTCCTCCGCCGCCGCCGCCCAGGGAAGAGGAACCGGAGCCCGAGGAAGTGGAACCGGAGCCCGAGCAGGTCGTGGAGAAGGAACCCGAGCCCGAACCGGAACCCGAGCCGGAGCCGGTCGTCGATCGAGCCGAGCGGGCGCGCGAGGAGGCGCAAGCCGCCCTGATGCCATTTGCCGAAGACCTCGCCGACCTGGTCGACAGAGACCTGCAACAGGTGGCGGAAGACCGGCCGCTGTCGGCGTCGGTCGGCCAGGCCGAGCGCAGCGAGCGCGCGATGATCACGTCGAAAGCCGGTTCGGCATCGAGCGGCATCAACACGGCCACCATGAGCCGCAACACGGGCGGCACCGGCATCGCCGGACGCAATACGACGCGCGTGGCGAGCCCCGTGGCCGGCATCGGCCAGGCGGGGCCCGGCGCGAGCCGCAGCGGATCGAGCGGCAAGGCCTCCCGTTCTCGTGAAGAGATCGAACTCGTCTTCGACCGCAACAAGGGCGCCATCTTCGCCCTCTACAACCGCGCGCTGCGCCAGGACCCGTCCCTCGAAGGCAAGCTCGTGCTGCGCCTGACCATCGCCCCCGACGGCCGCGTCACGATGTGCGAGGTCGTCTCGAGCGAGCTCAACAACGAGGAGCTCGAGCGCAAGCTCGTGCAGCGCGTCAGGCTGTTCCGCTTCGAGGCCAAGGACGTCGAAGCCATTACGACGACCAAGCCGATCGACTTCTTCCCGGCCTGATCTTCTCCCGGGTGGACTGCTATCATGGCCGTCGCCATGATCCAGTCGATGCGCCGCGCCTTTCTCGCCTTTGCCATTATCGCGGCCTGGCCTTCTGTCGCGGGGGGGCAGGGGACGATCGACGAACTCGTCGAGCAGGCCGGATTGCGCGCCGGTCCCGTCGCGATGCGCGACATCCGGGGCTGGGACCCTGGGGCAACGATCGTCGTCCGCGATCTCGGGTTTGACGGCTCCGCGCTGACTCGGGAATTCGCAGACGCCGACATCGTGCTCGTCGACTCGCCGGTGGCAGCGCTGCAGCACGCGCGCGGTGCGGGCGCCCTGGTCGGTTTCTGTGACGCCGAATTGCTGGATGCTGCGCACGGAGCGACGTGGGTGCAGATCTACTCGGCAGGCGCCGAACGCTGCCTGTCCTCCCCGCAGGTTGCGGCGGGCGAAGTGGTGCTGACCAATATGCAGAAGATGTCGTCCCCCGTGATCGCCGAGCACGCCATTGCCATGTTGCTCGCGCTGGCGCGCAACCTGCCGGCCTTCGCCGGCGCGATGGAGTCGGGCCAGTGGCGACGCGAAGCGGCTTACACCGGCAGCATGACGACGCTCGCGGGCAAGACGATGCTGGTGGTCGGCCTCGGCGGAATCGGCACCGAAATCGCGCGGCGCGGGTCGGCCCTCGGCATGCGCGTTGTGGGAACGCGCAACAGTTCTCGCAGCGGCCCGCCATTCGTCGACTACGTCGGCCTGTCCCATGAGTTGGCCGATCTCGCGGCGCAGGCCGACGTCATCGTCAACGCGCTGCCCCTGACCGAGCAGACACGGCACCTCCTCGACGCATCGTTCTTCGGTCCCGGCCTGTCGCGCAGGCCATTCTTCATCAACGTCGGCCGCGGAGCCACCGTCGACAGCGACGCGCTGCTCGCGGCGCTGAAGGCCGGCCACGTGGCAGGTGCCGGTCTCGACGTCACCGATCCGGAACCGTTGCCGCCGGCGCATGAACTCTGGCGCCAGCCGAACGTGATCATCACACCGCACGTCTCGGGCCGCGGTGGCGACCGGCGTCGCCATCTGCTGCTGGTGCGTGAGAACGTGCGGCGCTACCTGGCCGGCGACGCATTGCTGAACGTCGTCGATCCCGGCAGAGGGTATTGACGGGGTGACGGCAGTGCCGCAGGAACGGGGCGACCGCCCCGTCGTGGCCCGCTCCGAGGGCTTCCCACCGATTGCAGACCCGCAGGCCCGGGTCCTGGTGCTCGGCAGCCTGCCGGGCCAGCGCTCCATCGCGGACGGACGCTACTACGCGCATCCGCAAAACGCGTTCTGGCGCATCATGCGCGAAATGCTCGGCGTGCACGGCGACTATGCGTCGCGCTGCAGGCAGCTCGCGAGCCAGGGGATTGCGCTGTGGGATGTGCTGCACAGCTCCGTGCGCCCGGGCAGCATGGACGCGGCGATCCGGCTGGACACGTCCCGCGTAAACGACTTCGGTACTTTTTTTTCCAGGCACCGGCAACTGGCCCTGATCGCATTCAACGGCGCGAAGGCGGAGCAGCTCTATCGCCGCTTCGTCGATCCGCTGGGCGTCACGCCGGCGCTGCGACGCGTCCGCCTGCCGTCAACGAGCCCGGCTTATGCGTCCATGCCGTTCTCGGGTAAGCTGGCTGCCTGGCGCGATGCGCTACATGACGAGGTCCGGAAATCAGGAGGGGAAACATGATCGGCTACGTAACACTCGGCACCAACGACGTGCCGCGCGCAGCGAAGTTCTACGACGAGCTGCTGGCCACGATCGGCGCGAGCCGCGTGATGGAGGGTGACAATTTCGTCGCGTGGTCGACGAGCCCGACCGCTCCGGCACTGTCCCTGATCACGCCATACGACGGCAACGCGGCGACCGCAGGCAACGGCACGATGGTCGCGATCGTCGTGGACGCGCCCGGGAAGGTCCATGCGCTGCACGCCAAGGCCCTGGAACTCGGCGGGACGAACGAAGGCGATCCGGGCCCGCGCATGGGCCCGTTCTACGCCGGCTACTTCCGCGACCTGGACGGCAACAAGCTCAACGCTTTCTGCATGGTCGAGGAGAAGGGCGCGGACTAGAGCGCGCTGTCGCCGGTCTCGCCCGTGCGTATCCGCCGGACCTGCTCGAGCCGGGTCACGAAGATCTTGCCGTCGCCCACCTTGCCGGTCTTGGCGGCGTCCACGATGGTCTCGATGACGCGCTCGACCATGTCGTCCGACACGGCGACCTCGATCTTGGCTTTGGGAAGAAAATCAACGACATATTCGGCGCCCCGGTAGAGCTCGGTGTGGCCGCGCTGGCGCCCGAATCCCTTGACCTCGCTGACGGTCATGCCCTGGATGCCGACCTCGCCGAGCGCGTTGCGCACGTCGTCGAGTCGAAAGGGCTTTACAATGGCGGTCACGAGCTTCATCGGTGGTTTCTCCGTGCGGTCACAGGTTGCTGCGTATGCTAACAAAGAGCCTCATGAAAGACCCGCTCGGGACGCGCTTTTATGGCGCCGCGGTCGTGTACGCCGTCGCGGCCTGCACGCTCGGGTTCGCCGGCTTGTTCGCGTCCCGCTGGGTCGTCAACGCCGGGGCAACGTTGCTGCTGGCGCACGGCATGGTGATCGCCGCGTACCTGGTTCACGAGTGTGGGCACAACCTCGTGTTCGTGCGCAATCGGCACAACGCCCGGCTCGGCCGCTTCATGAGCTGGTTGTGCGGCGCGTCCTACGGCACGTACGAGGACATCCGCTACAAGCATTTTCGGCATCATGTCGACAACGACGACGTGGTCTGGTTCGACTACGACGCCTTCTTCGACCGGCATCCCCTCGTGACGAAGGTGACGCGACTTCTGGAGTGGTTCTACATCCCGGCCCACGACCTGATCCTGCATGGCGTGATGGTACTCACGTCGTTCGTGATTCCGCAGCGACGCGATCAGCGCCTGCGCAATGTGGCGGTCATCGCCGTCCGCGGCGGCATCTTCGCCGCGTTGCTCGTGTTCGCGCCGAAGGTGGCGTTGCTGTATGTCGCTGCCTATCTGCTTATGATGCACGTGCTGCGCTTCATGGACAGTGTGCAGCACGATTACGGTTATCACACGACGCTGTTCGAGTACGGGCAGCCGCCGCACAAGGGCGATTCAGAGTGGGAGCAGGCGCATACCTTCAGTAATCCGCTCAGCTTGCGTTATCCGCGGCTCAACTGGCTCGTGCTCAACTTCGGGTATCACAACGCGCACCATGCAGACATGAACCTGCCATTCTTCCGACTGCCGGAACGGCATCGCGAGATGACCGGCAATGACCCCGCACGCGTCGTGCCGCTTTCTGCGCAGCTAAAGCTGTATCATCGAAACCGCGTGCGGCGCGTTCACGGGGCCCGCGCCGACGATTATCCGCAGGGCGAGAATTACCTCGCGGCTGCGCGGTCGGGCGCGGCTGCGATCGGCGGCAACGCAGCGTCGTTC
>JBFGYM010000125.1:0-7211 GCA_041587435.1 Woeseiaceae bacterium
GTCATCAAGCGGGACGGCAACTTCCTGACCGTTCGCGGCGCCACCATCATCCCGTCGGATCGCAGAGCCCACTTCCACGACGACGTCGTGGTCGAGGTCGGGCCCGAGACCAAGGTCTTCCGTGACGGCCATCGTCACCGCGACCTCGGCATCGACGCCATCTCGATCGGCCAGCGCGTCACGATTCGCGGCACGCAGGGCGGCGCACCGACCACCGACGCCAATGCCCCGCAGGTCCTGTTCGACGCCACGCAGGGCGCCGTGCGCATGCACGTGACGCACATCAGCGGCATCGTCAACACGGCCATGCAGGGCCAGGCGGATATCACGCTGCACAGCATCGACCGCCGTCGCGTCGAGATCTTCGATTTCGCCGGCACCGGCAAGTCCGAATCCGAGGACGCCGATCCCGCCAACTACGAAGTCGCGACCGGTAACCTCATGATGGCGGCGTTTGCCGACGGCAAGCCGATCGTCGCAAAGGGGTTCCCGAACGCGTTCGGCATGGCGCCGCCCGACTTCTTCGGCCGCACGGTCATCGACTACACGGATGTTCGCAGTGTGCTCGGCATGTCGTGGGGCGCTGCTGGTACGGTTGCCCCGTTCGTCAGCATCGGACCCGACGGCATTGTGCTCGACAATGACAACGAGGACATCGGCATTCGCCACTACGTCAAGCAGGGGCCGGTTCTGATCGACCTGACGGGCCTCGACTCCGACACGACGATCGTGCCGCGCGAGTCGGACCGCAAGGCGTTCTACATCAAGACGGCCGACAGCCTGAGGATGTACTCGACCTTCGACGACTTCGTCGCAGACCTGGCGGCAAGCCTCGACGGCGCAACGACTGCCCGTTCGATGCACGCTGCCGGTCAGTACGACACCGGGACCAACGTGTTCACGGCCTGGAAGATCGGTGTACACCTGTTAGAGCCCTGATTTCAGATAAGTCCCCGCTTTCCCCCGCACGACTTATCCATTGGCTCGGCCCCGCTATTTCGGTAGCGGGGCTTTTCTATGAAAAAACAGGGCGCCCGCAAGGGCGCCCCTCTCCGTGCGCGCAGATTTCAGCTGCGCTTGCCCAAAGCGTCACGTATTTCCGTGAGCAGCTTTACTTCTTCCGACGGCTTCGGCGGCTCAGCCGGTTTCTCTTCTTCGGCTCGCTTCAGCTTGTTCATGCCCCGGATGACCATGAAGATGGCGAAGGCAACAATGACGAAGTCGAGAATGTTGTTGAGGAACACACCGTAATTAATCGTCGGTGCGCCGGCTTCGCGGGCCGCCGCGAGGGACGCATACGCCGTCTCGCCAAGATTCACGTAGAGCTGGCTGAAGTCTACGCTGCCCATCAGCAAACCGATTGGCGGCATGATGATGTCGTTGACCAGCGAGCTGACGATCTTGCCGAACGCGGCGCCGATGATGATACCGACCGCCATGTCGACCACGTTGCCGCGCATGGCGAATTTCTTGAATTCCTGAAGCATTGATTTTCCCCTGGTTGAACTGGGGCGGCCTTGCGCCCCGGAAACGAGCGCATAGTACCGATCAATTCAGGGGTGCAGGGTCTTTGCAACAATCGTTGACAATTGCCGCGGTCAATGCGTGAGGCGCTTGATCTCGGACAGCAGGTCGTTCATCGGCGCCGGCTTCCTGAAGAAACAGGAAAATGCGCCTTGTTCCTCCAGCGTGAGCTTTGACGCGGTCAGCGCGACGATGGGTTTGGCGTAGCCCCGCTCCCGCAGGATTCTCGCCGCCACCACGCCACCGACGCCCGGTACGTTGCAGTCCATCAGCACGAGGTCCGGATCGTACCTGAGCGCTTTGTCGATCGCTTCGCCGGCGTCGCTGCTCGTCATCAGCCCGTACCCGGACCGGTGCAGGTAATGCTCGACCAATGCGATAACGTCGTCGTCGTCGTCACAGATCAGGACGCTCGTCGGCTTGGCGGCACGCGTACTGTCGTCGAGGGCCGGCAATGCGGCTCCCTGCTCGTCCCGATCGGCGTCCCCCGGGACCGCCGGGACGTGCACGCTCACGGTACACCCTTCGCCAGGGGCCGAGTCCAGCGACACCTCGCCCCCCATCAATTTCACGAGCTGCAGGGTGATACTGAGCCCGAGCCCCGCACCCGCTTCGCGCTGCCGGGTGCCGCGCTCGAAGGCCCGGAAAACCCGTTCCTGGTCTTCCAGGCTGATGCCCGGCCCGGTGTCGCTGATGGTGATCACGAGCCGGCCTTCGTTGTAGGCAACGAGCAGCTCGACGCTGCCCTCGACCGTGAATTTCACGGCATTGCCGAGCAGGTTGATGAGGATCTGCCGTAGCCGGATCTCGTCTGCGTGCACGCGCGCGGGCACGTCGTCGTCAACCCTGACGGCGAATGACAGCCCCTTGTCGGCCGCCAGCGGCGCCATCATTGCAGCAACGTCGTCCAGCACACCGAAAAGGCCGAATTCCGCGCTGATCAGCTCGATCTTGCCTGCGTCGAGACTGGCGTCGTCGAGTACGGCCTCGACGAGGTCCGCGAGATGCCGCGCCGAGCGCGTCATGGTTTCGACACACTTCCTGACGTCGTTGGCGGTGCTCCCCTGCTCCCGCGCGAGCTCGCCGTAGTTGATGATCGAAGAAAGCGGTGTACGAAACTCGTGTGACATCATCGCGATGAAACGGCTCTTGTTCTCGCTGACTCGCTCGGCTTCGCGCCGGTGATGATCCAGCGCTGACTTCGTCTCCACGAGTTCGCCGATCAACTCGCGCTGCCGCGAAATGAGGCGCTGTTGCCGGGCCTGCATGAGAAGCGATTCGTTGACCGACTGCTGTCGCGACTGAATGGCCGCATGGTCCCCGTGGACGTCGAGGAGAACGACGTAACACTCGCCGTGGCTGGGGATGATGTGCGCGCTGACGATCGCGCCGCCCGGCAATTCCATGAAATCGAAAGCCTGGCGCTCGGCAAGATCGGTGCCGATCAAAAACGGCACGCGGTCACGGACGTCTTCGCCTGCAGGCAACGCGCCAATGCCGCTCCAGTCGCCATCGCCCCAGCTGCCAATCAATCGGTACCCGGCATCCAGCAGCAGGCAGAAGGGACGCGCACGCTCGAGGAACGCGCCCTGGAGATAGCCGACGACGATCGGAGGCAAGTCCACTGTCAGGTCCGGACAGCGCGGTTGATGATCAGCCGGGACAGTCGCTCCATTGCCGCGCCGACCTCTTCGCCCGTCTTGGCGCTGGTTCGATAGACGCTGTCGAATCGTTCCTGCATTTTCGCCATTCGCTCGTCGCTGACGCCCCATTCGTGCGTCAGGTCGCGTTTGTTGACGAGGATCACTGCCGGCGCGTCGCCGAATCGGTCGTTGACCTGGCTTCGGAGCCGCTCGGCCGAGCCGAGCGTCATCGGTCTCGTTCCATCCGCGACGAAAATAAAGCCGGCGGCGCCCCGGAGGTAAGCGAATTCCTTGTCCCCGAAGGTTTCGGCGCCGGCGACGTCCCAGATGACGAGCTTGTGGTTCACGTGCACGTCGGCCAGCTCGATCTCGCGAGTGTCGATCTTGACCCCGACCGTGCTGAGGTACTTGTCCGAGAAATGGTTGTTGACGAAGCGCTCCACCACGCTGGTCTTGCCGACAGCGAAGTCGCCGACGATGCAGACCTTGCTACTGATGGCCGTCACGGTGACGCCGGTGCCTCGCCGAGCTTCACGGTGACCTGCGCCCGGCGTCTGCTCTCGTTGGCCGAACTATCGGCGCCGGCAGGCGCAATGTCGGGCGTCCCGATGACCGGGTTCAGGCCCGCACCGGCGAGTACCGCCGCGACGACCTCGGCCCGGCGCTGCGCAAGCTGCTGGTTGGCGGCGACGGACCCCAGTGCGTCGGTCGCGCCGGTCACGGTCAGCTCGATGGCCAGCCCCGCGGCCTCCGAGGCCATCGCCAGGTCACCGACGTCCTTCGCAAAGCTCGCCAATGCTTGTCCCTGTCCCGGCGCCAGTTCCGTGCCGTTGACGAAGACGAATGACGCGCCGCTGAGCGCTGCGGCCCGCTGCAGCAGGGAGACTGTGGACTGGTCCGTGACGTCGCTCATGTCGAGCGCGGTTACACCGCCCAGCTGACCGTAGCGCGCCGCCATCTCGCGCTGCCAGGCAAGGGATGCGTCGCCAGTGACCTTCAACGTGCCGCCGGAGAACCGGAATTGCACGTCGGCCGTGCTGCCAAACAACTGGCTGGCTCGCGCCTCGATGATCGCCGGGTCGAGCGATTGGTACGGCCGCATCGAGACTCGCAGCGACGATTCCGGGATGCCTGCGGCACTCGCGACCTCCGCCACGGGTTCGGCGAGCGGATCGCGCAGTCCGCGCACGATGATGCCGTCGTCCTCACGGCTGATCTGCGTTACGTGCAATCCGGGTGTGCCTTCCAACGCATCCCGGAGATGCATCAACTGCCGGCTGTCCTGCCATTCCCGGAATCCCGACCAGGCGATGATTGCGACCGCCACGAGGGCCGCCGCCAGCCACCACCATCTTGCGCCGCCCCTTTTCTGCTCGGGTTCCTGGTGTGCCTCGTAGCGCAAACAGCGCGCCAGGTCGCCCTCCACGTCGCCCACGGTCGACGTGTCCCCCCGGTAATCGCGAATCGCGTCGCCGTAGCGAAAATGCAGGCGTTCGAGGATCGCACTCAATTCGGAACGCAGGCTCTTGGGCGGCACGCCGCGAATCACGCAGACGAGCAGCGCGTGCGGACCGTGAACCGCCCACAACGTGAATTCGCCCATATCGGCCGATTCGAGACGGCCGGTCCGGTCGGGGGAAAAGGACTCTTTCACGAAGTCCTGGATTGCGGTGAACATGGCCGACACCGCATCGCTGTCCTTGATTTTCGCCGATTCGTGATGCACGTGGCCGATCAGCAGCCCGTTCTCGCGGCTGATCAGGTAGGCCTGCTCGACCCGGAACTGGAGCGTGCGCTGCAACAGGAACTCACCGAAAGGAATGCCGGCGCGCGAGGCTTGCCAGCGCCATTTCAGGCCGCGCGGGCTGATGCTGTGCTCGACCGCCGTGTTGATCTGCTGTGCGAAGTTGCGCAGCGCATGCATGATCGATTTGCGTATCGCCGGGCCCATGACGGGATACAGGGCGTCGCCGTACGTTTCCGGGTCTTCCCGGAATGCCCGCTGCAGGCATTGGCCGACCGGCTCAGACAGCGATTCGACCAGCTCCCCGCCTTTCTTGTGGCTCTGGTACACCGCGTCTGGCAGTACGTCTGCGACGTCCGCCGCGCGCACGTCGCGCTGTTCGACGCGCGCGGCTATCGAGTCGAGCGCCTGCTTCTCGGGGCCGAACAGCAACTCTTTTAACTGTTCAAGGTCACTCATCGGCATCTCATCCCGGAACGGCGATCACGCGTCCGGCAACTCGAAGTCCTTCTTGAGGCGCAACGCCATCTCCGCCAACAGGTCCGCCAGGTCTTCACGCGCCAGTTTCGCGTTGGCGAGATGCCTCGTTTCCCCGGTGAGCGCCTTGCTGAGCTGATCGTGAACGTCGCTGATCATGCCGGACAGCTCTTCGCTTTGCTCCTGCATGCTGCGCCGCAGCGTCGCGGATTCTTCTTCGATACCCTCTTCGACCTCGGCGCACCAGGCCTCCACCTGCTGACCAAGGTCCTTGATTTCGCGCGCACTCGTCTTGCCCTCGCTCCGGCGCGACTTGCGCTCCTCCTTGATCTGCCCGGCGAGTTTCTCGAACTCGCGCTTGGCATAGGCGTCGAGACGATCCAGGCGTTTTTCGAGAGTCTGTGACGCCTTCTCGACGCTTTGTCTTACGCGGTCCTCGAGATCGGCGAATCGCTGTTCGTAGTCGCGCATCTGGCCTCCGAACAGAATCTCGCGAATCTTGTCGACGTTGCCTTCCGTGTCGACCGCGTCCACGTCCGGATTTTTTCTCGATTGCTTCTTGGCCATAACTACCTCTGCTTCGGAGACCGCGGGCGGCGGCTTCTCCAATACTAGACTCTCTCCAGCCGATAACCGTGCTGATAGACAGCCGAGAGCTTCCAGCCGTTGTCCTCCCGCAAGCGGAGCTTCTTGCGCAGCCGGCTGACATGCGTGTCGACCGTCCGCGTCGACACCGATTTGTTGTCGATGCCCCAGATCGACTCGAGAATATGACTGCGGGACAGCATCTTCCCGGCGTTGCGAAACAGGAACAACGCCAGCTCGAATTCCTTGTTCGTCAGGCTGACGGTGTCGCCGTGCAAATCGAACGTCTGGCGCCCCTCATCAACGCGGTACGGTGTCGCATCGAGCGACTCGCTGCTCCCCTGGACGCCCGCCGCCCGCCTGAAGATGGCGGCCAGGCGCGCGATCAACTCGCCTTGCCGAACAGGCTTGACGAGATAGTCATCCGCTCCCGCTTCGAGACCTCGTACCACGTATGCCTCCTCGTTCTTGGCGGTGGCGATGACGACGGGCGTGAAGTCCGCCAGGTCGCCACGCAGCCTGCGCAGCACCTCGATCCCGCTCAAGTCCGGCAATACCCAATCGAGCACGTACAGGTCGAAACTGTCGCGCCGCACGCCGCGCAGGAACCCGGCGCCGTCGGCGTACCACTCCACGACGTAATCGGCATTCGACAACCAGCGTCGCATCAGCTCGGCCTGGTCGGGATCGTCTTCGAGGAGCGCAATGCGCAAAGGCAGTTCCTGTCTGGTGTACACGAATCAGGCCCGATTATAGCGCCACCTGCGGCAAGTGCCCGGAATCACAGCACATTATAAAGTGTGATCGCGCGTCGGGCGCTATGACAACTCGACCCGGTCGAGAAAATCCGCGAGTTCTGCGAGAAGCCTGGCGATCGCGTGACCGTCGCGGTCTTCAGCGCGCGATTCGAGCTCCTTGCCGATTCTCGATACCTCGTCCAGACCGTAGGCCGATCCGGACCCGTACAGGTTGTGCCCGGCCGTGCGTATGGTCTCGAAGTCCTTTTTCTCGAGAGCGCCCTTCAACCTGCCGAGATCATCGCCTCGTTTTTCCAGGTAGCGTCCGACCAACTGGCGCGCAAAAGGATCGGCTATGTCCAGCGGCTCGGATTTCCTGCCAGTCAACGTGCCCACCACTCCGTCGATATGCGGACTGTCACCCGCGCCAGGAAAGTCAGCATGCCACATTGTGGCGACTTTCCGCGAGTCATCTACTTGTCGTCATTGCGTAGCTGAGAA
>JBFGYM010000126.1:0-7109 GCA_041587435.1 Woeseiaceae bacterium
CGCGAGGTTGCCGATCATTTCGCCGAGTGATGCGTTCTTGCCGCCGACCGTTTCGACGTCGTCCATGCCAAGCTCTTCGAGCTTGATTACAAGTGGCTCCAAGTCCGACTCCCTTGTGTTCCCCTGGCAGGAACTGGACAATCCTACCGATGGATGAGCGCGCTGTATTCTTTGTCTCCGATCAGACCGGCGTTACTGCGGAGACACTCGGACATACCCTGATTACACAGTTTGCCGGGCAGACGTATCGGCAAGTGACTTTGCCATTTATAGATTCCGAAGACAAGGCGCGTGAAGCCGTGCGCACGATCGACGCTGCGGGGGCTAAGGGCGCGCCTCGACCGATCATTTTTTCGACCATGGTGCAGCCCGACTTGCGCGAAATCATCAGGGGGTCGGTCGGCCTGCATCTCGATATTTTCGACGAATTCCTGGAACCGCTGGCGACGGAGCTCGGCCGGACGCCCGAATACCAGTCGGGGCTTGCGCACGGCATGAGCGACGTCAACGCGTACATGCGTCGCATCGAGGCGACCAATTTCGCGCTCGCCAACGACGACGGCGGCATCAGCCGCAACTACGCGGCAGCCGACGTGATCCTGGTCGGCGTGTCGCGATCGGGCAAGACGCCGACCTGTCTTTATCTCGCGCTGCAGTACGGCGTGTACGCGGCGAATTTCCCGCTGACCGACGAGGAACTCGAGAGCGGCCAGCTGCCCCGTTTCCTGCTGAAGCACAAGCACAAGCTGTTCGGCCTGACGATCGCGCCGGAGCGCTTGCAGGAAATCCGCAAGGAACGACGGCCACTCGGCAAGTACGCGACCGCCCAGCAGGTACGATTCGAACTCAGGGAGGCCGACAAGATCTTCCGCCGCTATGGAATCCCGAACGTGGATACGACGGGATTCTCGATCGAGGAAATATCGAGCAGAATCCTAGATAGTACCGGGGTTGAGCGTCGAGTTCGACCCTGATTTTGCAGGGCGCCTGCTGTTATATTGGCGGCATGTTGCTCGATTCACATCTCGTCCCGGAATGCGCCGCGAAGCCACGCAGCTTCGTCGGCCTGATGGCGCTGTACGAGAGCAACTTCCTGCGGCTGCTGCGCCTGATTCCCGAGCTCGACACGATCGACGGCTGTTTCCGGTCGCGAGTGGCCGGCGATTGCGACCTGCACGTGGAAATCCTGGAGCGCAGTCGCTACACGATCACGCTGAGTTTGACGTACCGGTTCGAGACCGACGAGGGCCTGCTGGCCGACCCGGACATGACGGTGCGCGCCTACCTCGACGGCCAGCTGGCCGAGGTCATGGCCATTGGCCGCCGCCGCCGGCACCCGACCTTGCGCCGACTGATACGCGAGCACGGGAGGGAACTGGGACGGCGCTGGCGTCGCAATGTCGTGCTCAACAAGTGGCTCGATTACCTCAGCGAGCAGGGCCACCTCGTCCTCGACCGCCAGACACGCTGACGCAAAACTGTCGATTCAGTCACCGCTTCCGGATTGACTGGCTGCGATCATTACGTTCAATCGTGCCCCCGCGTAGTGCGCGGGCAGGTTGAATTATGTAAAGAGAAACGCCGTGGCGAGCCTGACCGGAATTTTCAAAGCCGCACCCGAACCCCCGCAGGAAAACGACAAGCTCGTTGACCTGTTTCGCAATCGCGCGGAACTGAAGAAGGAATTCGCCGCGCTGCGAGACGAGAAGTACCGGCTGCAGGACCGCATCAAGGAACACCGCGGCGCGATCGAGCGGGTGCAACAGAAGCTGAATCACCTCGAGTCCCTGTTGCTCGACCCGGAATGGGTGCATAACGTGGTCGTCTTCTACCAACTGCGGCGTCTGGCGGCGCACTGCGAGAACCGCGTGGCGCGTTTCGCCGAACAGCTGAAGCGGCAGCGCGAGGAGCGCATTCAGAGAAAGGCCCTGGCAGGCTGGACCAAGCAGCGCGACGAGCAAAGCAGGCAAGTAGAGAAGCAGATCGGCGAACATCGCATGGCGTTGCAGCTTCTCGAGGACAAGCTGCTTGCCGAACGCCACAAGCTGCAGAGCATGGGCGGGCTGTCGAAGATGCTGCGCGGCAAGGATGCGGAATCGAAGGTCGCGGCCATCGAGGCGGATATCGCCGCCGCCCATGACCGGGAGGCCGGCCTGCTGCGCGAACTAGAACGCATCGAGGCCCTCGAGCCGCCGCCGCACGACGGTCTCGACATCGCGGCCAAGCGTTCGATCAATTTCATGGTCCTGTCCTACGTGCAGCAGCTCTACCTGATGTACGAGGAAGACGACCTGGCGGGGCTGGCCAAGGAAGCGAGTGACAAGAGCGTGGGCGCCGTGAACTACGGCGGCAAACCGGACTGCGATGACATTCTCGAGAAGCTGGCGCGGCGCCGCGAGGAAGTCGAGCAGGCAGGCGATTTCACGGAGACCCTGCAGCAGCGCGCCAAGCTGATCGCAAAGCACGCGGTGTTCCGCAATGACGATGACGTGGTTCCCAATTCAGGCACCGTGGCGACCGTCTACGACATTCGCCCGAACGGCCAGGTCGCACAGCGCGACGCCAATCTGCTCGGTGAGAATTACTTCGGGGTCGCCCGGGCCCTGAGCCGCTAGACGCTTCAGATATCGCGGCGGAACATCAACCGCCGGTGCGGAGTCGCCTGGCCGTCCGCCGCGCTGCGGCTCAGCGGTTCGCGCGTCGCGTCGCTGGCCGCCTCGTCGTCGGCCGTGTCTTCCTCTGCAAAGACCTCGCGTGCGGTGGCCTCGACGCGGGGTTTCAGCATGTGATCGCCGAGCAGCTCGTTGCCCGTGTTGACCGGCGTCGCCGACAGCTCGGTCCCGCTGACGTCGAACGTGGCTGCGTGCTCGTCGGTACAGAGAAGGTCGGGTTCGGGAGCGGCGAAGGCCGGGAATGCCATCCATCCGGCGAGGGCGAGCAGAACAGCCGCTGTTGCAGTCTTGCCGTGCTGCGGCGCTTGCGGCCGTTCTCCCATGGCACAACCCCTTCAGGTGATCGCGCTACGCACCCGAGCGCGCGGTGTTATAGTCGAGTATAACACCGGTCCCCGACCGGTCAAGCCGCCCGCAGGCGGCCCGGGCTAGCGCTCGATGCGGGCCGTCTTCGGCGGCCCGGCAATCTCGCGCATGCTCGCGAGGTCGGTGACGATACCGGCCGCCTGCTCGAGCAGGATGTCCGGGAACTGGTCGTCCTCGAGCTCGTCGAGGCTCTCGAGCGGCTCGAGGTTCAGCGCTGCGCGGCGCGCATTCTCGCGCGCGAGGCGATCCTCAAGGTCCTTTTCTCGCTCGGCCTTGCGGGCTTCCAGGTTCAGCGACAGCGTCTTGCGCGCCGCCATTTCCTCGGCCGTGCGAATCATGTCGAGCTGGTACTGGTAGTTCGGGTCGTCCTTGGCGCGCTGGGCATGGGTCGCCGTCAGCGACTCGATCGTCGTGTCGAGCGGCTTGCCGGCGCGGAATCGGGTCGTCGTGATCGTGTCCCAGGGCAGGGCGCTGTCGCGAACGCTCTCGCCGATGATCTCGGCGTTGATGTGCGAGGGCAGCGAAATGTCGGGGTTGACGCCGCGATGCTGCGTGCTCTCGCCGGTCACGCGATAGTACTTGCCGATGGTCAGCGTGAGCTGCCCGAAGCCTTTGTCGTCCTCGCTGCGCAGGTACTGGTCGAGCGAGTAGAGGTTCTGGACGGTCCCCTTGCCGAAGGTCTGCTGACCGACGATGACGCCGCGTGCGTAGTCCTGGATCGCGGCAGCGAAGATCTCCGACGCGGACGCGCTGTAACGGTCGACGAGTACCGCGAGCGGGCCGTTGTAGGCGACGCGCGCAACAGGATCGGGGTCATCGAGACGGCTGATGCGGCCGTTCGCGTTGCGCAGCTGCACCACGGGCCCGTTGTCGATGAACAGGCCCGACAGCGCGGTCGCTTCGGTAAGGTGCCCCCCGCCGTTGCCGCGCAGGTCGATGACCAGGCCGTCGATACCCTCGGCTTCGAGCTCGGCGATCAGCCGCCGCACGTCCTTGGTGGTGCTCGTGAAGTCCTTGTCGCCGCGGCTCAGTGCCGGGTAGTCGCGATAGAAGCTCGGCACGTCGATCACGCCGATCGACCATTCGCGGCCTTCGCGCGGCACCTTTATGATCTCGCTCTTGGCCGCCTGTTCTTCGAGTTTGACCTGGCCGCGCGTCAGGTCGACGAATTTTTTCGGGCTGCCCGGCAGCGCGTTCGCCGGAATAATCTCGAGGCGCACGACCGAGTCGGCCGGTCCGCGAATCAGCTCGACGACGTCGTCGAGCCGCCAGCCGATGACGTCGACGATTTCGCCGTCCGCGCCTTGCGCCACGCCCGTGATACGGTCTTCCGGCTTCAGGCGGCCGTCGGCCGCCGCCGGCCCGCCGGGGATGATGCCGGCAATCTTGACGAAATCGTCTTCCGTCTGCAGCGATGCACCGATCCCGAAATAGGAAAGGCTCATCTGGATGCGGTATTCCTCGGAGTTTCGCGGCGACAGGTAGCTCGAGTGCGGATCGAGCGTGTGGGCAAACGCGTTCATGAACCGCTCGAACACGTCGTCGTTATTCACCTGGTTCAGGCGCTTGAGGTAGCCCGAGTAGCGCTTGGTCAGGACGTCCTGGATTTTCTCCCAGGGCTCGCCTTCCAGCGCGAGGTTCAGCGCTTCGTTCTTGACGCGCTTGCGCCAGATTTCGTCGAGTTCCGCCGAGCTTCTGGCCCACGGCTCTTCGGTACGGTCGAACAGGTAATCCTCGTCGATCGAGTAGTCGGGTTCCTTCTCGAGTTGCGTCATCGCGTACTCGAGCCGCTCGCGGACGCGCGTCTGGTAGACCTGGAACATCTCGAACACCGGGTCGAGCGGCTTGCTTCTTACCATGTCGTCGAGCTGATGACGGTACGTCTCGAAGAATTCGACGTCGCCCTGCAGCAGGTACAGGCGATTGCGGTCCAGTGACTCGATGAAAATATCGAGCACGCGGGACGACAATTCGTCATCGACGGCGACGTGGTTGTAATGCGACTGCTCGATGAACTGCGTCACGATCGCACCGACTTTCTCGTGCCGCTGTTCGGGATAGAGAAAGCTCGTCTCGTCGAGCGCCGAGCTGGCGCTGAAGGCCGGCCACGCCAGCAGGGCGAGTGCCGTGCCGGCCAACCAGTTTATGCCGCGGGTTCCCGTAGTCGTCAAAGCGTTCTCCATTGTTGCCGAATCCGTTTCAGCCGAGCCTGCATTTCGGCTAGGCTAGTGTCCCGACGCCCTCCGATCAAGGGCGCATTCGTCATAATTGTCAAAGCCGTGCGGAATTTTTATACCGCCCTGGAAATAACCACATGCGTCCCTTGTCCGCCGTCACGCTGATCATTCTCGGATCGAGTTTTGCCATCACGTTCAGCCTGACGGCCGTCATCATCGTCGTCCTTGTCATCGGGGACGAGTACCCGCGCCTGCAGCGGGAGTTCGCCCCGCTACTCGGGAGCCTGCTGGTCTTTCTCGGTATGACCGCAACTGCCGCGGCAAGTTTCTATGCGCTGGTGCGGAATCATCCGGCGCGCTACTGGGCGCAGGCGGCGATGTGGATGGCCCTGATGGGGGTCGGGTATTACTACTGGCCCTGAGGCCCGGGGTCAGCGCAGGATGCGCGGCGCCCGCAGGCGCCGGCGCCGCATCCGCGCCTGGAGTTCCTTGCGACGCGCGTCGAGCCAGCCCTGGCGACTGGCCTTGCTGCCGTCCCCTTTCTCGGCGAGCCGGTTGCGGTAATCGCAGAAATCCTGGTAGGCCTCGATTTCATGGCGCAGTTCGCGCACCACGAGTTCGATCATGATCGCATCGTCGAGAAACCCGAGTCCCGGGATGTGATCCGGAATCAGGTCTTCCGGCTCCGCGAAGTAGGCCAGTGCGTTGAGTACGCGAGTCGCGTCCTGGTGCGGGAGCCGCCACTCGATGTCCGACAGCATGCTGATCATCAGGCGCAGCTTCTCGAGGCGCTCGACGATGAAACCCGGCGCGTTCGATTCGGGCGCGGTGCGCAGCAGGTCCTCGGCGGCGGCCACGATATCCTCGGGCGCGAGCGCACGCGCGGCCTGTCGCGCCTCGCCCATGATGAGGCGGAAATGCTTGAGGTCGTCGTCGTCGAGTTCAAAGGAGATTCGCATGGTCACACGCGAATGGTACTAGAAAACTGCGCGAGCGCTACTTGCCGAAGCGGCGGTCCCAGTTTTTCGAGCGGTCGAATCCGCCGGTATTGTATGGATCGATGCCGGGTTCCTCGCCCGAGTCGACCATCGAGTCGTCGAGGATCTTGAGCGTTTCGTGTGTCCCCGTCTCTTCGCGAACTAACTTGTTGCGAATCAGCACGTTTTTTCCGGGGCCGAGACTCTCGATCGTACCCGAGAGATCTTCGTCGGTGTCGACGTACTCCGGGTTGCGCCGGGGAACGCTGGCCTTGGGCGGCGCGCGACGCGGCGAGGCATGCGCACCGGTCTCTCGCATGGAGGGCACCGCGGGCGTGTCGTCGCCGGCGAAGCGTTCCCTGAACCAGTTCTTGAGTCGTTCGATCATCCGCGGCGGGCCTGAGCAGTCGCTCAAATTAAGTTAACACCAGTAGATAGACCGCAGAATGCCGTAAGAATTCGCGTTTGGCTATAAAGCGAGCTTTGTAGGGCACGCGCGGCGTTGCGAAATTGTGATGCGGTTCACATTTTGCCCGCGGCGCGCCAGCCGTACGCCACGAGCCGCAGCACCTGCCAGGTCAGCCAAGGCGACAGCACGAGAAACCAGGCAACCCCGTCGCCCGAGCGGATCTTGCCGCTGAGCGTGCCGAAAAACTCCGTGTACCCGGCACCCCCGTAGGCGCCGAACACGGCCTTGCCGACGAACCAGATAATGACGGGCATCAGCACGAAGCCGAAAAACAGCAAGCCGACGAACAGCATGGCTTCTTTCCTGGCAATGCGCAGTGCAGGTGATGGGGTGTCGGTCAACGGTCGGCGCCGGATGCTCGGGGGCCGATATCGTTGCCTAGCCGTCGGTGGACGTCAAGCGTCGTTGGTGCGGCGCCGGCGGCGGTAAATGACCACGCCGAGGTGAA
>JBFGYM010000127.1:0-7056 GCA_041587435.1 Woeseiaceae bacterium
AAACAAGGCGGCCAATATCGCCTCCCTGGCCGACGAGCTGAACGTGGGCCTCGACAGCTTCGTGTTCGTCGATGACAGTCCGCAAGAGCGTGCTCTCGTTGCCGAGATGCTCCCGGATGTGCTCGTGCTTGGCGTGCCGGACGACCTGTCCACCTACGCTTCGTTGCTGGCGCAGGAGCGGCTCTTCGACACGACCGCGCGCAGCGACGAGGACCGGAAACGCACGGTGATGTACCAGGACGCAACGTTGCGCAAGGAGCAACGGGACCGGTTCTCGGACCTGACCGACTACCTGCGCTCGCTGGAAACGGTCCTGCGGGTTTTCCCGGTGGACGACGACACCAAGGTGCGCGTTGCGCAACTGACGCAGAAGACCAACCAGTTCAACCTGACGACCCGCCGGTACTCGGTCGCGGACATCGAGGCTTTCATGAATGATCCGGACGCGGCGGTCTACGCCATGTCGGTGTCGGACCGGTACGGCGACATGGGTTTGACGGGCGTCCTGATCGCGCGGCGCTGCGACACCGCGGCAGTGATCGACACGCTGTTGCTGAGCTGCAGGGTGCTTGGCAGGCAGCTCGAATTCGCATTCGTCGACCTGTGCCTTGGAGCGCTTGCCGGCGCCTGGGGTAGCATGACCTGGCGGGCAGAGTACCTGCCGACAGCGAAGAACGCGCAGGTCGAGGATTTCTGGGATCGCGTGGGTTTCGTTGCGGAACCCGAAGGCGGCGGGGGCAAGCGCTACAGCCTGGACCGTCGACCGTCAATACCCGACTATTCGCGCATCATCTCGGCCACCATGGAGTGACTCAATGTCCGAAACCATCAAGCTCGTCATGTCCCAGGTCTTCCAGGTCGACCCGGGCGAGATCAACGCTGAGAGCTCACCCGAGTCGATCGAGCGCTGGGATTCCCTGAAGCACATGCAGCTGATCATGGCACTCGAGGACGAGCTCGGTGTGCAGTTTCCCGATGATGCGATTCCCGAACTCGTGACGTATGGCGCCATCGAGAAGATGGTTCAGGAGCTCAAGGACTCCTGACCGGCGGGTTTGGTCAGCACGAACACGAACCCCGGACTCAGGAACGCCAGAAGCCTGAGCATCCCGACCGGGACGGGGCGAAACACGCGCCAGACCCCGCCCGAAACCCGGGCGCGGTGCGCGATCAGGTGCGGCACCGCGTCCTCGATGTCGAATGCGCGCAACCAGCGCTTCAGCGTCCAGTAAGTTGTCGAGTAGGCGTCGAGGATCTTCTCCTTTTCCGGCGAAAACGCTCTCAACAGGGCCAGGGCCCAGCGCCGCGGGATCCAGTGAATGAACGGCCAGTAGACGTGCGGCTCGATCGGATACAGCAGGTTGGGGCCGGCAAAGTAACAGACGCCGCCCGGTTTGAGGATGCGGTAGATCTGCGCGATCAACACCCGGGGTGACGGCACGTGCTCGTAGACCTGGTTGCAGATGACGATGTCGACGGAATCCGATTCGAGGCTCAGGGTGTCGGCGGATTCCTCCCGGAAGCTGAGATTCGGACGGTCCGCCGTGAATTCTTTCCAGCGCTGCCACGGCTCCGGGTCCACGCCGCAAACGCTGCCGAAGTAAGGCGCGAGGTGATAGCTGATTCCGCCGCTGCCGCAACCGATATCGACGCAAGACGTCGCCGACAGGTCGAGATCGGTCAGCAACTCCAGACACTGGACGATATTGGCTGCCTTGCGGTCGCGGTTCTCCGCGCCCCAGCCCGGGTCGCCGCCGTGCGCGCTGGCGGCATCATCCGTCACGCGTGCAGTGACCCGATCACGGCGTCGATCACCCGATCGACCTCGCCGTCGCTGAGCTTCGGCCCGAGCGGCAGGCTGATCGTGCGGTCGCCGAAGCGCGTCGCAGCGGGGACGTCGCCGGGCCGCCAGCCGAAGCGCTCCTGGTAGAAGGGCTGCTGCGCCAGGCTGCGATAGTGCACGCCGGTGCCGACGCCGGCCCGGTTGAGGCACTCGAGCAGGGCGTCGCGAGACACGCCGCAGTCACGCTCGTCGATTTCGAGCGTGTACAGGTGATAGGCGTGGCGCATGTCGGGCCCCGGTTGCTGCGGGCGCGCCACCGGCAGGTCCGCGAACGCGGCCTGGTACCGATCCCAGATCGCCCGGCGGCGCAGCCAGTTGTGTTCGACGCGCCGCAGCTGGTGAATGCCGAGCGCCGCCTGCAGGTCCATCATGTTGTACTTGAAGCCGGCGGCGACGACTTCGTAGTGCTTGTAGCCGTCGTCGCCGAAGCGCTTCCAGGCGTCCTTGCTCATGCCGTGCAGGCCGAGGATCCTGATGCGGTCGATCTGCTCGGCCGAGCGGCTGATCACCATGCCGCCTTCGCCCGTCACGACGTTCTTGGTCACGTAAAAACTGAAGCAGCCGAAGTCGCCGAAGGTGCCGGCCTGCTGTCCGCGCCATTGCGTTTCGATCGCATGGGCGCAATCCTCGATCAGCACCAAGTCGTGCTTGCGCGCGAGCGCGACGATGCGGTCCATGTCGCAGGGACGCCCCGCGAAATGCACGGGCAGGATCGCGCGCGTCCTCGGCGTAATGCGCTGTTCGAGCTGGTCGACATCGATGTTGTACGTGCCGGGATCGATGTCGACGATCACCGGCGTGGCGCCGGCGTGGATGATCGCATTGGCCGTGGCGCAGAACGTCATCGCGGTCGTGATGACCTCGGCGCCGGGCTCCAGGTTCGCCGCGACCATGCTGACGTGCAGTGCGGCCGTGCAGGAATTGAGGGCCGCGACACGTTCCGCGGACACCGACTTGTAGGCGGCGAACTCCCGCTCGAATTGTGCAACCCTCGGCCCGGTACCGATCCATCCCGACTCGAGCGTGGCCACGACCTCGTCGATCTCAGCGGATGTGATCTCCGGGGCTCCGAATACGATGAACGGCGCGTCCTTTGCAGTTGCCATCGTGGATCAGGCGTCCTGCAGCAGGCCGAGAAGGTAGTCGCCGTAGCTGCTCCTGGCGAGCGGTCTCGCGAGCGCCTCGAGCTGTTCGGCCGTGATGAAGCCCTTGTGGAATGCGATCTCCTCGGGGCAGCAGATCTTGAATCCCTGGCGCTCCTCGATCGTCTCCACGAAATTCGACGCGGCCAGCAGCGACGACTGCGTTCCGGTATCCAGCCACGCGAAGCCGCGGCCGAGTGCCTCGACGTGCAGCTCGCCGCGTTCGAGGTAGAGCTTGTTCAGGTCGGTGATCTCGAGTTCTCCGCGGGCCGACGGCTCGACGGTCCTTGCCAGGTCACAAACGCGCGCGTCGTAGAAATAGAGACCCGTCACCGCGAATCTCGACTTCGGTTTCGCCGGTTTTTCCTCGAGACTGACGGCGCGTTCGTCGGCATCGAGTTCGACGACGCCGTAGCGGCGCGGATCCCGGACGGCGTAGGCGAAAATCGTCGCGCCGGTTTCACGGTTGGCGGCTCGATCGAGTTTCGGTTGCAGGTCGGTGCCGTAGAAGATGTTGTCCCCGAGAATCATCGCGCAGGCGTCGCCCGCAATGAAGTCCTCGCCGAGGATGAACGCCTGGGCGAGGCCGTCAGGCGACGCCTGGACCTGGTACTGCAGCGACACGCCGAGATGCGATCCGTCGCCGAGAAGGCTCTCGAAACGCGGCGTGTCCTGCGGCGTCGAGATGATGAGAATGTCGCGGATGCCGGCGAGCATCAGGACCGACAGCGGGTAGTAGACCATGGGCTTGTCGTAGACGGGCAGGAGCTGCTTCGACAGGACCTGGGTCATCGGGTACATGCGCATGCCCGAACCGCCTGCCAGAATGATTCCTTTCATCGTGCTTCCGCCCGTTCAGCGTAGTTGAGGTCGATCCACTGTCGATATTGCCCGCTCATGACCTCGTCCAGCCAGGCCTGGTGGTCGAGGTACCAGGCGATGGTCTTGCCCATTCCCGTTGCGAACGTCTCGGTCGGCCGCCAGCCGATCTCCGCCTCGATCTTCGCCGTCGACAGCGCGTAGCGGCGATCGTGTCCCGGCCGGTCGGGCACGAATTCCAGCAATTCGCTGCGCGGGCCGCGCCGGTCGCCGGGCAACAGCTTATCAAGTTCCGTGCAGATTGCACCGACCACGTCGAGATTCGTGATTTCGCAGTTGCCGGCGACGTTGTACACCTCGCCGGGCCGCCCCTTGGCCAGGACCGCGCGCAGCGCCGCGCAGTGGTCGGTGACGTACAGCCAGTCGCGGATGTTCATGCCGTCCCCGTAGACCGGCAGCGGCCTGTAGTCGACCGCGTTGGCGATCATCAGCGGGATGAGCTTTTCCGGAAACTGGAACGGACCGTAATTGTTGGTGCAATTCGTCGTGATTACGGGCAGGCCGTAAGTCCGGTGATAGGAGCGCACGAGATGATCGGCCGAGGCCTTCGAAGCCGAATACGGGCTGTTCGGCGCATACCGGGTCTCTTCGTCGCACGGCGGGGCATCGGCTGCCAGCGAGCCGAACACCTCGTCGGTCGACACGTTGATGAAGCGGAAGTCGTCCTGGCTGCTGCCGGGCAGCGCCTGCCAGTGTGCCAGCGACGCGGCGAGCAGCGTATGGGTGCCGACGATATTGGTGCGGATGAAGTCGTCGGGCCCGTGGATCGAACGATCGACATGGGTCTCGGCCGCGATGTTGATGACGGCGCGCGGGCGGTGCTCGGCAAACAGCGCACCGACCGTGTCAGGGTCGGCGATGTCGCCGTGCACGAACACGTGCCGGGCATCGTCCGCGATCGAGCGCAGGTTGCCGAGGTTGCCGGCATACGTCAGCTTGTCGATATTGACGACCGGTTCGTCGTGCGCGGCGAGCCACTCGAGGATGAAGTTCGTGCCGATAAAGCCGGCGCCACCGGTTACGAGTATCGTCAAGCTACCGGCCTCCGGCGCTCTGTGTGAAGTGGTCTTCCAGCACCTGGGCGACGCAGCTCGTCAGGCGCTTGCCCGTGGCGATGTGCAGGAACTCGTTCGGCCCGTGTGCGTTCGACTTCGGCCCCAGCAGCCCCGTGATGAGGAACTGCGCTTCCGGGAAGCGTTCGCCGAGCATGCCCATGAACGGGATCGTACCGCCCGTGCCCATGTACATCGACGGCTTGCCGAAGAATGCCTGCGACGCTTTCTGCATCGATGCTTCGAGCCACGGCGCAATCTCGGGCGCGTTCCAGCCGGCCATGCTCGAGTCGGCATCGAACTCGACCTTGACGAGCGGCGGCGTGTCGGCCTCCAGCGCGGACTTCACGGCCGTCGCCGCTGCGCCGGCATCGACGGTCGGCGGCAGCCGGAACGACAGTTTCAGCACGGTGTAGGGCAGCAGCACGTTGCCGGCGTTGACGAGGTCGGGCATGCCTTCCTGCCCCGTCACCGCGAGCGTCGGTCGCCACGTGTTGTTGAGCATGAGTTCGCTGCAGGGCTCGCTCGGCTGCGGCGCGTCGACGGCCCACGGGAACTTCCTGTAGACGAGCTCCTGCAGCGTGTCGGCGGCCTTCGCCGCCTGGTCGAGTCGCTGGTCCGGAATCTCGGCGTGCAGGGCGTCGAGCAGGATCTGCCCGGTGTTCTCGTCCTCGATGCGGCTCAGGAGCTGGCGCGCTGTGCGAAAGCTCGAGGGCACGACGCCGCTCGCGCTGCCCGAGTGCACGCCCTCGGTCAGCACGTCGACGCGCAGCGTGCCGGTCAGGTTGCCGCGCAGCGAGGTCGTGCACCAGAGCTGGTCGTAATTGCCGCACTCCGCGTCGAGGCAGACGACGAGGTCAGGCGAACCGATGCGGTCCTCGAGCAGGTCGATGTAGTAGGGGAGATCGAAACTGCCGCTCTCCTCGCAGCCCTCGACGAGGACGACGCAATGTGCGTGCGGAATGCCCTGTTCCTGCAGGGCGCGAATCGCGGTCAGCGACCCGAACGTGGCATAGCCGTCGTCGGCGCCGCCGCGTCCGTAGAGCTTGCCGTCCCTGATTACGGGCTTCCACGGATCGAGGTCCTTTTCCCAGCCGCTGAATTCCGGCTGCTTGTCGTAGTGTCCGTACAGCAGCACGACCTCGTCGGATTGGCCGGGGATGTCGATGAACAGCACGGGCGTGCGGCCCTCGATGCGCACGATCTCGACCGTCATGCCCTCGATCGGCTGTGTCTTGCACCAGGCCTCGAGCATCTGCACGGCCTTTTCCATGTGACCATGCTGCTCCCAGTCGGGATCGAAGTGCGGCGACTTGTTCGGGATGCGAATGTACTCGGAGATCTCGGGGATGATCGACTCGTCCCACATCTTCGCGACGAATTCTTCTGTCTTCCTGTTGTCCATGTCGTGTTACTTATTTCCTGTCAATGAGCGTATGAATGTCCTGGTCATGCGTTCCGTCGTGATGAAGAACCAGCCGTAGGTTGCACCGTAATCGGCAAGCGGGTCGGCGGCGACAATCTCGTCTGCCGAGAGGCCCTTGTCGAGCAGCGCCTTCACGCGCGCTTCGGCGTCGCGCAGCATCGCGAGATCCTGCTCGAGCCCGGCGCGCGTACCGACCGGCCCGTGGCCCGTGATGTACTTCGTGTTGTCGTCACCCATGTCGATGAGTTTCTGCATGCCGGCCATGTAGCCCGCGACCGTCCCGCCGCTGTCGAGATCGATGAACGGGAACAGTCCGCGGAAACTGAGGTCGCCCGCGGCGATGACGTTGGCGTTGACGAAGTGAATCACGGCATCGCCGTCCGTATGGGCGGCCGGCACGTGGATGGCAACCGCTTCCTCGCCGTTCACGTGAAACGTCATGCGATCGGAAAAGGTGATCACCGGCAGGGCACCGGGCCCGGTGTTCAGCTGTTCGTTGCCGGCCATGCGCTCGCGCAGCGTGTCGTGCGAGACGACGATCGTGCCGCGCTCGCTGACGTAGACGTTGCCGCCGACGTGATCCCCGTGGGCGTGCGTGTTGATGACGAAATCGATCGGCCGGCCGGCGATGGCCTCGGCTGTTGCGACCAGCGCAGGCGCCGTGGACTCCATGACGTCGTCGATCATGACGACGTATTCGTCGCCGACCAGCAG
>JBFGYM010000128.1:0-7052 GCA_041587435.1 Woeseiaceae bacterium
CAGCGTGATCGAGACCGGCGCCGGGTTTACGGCCGTCCTGCTCGGCGGCAGCTTCAGCATCATCTACCTGTTCCTGCTCAATGCCGCCTTTCGCGGCGCCGGCGACGCGGCGGTCGCACTGCGCTCGCTGTGGATCGCCAACGGCATCAACATCGTCCTCGACCCGTGCTTCATCTTCGGACTCGGGCCGTTCCCCGAAATGGGCGTAACGGGTGCCGCCGTGGCGACGACGATCGGCCGGGGCACCGGCGTCGCCTACCAGCTCTGGTTCCTGCTCGGCGGCGGCGGCCGCATCGCGTTCCGCGCACGGCACCTGCGGTTCCGGGCGGGCCTCGCCTGGCGCATGATGCGCATTTCGCTTGGCGGCATGGGGCAGTTCCTGATCGCGACGGCGAGCTGGATCGGCGTCATGCGCATCGTCGCGATGTTCGGCAGCCCGGCCATCGCCGCGTTCACGATCGCGATGCGCTCGATGGAGTTCATCTTCCTGCCGGCCTGGGGGCTCGGCAACGCGGCCGCGACGCTGGTCGGCCAGAATCTCGGTGCGGGCCGGCCCGAGCGCGCCGAGCGGTCGGCCTGGCTCGCCGCAAAATACAATGCCGTCTTCATGGCCATGGCCGGCCTGCTGCTCGTGGTGTTTGCCGAGACGATCACGGGATGGTTCACGAACGAGGCGGACGTGCTGCGCGTCGGCACGAGCTGCCTGCAGATTCTCGGCACCGGGTTCCCGATGTATGCTGTCGGCATGGTCGTCGTGCAGGCGATGAACGGCGCCGGCGACACCGAAACGCCGATGACCATCAACCTCGTGAGTTTCTGGCTCGTGCAGATTCCGCTCGCTTTCTTACTGGCAACGAAGACCGGCCTCGGCCCGAACGGCGCATTTCTCGCGGTCGTTGTCTCCGAGTCCCTGCTGACCGTCCTCAGCGTGATCGTGTTCCGCCGCGGCGGATGGAAGGTCCATGAGGCCTGAGCCGCCGCTCATCGAGATCCGCAATGCGACGATCTGGCGCGGCTCGACGCGCGTCTTCGAACACCTCGATCTCGTCATCGCGCAACACGAGCGGGTTGCGATCGTCGGCCCGAACGGCTCGGGCAAGACGACGCTGCTCAGGGCAATCAACCGCGAAATCTACCCGGTCGAGAGCAACGACTCGGTCTTCCGGATCCTCGGGCGCGAGCGCTGGAACGTCTGGGAGCTGCGCCGGCACATCGGTATCGTCTCGCAGGACCTGCAGCAGCGCTACACGCCGACGACGACGGCGCTCGAGGTCGTCATCTCGGGCTTTCATTCGAGCATCGGCGTGCACGGCATCCTCGCGGACTGCGTGACCGGAGACCAGGTCGATGCAGCCAGGCTGACGCTTCGGAAACTCGGCGTCGACACACTCGCCGACACGCCGCTCGGTGCCATGTCGACGGGCCAGCAGCGCCGCTGCCTCCTCGCGCGGGCCCTCGTGCACGAGCCGCACACGCTGATCCTCGACGAGCCGACGGCCGGGCTCGACTTCGCGGCCAGCTTCGACTACCTGCGTCGCATCCGGCGGCTGGCGGCCGCGGGGCGCAACATCATCATCGTGACGCACCACCTGAACGAGATACCGCCCGAGGTCGACCGCGTCGTGCTGTTGCAGGACGGTCGCGTGGCCGCCGACGGCCCGAAAGCCGGGGTCCTGACCGAGAAAAGGCTCAGCGACGTCTATGGCGTGGCGGTGCGCGTGGCCGAAATCGACGGCTATTACCTCGCCTACCCCGGCGAAAGCGCCAAAACGTGACCTGTTACGCTTCCAATACGGCTCGGTCGGCGTACGCTGCGTTTATGTTCAAACCGGGCCGCAGACTCGTCACCAGCACGCCGCTCGTCGCGCTGCCCGCCGTTGCGGCCGAGGGTGGCGTCGAGACCGGCATAACGAGCGTCGGCCCTGCCGCCTTCCTGTTCACGATTGCCGGCGCATTGTTGCTGACGCTCGTCTTTCGCTCCGTCGCCAACCACGTCGTCCGCTACGTCACCGGCAAGATCGGGCAATACCGTATCCGCACCGCGCTCGCGAAGCGCAGCCCCGACGTGCTGCACGACTTCATCATCCCGGGCGCTTACGGCGGTCTCGCCAAAATCGACCATGCGATCCTGACGGCCGGCGGCATCCTGTGCATCCAGACGAAGCACTTCAACGGCATCGTCTTCGGCAGCGAAGACGAACCGCAATGGACCAACGTCGACGGCGTGCACCGCCGACGCTTCCTGAATCCGCTGATCCAGAACGAAGGCCGCGCACGCGCGCTGCGCCAGATCGTCCCGGACGTGCCGGTCGACAACCTCGTCATCTTCACGGGGTCGGTCGAGTTCACGGCGGCGCCGCCGAAGAACGTGATCCACGTCGGCCAGCTCGAGAGCTACGTCGCCAAACACGTTTTCGGACCGAGCAAGATCGAGGACTGGGACGCCGTCTGGCTGTCGGTGAAGTCGGCCGTGCTGCGCGACGCAGCCGCGCGCAAGGACTTTGCCGCACAGATCAGTTTCGGCTGATTTTTTCAATACCTCCAGCGCCCTGACGATGCTTTATACTCGGTCGCCATTGACGGCCCGGGGCGTGTTGCATGGAAAACGTTTTAATCTCCTCTCCCATCGGCGTGCTCGCCGTCCTCTGCCTGGTCGCGGCGTTCTTCTTCCTCGTTGCACAGGTTTCCGATGCGAAGCTCTTTCACTACCTGCCGCCGCTGTTGTTCATCTACGCGACCCCGGTGTTCCTCAGCAACCTGGAAATCGCCGGTCACACGGTGATCCCGAGTTCATCGATCATCTATTCGGGTCTCAGCCAGTTTGCGCTGCCCGTTTTCATCGTGCTGATGCTGATCAAGGTCAACGTGCCGGCCGTGGTCAAGGTCATGGGCAAAGGAGTGCTCGTCATGCTCATGGGCACGGCCGGCGTGATGGTCGGCGGCGTCGTCGCCTACGTCGTCGTACACGGCTGGCTGCCGGAAGACTCGTGGAAAGGCTTCGGCGCACTCGCCGGCAGCTGGATCGGCGGCACGGCCAACATGGCGGCGACGGCGGAAATGCTGGATGCGCCGAAAGCGCAGCTCGGCCTCGCGATCATCGCCGACAACGTCATCTACGTTTTCTGGCTGCCGCTGTTGCTGATGTCGCGCGATTTCGCCGACCGGTTCAACCGGTGGGCGCGCGTCCCCGCAGAGCGCCTGGCGGCGATGGACGCAGCCGCGGAGATGCATGTCGACGATGATCACGCCCCGACCATGCCCCAGTACCTTTACCTTGCGGCGGTCGTCATCGGCATTACGGCCATCGGCCACGCGCTGGCGCCGCCCATTGCCCACTGGATCGCCACGGCGACGCCGGGCCTCACCGATATTTTCTCCGAGACGACGACCCGCATCCTGCTGGTGACGACGATCGCCCTGGGACTGTCGGCCACGAAGGTCTCCGAATTGCCGAATTCCACCGCGCTCGGCACGGCGCTCGTTTACGTGTTCGTGGCCGGTATGGGTGCGCGCGCCGAACTGGCGGGTCTCGGCGACGCGCCGGCCTTCGTGCTGGGGGCGTTCATCTGGATCATCATCCACGGCCTGTTCATGCTCGCCGGCGCGTGGATCTTCCGCGTCGACGTGCACAGTGTCGCGATCGCCTCGGCGGCGAACATCGGGGCGGCTGCCTCGGCGCCTATCGTCGCGGCGCACCATCGGCCCAACCTCGTCCCGGCGTCGATCCTGCTCGCACTGCTCGGCTACGCAATGGGCAATTATCTCGCGCCGCTGACGGGCCACCTTGCCAGAATGGCCGTCGGACAGTAGGCAATGTGGCGGCGGCGACTCAGACGTGCAGCCTGGACGACGGCTCTCCTGTTGATCGCCGCAGCCGTAGGCTTGACGCTCCTGTGGCGCGACCGGCCGAGCCTCGACCGGGTCGGCTGGGCGTTCGCGCCCGAGGCCGCAGACGGTTCGTTGGGCGTGACGTGGCTGGGCGTCTCCACCGTGCTGTTCGACGACGGCGAGACGCAGATACTCATCGACGGTTTCTTTTCACGCCCGACGCTCCTCGACAGCCTGCTGCGCAGGCCGGTGGTCAATGATGCCGCGACGATCAACTTCGCGATGCACGAATTCGGGATGCGCCGGCTCGCCGCGGTCATCCCGCTGCATTCGCACTTCGACCATGCAATGGACGTCGGCGCCATCGCGAAACGCTCCAGTGCCTCGGTCATCGGCTCCGAGTCGACGGCCAACATCGCGCGCGGCGCAGGCGTCCCCGAGGACCAGATCGCCGTAGCAGCCCATGGCGACACGTTCGACTTCGGGGAATTCCGGGTGCGCCTGTTCGAATCCCGTCACGGTCCGATCGGATGGCGCGGCAACGTGCCGCTGCCGGGTACGATCGACGAGCCGCTCGAGCTGCCGGCCCCCATTCAGTCGATGCGCGCCGGCGCGGTCTGGAGCGTCGTCGTCGAACACCCGCAAGGAACGACGCTCGTTCAGGGCAGTTCCGGTTTCAGGGAGGGAACGCTCGACGAACTGACCGTCGATCTCGTGTTGATCTGCACCTACGGCCTGTCATCCCTCGGCAGCGAGTATGCCGAGAACTACTGGCGCTCGATGGTGACGGCCACGGGCGCCAAGAGCGTCGTGCCGATGCACTTTGACGACTTCACGCTGCCGTTCGGCGAGATCGTGCCCTTCCCGAGAGCCCTGGACAACATCGAGACGACCGCGACGTGGTTCGAGAAGTTCCGCGACACGTGGGACGTGGACACGAAACTCTACAAGCCGGCTTTCGGCCGCCGCATGGCCGTCTACACCGAGACGTCGTCGAGCACCTGATCGTCTTCGATGTCGTGCAGCGACAAGCGGCGCGCGATCAACAGGAGCTTTTGCTCGCGCGGCAGGCGCTTGACGCGGTATTCGAGCCGCGACGCCCTTGCCCGGTCGCCGGCCGCTTCGTCAAATACGATTTCCAGCGGGCCGCGGCCGCGCAGGAATTTTGCACCGCGTCGGCCGTTCTCGTGCTCGGCCAGCCGCCTCGCGACGTCGGTGGCAATGCCCGTGTACAGCGCGCCGTCCGCAGAGCGCACGATGTAGAGCCTGAAATGAGGCGCGGGCATCGCGGTCAGGCGTTGCCGCCGGTCAGCGTGTCACCGAGGACGCGGAACGCGCCGTTTTCGATACTGTCGAGGTTGTCGGTCGTTTCCGACCAGGTGAGGACGATGTCGCTGACGCCGCCGAGCTCCGGGGCCGGCTGGTACAGATGCAACGTCAGGACGTTGCCGGTCAGGGACGACTCGCGAATCAGGTTGTGGCCGCCGAACTGCTTTTCATTGATCTCGATGTAGATCGATTCGTCGAAATCGTCCTCGACCGTGCGCATCAGCAGCAGGTAGTCGCTGATGTCGCCGGTCTCCGTCGTTTTGGCGAAGAACAGCATCGTCGCATTGTCGCGAACGTCGAAGGCAACGGTGTCGTAATGGCGGCTCTCAGTCATGGGTCGTCCTGCGGTTCAGTGTCTGTTGTATCAGTTCGTCCTTCTCATGCCAAATATTGCCGAGCCACTCCTGCACCCGGCGGCGCCACTCGCGATCGTTCTCGTAATCGCCGTGGGTGAGCCAGTCCTCGACCGGGCGCTCGCGCACGTCGACGATGACCTCCACGTGCCGGCCGCAGCACAGCTCCCAGAATTTCGCCGGCCCGTCCGGGTACACGAGGGTCAGATCGAGGATCGAACCGAACATGTCACCCATCGAGGTCATCGCGACCGCGAAGCCGCCGGCGCGCGGCCGCAGCAAGTGACGGTACGGGTCCTTGTGACGATCGCGTTTCTCGACGCTGAAGCGCGTACCCTCGACGAAATTGATCACGGAGGTCGGCGTATCGCGGAATTTCTCGCAGGCCTTGCGGGTCGTCGCGAAGTCGCGGCCCTTCATGTGCGGGTTTCGGGCCAGGTAAGCCGCCGAGTAACGTTTCATGAACGGCATGTCCAGCGCCCACCAGGCGAAGCCGAGCACGGGAAACCAGATGAGCTGCTGCTTGATAAAGAACTTGAGAAACGGGATGCGCCGGTTCAGCAACGACTGCAGGACGAGGATGTCGACCCACGTCTGGTGATTCGAAATGACGAGATACCATTCGTCACGGCGCAGCGTCTCCGCCCCGCTGATGCGCCAGTCGATGGAGGCGGCTTTATTCAGCAAGATCGTGTTGCCGCTGATCCAGTTCTCGCCGATGCCCATCAACAGGCGCGTCAGCCAGCGCCGCACCGCAGGAACCGGCACCAGCAGCTTGACGACGGCCAGCAGTAACAGCGGCACGACCCAGAGAAGCGTATTGACCGTGATTCCGGCGAACACGAGTACGCCGCGGATTTGCCTGAGAAGTGCACGCATCGGGTATGCTCTGGAACAAACGCCCGCATTCTAGCCCGAAGCGATGATGGAATTCCTCACGACTCCGCCCTTGCCGGTGACGGCATGATCGACCACGAAGGCACCTGTCACTGCGGCGCGATCGGCTTCACGTACCGCTGCGACGTTCCGCCTGGGGCCTGGTCGATCCGCGCCTGCCAGTGCCGGTTCTGCCGCGTCCACGACGCGCTGAGCGCCTCGGATCCCGCCGCGAGCATTGCGTTCCACGCGTCGGACCCGGCGCAGCTGCAGCGCTACCGTTTCGGCCTCAGGACCGCCGACTTCCTGCTGTGCCGCCGTTGCGGCGCCTACATCGGGGCCATGATCGAAACACCGCGAGGGCGCTTCGGCATCATCAACACGCACGCGCTGGCCGACCCGGTGCCGCCGCTGGCACCGGCCGAAGCCGCGCATTATGACGGCGAGGACACGACGGAGCGCGTCGACCGGCGCGAAAAGCGCTGGTCGCCGGTTACGGATTTCCCCGGCTAGCAACACCCCGCAGCAGGCGGTACCCTACGCCCCGCTCATCCCACCCGAGGACGCATCCCGATGACCGCCAAGCGTATCGACGGCAAGGCCAGGGCCGAACAGCTCGCCGCAGCCGTCACCGAACAGACCGCCGCCCTGCTGGCCGAGCACGGC
>JBFGYM010000129.1:0-7015 GCA_041587435.1 Woeseiaceae bacterium
CCTCGCCTGGTACGGGGACCTCAGCGCGGCCGTGCTCGACGACAGCGGCAGGAGTTACGACGAGGAACTCGACATCGGTGACCGGCGCAACGCCCTGCAGAAGCTGGAGGCGATCACGCCGCGCAAGAAGTTCGGCGTGCGCGTGTACGATTCGCTACCCGGCAAATCGGCACTGCCCGAATTCTTCATGGACGTCGGCGCGCCGCTGCTCGGCGCCGTCGGCTTTCGCATGCCCGTTCTCGGCAGGATCGCAAAAGACTTCGCTGCGTACTTCGACGACGAGACATTCGCGGCCGAGGCGCGCAGGCGCCTGCGCGACAAGCTGTGCACGCTCATGGATCGCGGCGACAAGATCATGCTGGTGTCGCACGGCACCGGCAGCGTCGTCGCTTACGACGTGCTCTGGGAGCTGTCCAATGACACGGAAACGTTTCCGGAATACGGCCACTTCAAGGTCGACCAATGGCTGACGCTGGGCTCGCCGCTCGGCGATCGCGTGGTGCAGAAGCGCTTGCTGGGCGCGAAGGAAAGCGACGACAGCCGCTTCCCGAGCAACGTGATCTCGTGGCACAACCTGTCGGCCGAGGACGATTACACCTGCCACGACACGACACTCGCGGACGATTTCAAGAAAATGATGGTGCAGCGCCGCGTCAGCGCGGTTCACGACTACCGCATCTTCAACCTCACCGTGCGTTACGGCAAATCCAATCCGCACAGTTCACTCGGCTACTTCATTCACCCCCGCCTGTCCAAGATCGTATTCGACTGGTTGAGCTGAAGCGACCGGGCTGCACTAGATGCACTGCCGCACGAGGCGGCGATCGACCTGTTTCGGCGATTCGATGACCTCGTAGAAATCGTCGATATAGCCGATCGTCTTCTTCCTGCTGGTCGCGCTGAAGTCCGGTATGTCGTCCAACAGGGCGTAGATCGCCTGTTTTTGTTCCATGAATCGCGCGATCGACGCGTCCATGTGGGCGTTGTTCGCGCAGCGCCCCCTGTACAGCCGCTGGCGCACGTTGCGCAGCCGGAAGCGCGGATTCGGCGCCGCGTGCGGTGCAGCCACGATGCCCGTGATGTCGAAGTCATAGGGAATCGACAGCATCGTGCCGGGCTGGGCGCCGAACAGCACGTAATTGTGGCAGCACGGCTCGTCCTCGGCCGCCGCGATCGGCGAGAAATCGGTGTTGCCGATCAGGTACTGGTAGAGCGATACGAGGTTGGTGTGGGCGGCGTCGAGCGCATTGATCGAGGCTTCCTCGGCCGGGTTGTAGTCGTGGCCGAGCCGCTTGGCGAGCTGATCGCGATGCTCGATCAGGAACGCGTAGTTGTCCTCGATCGGCTCGCCGGTAGTGCTCTCGACGTAACGCACCCTGAGCAGGCGGGCGCGGAAGCTGCGGTCCGTCAAGGTATTCAGGATGCGATAGGCCAGGTACTCGCGCAGGACGGTCTGCGTGTAGCGGTCGTGGCGGTTCTTGCAATGCGTCACGAGCTTGAGCTTGTCCGATTTCGCGAACAGCGTGCCCCCGGTCTTCCTGAAGTTGATGCGAAGCGGGGCAAACGGGCAGACGTCCTTTTGGTGGCGGTAGCGTCCGCGCGTGCGGATGCCGATGTCCAGGGTGACGTCGCCGGCTTCCGGATCGACGTAGGTGATGGTGCCGGCCTCTTCGTCCTCGAGCGAGCGTTCGCGCATGATCTCGCGGAACGGTGCGGTGATCGTAACGGCGACGACGCTCGCGTCTGCGAAGAGCGGCGTGACCTGCCCGGTTTCGTCGTCGGCCGCTGCCGATGCGACCAGCAGTACAACAGACAGTATGACAAGTTGTAGCGGTGACATTTTTATTGATAGCTTTTCCGCCCAGGTAGTCAAAGTCTAGCATAGTCACTACACTCGGCTTTCGGACGACCAAAGGCCCCCAATTGCTGCTTCGTTTACTGACTCTGCTGTTCGCCGTGCTGTCCGCAACGGCGGCATTCGCGCAAAGCTGGCGCGTAGACGACGCCGACCGCGTTGTTGCCATTTCGGATGTCCACGGCGCCTACGACGCGATGGTCGCGACGCTGCAGGGCGTCGATGTTCTCGACGCGGACCTGGACTGGGCAGGCGGCACGACACATCTCGTGATCGTCGGCGACATTGTCGATCGCGGCCCGCGTTCACGCGACGCGATGGACCTGCTCATGCGGCTCGAGGAAGAAGCGCAGGCGGCGGGCGGCTATGTTCACGTGCTGATCGGCAACCACGAGTCGATGAACATGCTCGGCGACATGCGCTACGTGAGCAAGGAGGAATACCAGGCTTTCGCCGGCGAAGAGACCGCGGAACAGCGCAATCGCTGGTTCCGCAGCTACCTGCGGCGGCAGGCCATGCCGCGCGACGAAGCCGCACTGCGCGACAAGTTCAACAGCACGTTTCCGGCCGGCTACTTTGCGCTGCGCGAGGCGTTCGGCGCCGACGGCAAGTACGGCAAGTGGCTCCTGACGAAGCCGATTATCGCCGTCATCAACGGCACGGCGTTCGTGCACGGCGGGCTGTCGCCGATGGTGACCGAACACGGCCTCGACGGCATCAACAGGACGCTGCAGGGCGAACTCGCAGCCTACGTCCGGGCGCTCGATACACTGATCGAGGCCGAGGTCATCCTGCCGACCGATAACAGCTATGACTACGCGGACATCGTGACGAAGTATGCGCCCGCGCTCGACGATTCGAAAACGGTGCTCGCGGCAATTCGCACGATCCAGAAGCTCGACCGCGCGAACCTGCTGACGACGAGCGGTCCCTTGTGGTACCGGGCGAACGTCGGTTGCGGCGGCGTGATCGAACGGCACCGGCTCGATGCGTCGCTCGCGGCCATCGGCGCGCAGCGAGTCGTGATCGGCCATACGCCGACGCCGACCCGGCGGATTCTGCAGCGCTTTGACGGGCGGCTCGTGGAAATCGACACGGGGATGCTGAGCACCTACTACCAGGGCAGCGGCAACGCACTCGAAATCGTCGGCGACCAGGTGGCGGTTCACAACCAGTCGGGCGCGGAACCGTATGCGCCGCTGCCGCACCCGCGCGCCGTGGGGCCGCGGTCGGACGACCTCACCGACGACCGGCTCGAGATGCTCCTCGGCACGGGCGAAATCGTGTCGCAGGCCAAAGACCGGGAAACGGGCCGCACGATCGTGCAGGTAAGAAATGGCGATCTCGTCGTGTCGGCCCTGTTCGCGAGGCGCCGCGGCAAGGGGTTCATCCCGGATGTTGCCGCCTACCGTCTCGACCGCCTGCTCGAACTCGACATGGTGCCGGTCACCGTCGTGCGCGAAGTCGACGGCAGGCAGGGGTCGCTGCAGTTCTACCCGGCACGAACGGTCGACGAAGGCGCGCGGCGCACGAACGGGCGCGGTTCGGGCGCGATGTGCCCGCTGCCCGACCAGTGGGAAGCGATGTACGTTTTCGACGTGCTGATTTACAACGAGGGCCGCACCGAGCAACGCATGCTGTACAACACGGCCAACTGGGGACTCATGCTCATCGAGCACGACAGGGCCTTCAGTACCGCCGGCGGGCGCCCGGCCCACCTGGTCAAAGCACCGGTCAAGGTCACTGTCGGCTGGAGGTCCGCGCTCACCGCGACGACGGACGAAGCGCTCGCCGAGGCGCTCGGCGACGTGCTCGACAGGAGGCGCCTGCGCTCGCTGGGCGAGCGCCGCGACGAGCTACTCGCCGATCCCTAGCCGACGACGGCGATGCACTCGATCTCTACGCGCGCGCCGAGCGCGAGGCCGTTGACGCCGAGCGCGCTGCGCGCGGGCGGATTGGGGAAGAACGTCTTGTAGACCTCGTTCATCGCGCCCCATTCGGCCATGTCGGCCAGGAAGACGGTGCACTTGACGACGCGATCCATCGACGAGCCGAACTGCTCGATCACGCGCTGCATGTTCTCGAGGGTCTGGCGCGTCTCTCCCTGGATGCCGCCTGCGGCGAGTTCGAGCGTGCCCGGGATGTTGCCGATGTTACCGGAGACGTACAGCGTGTTGTCGACGCGCACGGCCGAGGAGAACGGCAGGTCGAGGATTTCCATGCCCGGCATCAACAGGTATTCGACCTCGGCATCCTGGTCGACGTTGACTTCGCAGCCGAGGAGAAGGGCGAGAGGCAATAGCAGGACAAGGCGTTTCATGAGCATTACTCCGATCTGGATCTCGTGGGCCGTCGCGGCGGCCGCGAAGTGTTCCGCGGCGCGGATTGCGAGCGCCTTGTTGTTGTTATTCCAGTCAAACTAACACACGCGAATCGCCCGTACTCCGGATCGGCGTCGTATAATCGGCGCATAACAAGATTCATGCCAAAGGGGGTTGGATGGGACGCCTGACGACACACGTCCTCGACACGGCGCACGGCGGCCCGGCGCGCGCCGTCGAAATTCGCCTGTTCGCGGTCGGCGGCGGGCGCGAACTCGTGGCGCAGACGGCGACCAACGAAGACGGGCGCACGGCGGAGCCGCTGCTGGCGAGCGACACGATGGTCGCCGGGACCTACGAACTGGAGTTCGACGTCGGCGACTATTTCAGGGCCCGGAACGTGGCGCTGGCGGACCCGGCGTTCCTCGACACGGTCGTCATTCGCTTTGCGATTCGCAGCGACGAGGACTACCACGTGCCGTTGCTGGTCTCGCCCTGGGCGTACTCGACGTACCGGGGCAGCTGATCCGCATGTCGGCGAATGTCATTCGCTTCATTCTGAACGGCGAGGTCGTCGAGACCGTCGTCACCGACCCGACGCGCACGGTCCTGCAGTTCCTGCGCGAGGACCGGCGTCTGACCGGCACGAAGGAAGGCTGCGCGGAGGGCGATTGCGGCGCCTGCACGGTCGTCGTCGTCGAGGTCGACCGCCGCGGCGACGGCGTTACGTTGCGGACGGTCAATTCCTGCATCCAGTTCCTGCCGACGATCGACGGCAAGGAACTCATCACCGTAGAGGGCCTGCGCGCGCCGGACGGCGGCCTGCATCCCGTGCAGCGCGCGATGGTCGACAACCACGGGTCGCAGTGCGGTTTCTGCACGCCGGGTTTCGTGATGTCGCTGTACGCGCTGTATCGCGACAACCCGGCGCCGTCGCGCCGGGAGATCGACGACGCGCTGGCCGGCAACCTGTGCCGCTGCACGGGCTACAACCCGATCATCAAGGCGGCGCACGCGGCGGCCGGGATGCCCGACGACTGGGACCCGCGCGAGCACGTGGAGCGGCTGCGGGCCGTCGCCCGAGACGAGACCCTCGAGATCAAGCACGCGGGCCGCCGCTTCTTCGCGCCGCGCGACATCGGGTCGCTGGCCGACATCTACGCGGCGCGGCCGCACGCGACGCTGCTGGCCGGCGGCACCGATGTCGGCCTCTGGGTGACCAAGCAGCACCGCGACCTGAACACGGTCATCTACACGGGTCGGGTGCACGAGTTGCTCGAGCGGCGCATCTCGGCGACGCATATCGTGATCGGCGGCGCGGTCAGCCTTAGTGACGCCATTCCGCTGATCGTCGAGCACTACCCGGGGCTCGACGAAATGTTCCGCCGCTTTGCATCGCCGCCCATCCGCAACGCGGGCACGCTCGGCGGCAACATCGCGAACGGATCGCCGATCGGCGACTCGATGCCTGCGCTCATGGTGCTCGGCGCCTCGCTGGTGCTGCGCAACGGCGTGGAGCAGCGCGAAGTGCCGCTCGATGCGTTCTACCGAAGCTACCAGGCCAACGCGCTCGAGCCCGGCGAATTCGTTGCGAGCATTCGTGTCCCGTTGCCCGAGGATGGCGTCATCGTCACCAGCCAGAAATGGTCGAAGCGCTTCGACCAGGACATCTCGGCCGTCTGCACCGCCTACCGGCTGCAGCTGGACGGCGAACGCGTCGCGGATTTTCGCATGGCCTGCGGCGGGCTCGCCGAAACCGTAAAACGCGCGGCGCACTGCGAGGCGGTCGTCAACGGCGCACCGTGGTCGGAGGCGACGATCGACAAAGCCTGTGCCGCGCTGGCGAAAGACTTCACCCCGATTTCCGACATGCGGGCGTCGGCCGACATCCGGCTGCTCGCGGTGCAGAACCTGCTGCGCCGCTTCCACCTCGAAACGCTCGCCGAAGCCCCGCAAACGGTGTACACCTATGGGCGCTAGCGCGGTCGGCAAAGCGCTGCCCCACGACAGCGCACACCTGCACGTGGCGGGCACGGCGGCGTACACCGACGACCTGCCGGAGCCGCGCGACCTGCTGCACCTCGCCGTCGGCATGAGCACGCGGCCGCACGCCCGCATCCGCGGGCTCGGGCTCGACGCCGTGCGGGCTGCGCCCGGCGTCGTCGACGTCATGGTGGCGGCGGACGTCCCGGGAGAAAACAACTACGGTTCCATCGTCAAGGACGACCCGGTATTCGCCGATGGCCTCGTGCAGTACGTCGGGCAGCCCGTGTTCGCGGTCGCCGCCACGACCGTCGATGCGGCGCGCCGCGCAGCGCGCGCCGCCGAGATCGAATACGAGGACCTCGAACCGATCCTGGATCCGCTGACCGCGGTCGAAAAGGGCTCTTTCGTGCTGCCGAGCGAAACGCTCGTGCGCGGCGACCCGAAGACGGCGCTCGACGCGGCGCCGCACCGCCTGAAGCGGCGCGTCGGCCTGGGCGGCCAGGACCAGTTCTACCTGGAGGGCCACGTCGCGATGGCGCTGCCGCAGGAAGACGGCTGCATGCTCGTCTACAGCTCGACGCAGCACCCGGACGAGGTACAGCGCATTGTCGCGCATGCGCTCGAGCTCGATGCCAAGGACGTGACCGTCGTCTGCCGCCGCATGGGCGGGGCATTCGGCGGCAAGGAGAGCCAGGCGGCGCTGATCGGCGTCGTCGCCGCACTGGTCGCGCACAAGACCGGCCGGCCCTGCAAGCTGCGCCTCGACCGCGACGACGACATGATCATGACGGGCAAGCGTCACGATTTCGTGATCGATTACGACGTCGGTTTCGACGACGACGGGCGCATTCTC
>JBFGYM010000130.1:0-6937 GCA_041587435.1 Woeseiaceae bacterium
CCAGGCCTGATTTCGAGCCCGTATCCACCCTCGGAAATCCCTGATACCAATGGGATTCTGCATGGCTTACTTAGGTAGCCAGGCAGAAGGAACCTAGTCATGTTTCGGAATATCGGCTTCGCCCGTTCGCTCGGGACGTTACTGGTCGTGGGATCGATCCTGTGGGCCTCGGCGCCTGCATGGGCCCAGGACCTGGACTGTGCCCGATGCCACGACGACGTGCCGTTCGAGTCTTCGGCGCACCCCGACGTGGCTTGCGCCGACTGCCACACCAACGTCACCCGGGCGCACCGGCGGGAAGGCGTTGAACCCCTGACCGATGAGGAGAGCTGCGGTCAATGCCACGGCAGCGTGCTGCGCTCGATCGGCCGCAGCGTCCACGGCGACGAGGCCACCTGCATCGACTGCCACGGTGCGCCGCACAACATCCACAAGGTAGCGGAACTCGCCTCTGCCGTTTCGCCGGTCAACCAGATCAAGCAGTGCGGCGCCTGCCACAACGACCCACCCGAGCTGGTCAACGGCTACCTGACCAGCGAGCACGGACGCGCTTTGCTGCTGTCCGGCCTGATCAACGCGCCGAGCTGCAGCGACTGCCACGGCGATCATCGCATAATGGAAGTCCATTCGGAGCGTGCGCCAACGGAGCACCACAACTCGCCCGAGATGTGCGGCACCTGCCATCTGCTGCTGTTCGAGGAGTGGAAGGCGCACAGTGCACACGGGCTCGCGTGGCAGGAGGACATGGACGAAGGCCCGGTTTGCGTCGACTGCCACAGCTCGCACGGGATTGTCGATCCCACGACGACCGACAGCCGGCATGCCGCAGCGGACAACTGCGGCGGTTGCCACGATGACTATTTCAGGTCTTACGACGAGAGCTTCCACGGCAAGGCCACTCACCTCGGCATGTCCGGCGGCGCCGTCTGCGCTGACTGCCATACACCGCACAGCAATGTATCTGCCGACAATCCGAAGTCGAGCGTGCATGCGGATAACCTGCTCGCCACCTGTGGCAAGTGCCACGAGGGCATAACGCCGTCGTTCGCCACTTTCGATCCGCATAACGATCCGACGGATCCCGACGACAATTTCTACGTCTACGTGATCTGGGTGTTCATGACCGGGCTTCTGATCGGCGTCTTCGCGTTTTTCGGGATTCACGACCTGCTCTGGCTGCAGCGCGGGCTGGTCGGTGTGCTGCGTGGCGAGTACGAGGAAGCACCGGCAAGCGGCCAGTGGATACGGCGCTTCCGGCTGGCCGACCGCTGGACGCACATCACCATCATCGTTACGTTCCTGCTGCTGGCGCTGACCGGTCTGCCGCTCAAGTTCCACGACACCGCGTGGGCTGCGGCCCTGGTCAACGTGCTGGGCGGAGTCGACTCGACACGTTTCCTGCATCGGCTGGCCGCGGTGGGCACGTTCGGCTACTTCGCGTTCCACCTCGGGGACCTGTTCGTGCGCCGCGTGTTCAGGGGCGAGCGCGGCATGCTCTGGGGACCGAACTCGATGGTGCCGCAGCCCAAGGACTTGTTCGATTTCGTGGCCAATATCAAGTACTTCCTGTACATGGGTGAGCGGCCGCCGGGCGACCGCTGGACCTATTTCGAGAAGTTCGACTACCTCGCCGTTTTCTGGGGTGTCGGCATGATCGGCGTGTCGGGTCTGTTCCTGTGGTTCCCGGATGTCTTTACGCGGTTCCTGCCCGGATGGACGCTGAACGCTGCGTTCGTCATACATAGTGACGAGGCGCTGCTGGCGACGGGCTTCATCTTCGTGTATCACTTCTTCCACACGCACCTGCGTCCGGAGAGTTTCCCGATGGATACCGTCGTGTTCACCGGTAAGATGACGCTGGAACGCTTCAAGGCCGAGCGCCCGTTGGAGTACGAGCGCATCGTCGAGGAGGGCAAGCTGGACGAGTACCTCGTGCCCCCGCCGACGCCGGGACAGATGAAGCAGGCGTACTTCTTCGGCTCCGTCTTCCTGACGATCGGCATCGCGCTGGCCGTCGGGATCGTCTGGGCGTTGCTGACGCACTAGGATTCAGCGGCAATTTTCAATAGGGGATAGCTTTGTTCAAACATTTCCTGGTTTCGATTACCCACAACCGCACAAGCCTCGTGGGCACAGCGATCGCCATCAGTGCGCTGGTGCTCATTATCTGCCTGCTTTTCATGGAACAGCTCGGGTTCGAGGGCGGGCCTTATCTCGGCATCATCACCTTCCTGATACTGCCGGCTTTCTTCGTCGCCGGCCTGATCCTGATTCCTATCGGCGCCGTTCTTTACCGGCGAAGACTGCGCAGGACGCCCGGCGGGGAAGGCACGCCGCTGATGCCGGTGTTCGATCTCAACAGCCCGAAGACGCGCCGCTGGACGATGATTTTCCTCGCCGCAACGATGGTCAATATCGTCGTCGTCGCCGGCGCGACCTACAAGGGCGTGGAGGTCATGGAGACCGTGGAATTCTGCGGCCTCGTCTGTCATTCGGTCATGGAGCCGGAGCACACGGCCTTCCAGCGCTCGTCGCACGCGCGTGTCGCCTGCGCCGACTGCCACATCGGGCCGGGTGCCGACTGGTTCGTGAAGTCGAAGATCTCCGGCGCCTGGCAGATGGTCTCGGTTGCGTTCGATCTCTACCAGCGCCCGATCCCGACGCCGCTGCACGACCTGCGCCCGGCGCGCGAGACCTGCGAGCAGTGCCACTGGCCGACGCGCTTCGTCGGCGACAAGCTCGACGTTCGCAAGAGCTACGACGATGACGAAGCCAATACCGAGCTGACGACGGCGCTGCTGCTCAAAGTCGGCGGTCTCGCCGGCCAGCGCTCGCACGGCATTCACTGGCACGTCGATCGCGACGTCAAGATCCGCTACCGCTCCGATGAAACCCGGGAGAGCATCTGGGAGGTCGAGTACACCCACGGCGAAGATGGCGAGACCAAGGTATTCCGCGATCGCAAGGCGCCCGAGGAAGAAGGCGTGTGGCGCGAGATGGACTGCGTCGACTGCCACAACCGGCCGAGCCACAAGTACCGGCCGCCCGACTACGAGATCGACGTCGCGCTGCGCGACGGCCTGATCGATCGATCTCTGCCCTTCATCAAGAAGGAGGGGCTGCGGATCATCGACGCGAAGTTCCCCTCGCACGAGGCAGCGCGCGAGGAAATCAACACGCAGTTGACCAGCTACTACGCGGACAACTACCCGGACCTTGCCGCCGAACGCGCGGAGGACATCCAGACCGCGGCAACGGTGCTCGGCGACATCTACTCGGTCAACGTGTTCCCCGAGATGGAGGTCTGGTGGAACACCTACCCGGAGCACATCGGCCACGAGACCTCGGAAGGGTGCTTCCGCTGCCACGGCAAGCGCCTGCGAACAGAAGATCGCGAGGTGATCTCCAAGGATTGCGACACCTGCCACACGGTACTCGCCGAGCGCGAGGAAAACCCGGAAATCATCACCCAGCTGAATCCCTGACATGAGTACAAAGCCTGTCGAAGTTTTGACCAAGGTTGGCGACGCGCGCGCGGCGGCGCGGCGCCAGTTGATCTACGAGCTGATCAGCGGCGGCACCGGGCTGATCCTTGCACTGTTCATGTGGGGGCACGTGATTCTCGTCGGCTCGATCCTGACCGGCGAGCGTGGCTTCAACTGGCTGGCGGGCATGCTCGAGGACACCTACATCGCGCAGCCGACCGTGTTCGTCATCCTGACGCTGTTCGTCGTGCACGCAGCGCTGGCGGCGCGCAAGATCCCCTCGCAGCTTGCCGAGCGCAAGCGTGTGATCGCGCTCGCGAAGGGACTGAATCGCTCCGGCCGTGAAAAAGTCGAAACGCGCACCGAGTACTCGCCGTTTCGGCCGCATCTCGAATCGATGCTGTGGATCTGGCAGGTGCGTACCGGGATGATCATGCTGGTGCTCGGCAGCTTCCACCTGGTGCTGATGGCGATGGACATCCTGACGCCGGTCTACGGCGAGATCGCCGGCATCGAGGCGGCGACCTCGATGGCGCGCGTCAGCGCAGGGCTTTGGCTGCCCTACGCCGTCTTGCTGCTCTGCGTGGAGTTCCACGCCAGCGTCGGCCTGTACCGGCTTGCGATCAAGTGGGGTGCCGACCTCTGGCTGTCGCGCGAGACCCTGCATCGCATCGAGCAGGTGATCTTCTGGGTCATCCTGGTGCTCGGCGCGGTGACGCTCGTCGTGCTGGCCGGGTGGATGGATCCGCCGCTGGCCTTCCTGCTCGAAGGGGGTGGGTCATGAGCAGCCGTCTCGTCACGACTGACGTCCTGGTCGTCGGGGGCGGTCTCGCCGGCGAACGCTGCGCGATCGAGGCGGCAGCCGCCGGCCACGAGGTGCTGATCCTGTCGCTGGTGCCGCCGCGCCGCAGCCACAGCTGCGCCGCGCAGGGCGGGATGCAGGCTTCGCTGGCCAACTGTGCCAAAGCCGAGGGCGACAACCCGACCGTGCACTTCCTCGACACCGTCCGCGGCTCCGACTGGGGCGCCGACCAGGAGGTCGCCAATATATTCGCCGACGAGGCGCCGATCGCCGTGCGCGAGCTGGCGCACTACGGCGTGCCGTGGAGCCGCACGCGTGCCGGCAAGAACAAGTACTTCATCAAGGGCGAGCACGTCGAGATCGACGAGTCGCCGGAGAAGGACGGCCTGATCGGCCAGCGCGATTTCGGCGGCACGGCCAAGTGGCGTGCCTGCTACGCGGCCGCCGGCACCGGCCACGCCGCGCTCTACGCCGTCGACAGCGAGGTCGTGAGGCTCGGCATCACGGTGCGCGACCGCACCGAGGCGGTGTCGCTGATCCATGACGGCAGCCGCTGTCTCGGCGCCGTGGTCCGCTGCCTGCGGACGGGCGGGCATTTCGCGGTCATGGCCAAGGCAACGGTCATCGCGACCGGCGGCTACGGCCGCATCTACGGCCAGTACACCAGCAACGCCGTCATCAACGAGGGCACCGGCGCGTCGATCGCGCTCGACACCGGTATCGTGCCGCTCGGCAACATGGAGGCGGTGCAGTTTCACCCGACGACGCTGATGCCCAGCGGCATCCTGGTTACCGAGGGCTGCCGCGGCGACGGTGGCTACCTGCTCGACAAGAACATGCACCGGTTCATGGTCGAGCTCGAGCCGAAGAAACAGGAACTCGCGAGCCGCGACGTCGTCTCGCGCCACATGGTGCAGATGATGCGCGACGGCAAGGGCGTCGACACGCCTTACGGCCCGCACCTTTGGCTGGATATCCGCCACCTCGGCGAAGAGCACCTGCAGACCAAGCTGCTCGAGGTCTGGGACATCTGCCGTGACTTCCTGGGCATCAGCCCGGCCGAGTCGCTGATACCCGTGCGCCCGACACAGCACTACTCGATGGGCGGCATACGCGTCAACAAGGATGGCGAGGCCTACGGTCTGTCCGGCCTGTACGCGGTCGGCGAAGCGGCATGCTGGGACATGCACGGTTTCAATCGGCTCGGCGGCAACAGCCTCGCCGAAACGCTGGTTTCCGGCAGGCTGGTCGGCCGCTACGTCGCCGAACGGGCCGCCCGTACGACGCTGCGCGCGGACTTGAGTCTGGGGCTGGACGCCGTCGCCGCCGCCGAAGAGCGCGCGTCGGCATGGCTCGCTCGTGATGGCAACGGCCGCGGCGTTTACGAGATCCGCGACGCGCTCGGCGAGACCATGATGCACAAGGTCGGCATCTTCCGGACCGGCGAGGAGCTCACGCAGGCCGTTGCGGAGATTCGCGAGCTGCTGGAACAGTGCGACCGGGCGGTCCTGCGCTGCAAGGATCCCGGCCTGAACCCCGAGCTGACGTTTGCGCTGCGCCTGAAAGGCATGCTGCGGCTCGCCATGACGGTTGCTCAGGGGGCGCTGGCGCGCACCGAGAGTCGCGGTGCGCACTACCGCAGCGACTACCCGCTGCGCAACGACGACGAATGGCTCAAGCGCACGCTGGTCCGCTGGGGTGCGGCCGAAGACGAGCCGCGCTTCAGCTACGAGCCGACCGGGCTGATCGACCTGCCGCCGGGTCACCGCGGTTACGGCAGCGACGAGCGCATCGAGATGCAGCAGTCGATCGACAGCCACAATGCCGCGGTGCTCGAGGCGCAGGTCGCCGAGGGTCGCCGGGAGACCGCCGAGGCAATGGGCACCCGCCTCAATCGCGGCGCCTGGCGGGAGTATGTGCAATGACCGAGAGTGCCATGAGCCAGCAAACCGACAAGGCGCGCCGCCTGCGCTTTGAAATCTTCCGGTACAACCCGGAGGACCCGAAGTCCGAGCCGCATACCGACGTCTTCGAGATCGATGAAACGCCGTTCATGTCGCTGTATCTCGCCCTCTCGAAGATCCGGGAGACGCTCGATCCCGGGCTGCAGTTCGACTTCGCGTGCCGCTCCGCGACCTGCGGCTCCTGCGGGATGCTCGTCAATGGCCGCCCGGCGCTGGCCTGCCGGACCCTGACGTCAGACCTGCCCGCGGAAATCACGCTGTATCCGCTGCCGGCCTTCAAGCTGATCGGCGACCTCTCGGTCGACACCGGCACCTGGTTCCGGCAGATGGCCGAGCGCACCGAGGCATGGGTACACGAGAAGCTGCCCTTCGACCCGGAGGCGGTCGAGGAGCGTATGAGCGACGACATCGCGGCCGAGATCTACGAGCGCGACCGCTGTATTGAATGCGGCTGCTGCGTGGCCTCCTGCGGCCCGGCCAACGTCGATGAGACGTTCCTCGCCGGTGCCGGCATGAATCGGGTTGCGCGTTTCATGATCGACCCGAGGGACACGCGCAGCAACGCCGACTGGTTCGACATCGTGGCAGGCGAGCAGGGCGTCTTCGGCTGTTACGGGATGATGGCCTGCGCCGACGTCTGCCCGAAGGAATTGCCGCTGCTCGACGTCTACGCCTACCTGCGCAGA
>JBFGYM010000131.1:0-6929 GCA_041587435.1 Woeseiaceae bacterium
GGGGACGCCGTTCAACATTCCCAACATCATCGGCGGCGCCCTCTGGAACCGCGCCATCGCGGAGAGCGGCCTGGACCCGAACAACTACACCGCGGTAGGTCGCTATATCCTGGATAACTACCAGGATGACCCGGCCGTGGACGGCGAGACGATCGTCAGCGTCCCGGGCGATCCGCCGATCGTCTTCAATATCAGCCAGCCCACCAACCAGAGAACGGCCAAGACAGACGGCATCGAGATCAATCTCCAGCACAACTTCGGAGATACGCCATATGGCTTCGTGGTCAATGCGACCCTGGCGGATGGCGACATTGCCTATGACGTCTTCAGCCCATGGACGACCCAGTTCGCCCTCAACGGTCTGAGCGACTCGGCCAACCTCATTGCTTACTACGACGGTGAGGACCTGAAAGTCCGCCTGGCCTACAACTGGCGCGACGAATTCCTGGGGGGAATCGGCCAGGACCAGGGCAACAACACCAGCCCGCAGTTCGTCGAGTCCTACGGACAGTGGGACCTGAACGTGACCTACTACTGGAACGAGAACCTCACGTTCTACTTTTCCGGCTTGAATCTCACGAACGAAACGAGGCACGTGTTCGGCCTGACGAAGAGACAGGTGTTGCAGGCTCAGCAGCTTGCTCCCCGATATGACTTCGGGATCCGCTACGACTTCGACATGTGACGTCAGCGGGTAAGCACCGAGCACGAGGAATTGGATTCGACTTGATAATAGTCAGGTAAAAGCAGACAGATTTTGGGGGACGTAATGCAACGGCAAATCTTCAACTCAGACCGAGGGCTTCCTGGCAGCTTCGCCAGCCGCGTTGGTGCCATCCTGGCCATGACCGGTCTGCTGCTGCTGTCCGCCTGTGACGGCAAAGGCAATACCGTCGAGGAAAACAACCTCGCGGACAACTTCGGCCTGGACGGCGTACCGCCCACGCTGACGAGCGTCACGATCAAGATGTCGCGTGACAGGGATCCGAAGCCGAACGGTACCGCCCGACTCGGCCAGTCCGTGCGCATCGACATTACCGCCAGCGAAGCGCTCATGAAGCCGACGGTCTACATCAACGACGTCCAGGCCCAGGTGACGGGCAGCGTGACAAACTGGAATGCCAGCCGCGAGATGACGGCCTCCGACACGGACGGCGCGGTCTATTTCTCGATCGTCTACCAGGACATCAGCGGTGAAGCCGGCCAGGTCGTGGTCGACACGACCGACGGCAGTGCCGTGCAGTACTGCGCCGCAGGCTGCCCCGACCAGGGTGACGCCTCCCTGGCGGGTGACTGGCGCCTCGACGGCGAAGGTGCAGCCGGCGTTGGTCCGGCCCCGGGCGATATCTCCTGGTGGAGTGCCGACGCCGCCGCGGTGACGACGCGCGCCTGCTGGTTCGACGACGAATACCGCTTCGGCAGCGACGGCTCGTTCAGCCAGGTCCTCGGCGACGAGACGTGGCTCGAACCCTTCCAGGGGGTCGCCGGCGAGAGCTGCGGCGCGCCGGTTGCCCCGCACGACGGCAGCACCACGGGCACGTGGGTCTATGACGAAGTTGCCGGCACGCTCACCATCAACGGCAGGGGGCTGCACCTCGGTCTCGCCAAGGTCGTCAACGGCGCGGAGCTGGCTACTCCCAGCGCGGCGCCGGATTCCATTACCTACGACGTGGTGACGCTCGACGCGACGACCCTGACCGTGACGATCGAGACGGCGCCCGGAACCTGGTGGACCTTCCGCTTCGCGAAGGAGCCCGTATCTCCGCTCCTCGGCAAATGGAAGCTCGACGGCGAAGGCGCCGCCGGCGTCGGTCCGGCCGAGGGAGACATTTCCTGGTGGAGCGCCGATGCTGCCGCCGTTGCCTTGCGCGACTGCTGGTTCGACGACGTCTACGAATTCAATGCCGACGGCTCTTTCAGGAACTTGCTGGGCGATGAAACCTGGCTCGAACCGTTCCAGGGCGTTGCCGCCGAGAGCTGCGGCGCACCGGTTGCGCCGCACGACGGCAGCAATGCGGCCATCTTCCAGTACGACGAAGACGCCGGCACCCTGAAGCTGACGGGCAGGGGTGCCCACATCGGCCTGGCCAAGACCGTGAACGGCGCGGAACTGACGTCGCCGGGCGCGGCACCCGAGTCCGTCACCTATAACGTGACCACGCTCGATGGCGATAGCTTAACGGTGACCATCGAGACGACGGCCGGAAACTGGTGGCAGTATCGGCTGGTGCGGGTCTCGAACTCGCCGCTGGTCGGCAAGTGGCGACTCGCGGGTGAAGGCTCTGCCGGCGTCGGCCCGGCCTCAGGAGACGTTTCCTGGTGGAGCGCCGACGCGGCGGCCGTGACGACGCGCGCCTGCTGGTTCGACGACATCTTCCACTTCGGTGACGACGGCTCGTTCCAGAACTTCCAGGACGGCGAGACCTGGCTCGAGCCCTTCCAGGGCGTTGCCGCCGAAAGTTGCGGTGCGCCGGTGGCGCCGCACGACGGCTCCAGCGCGGGTTCCTTCGTCTACGATGAAGCGGCCAGTACGCTGACGATCAACGGCAGGGGCTCGCATCTTGGTCTGCCCAAGGTCGTCAACGGTGCGGAACTGGCCAGTCCCAGCGCAGCGCCCGACTCGATCACCTACGACGTGCTGACCCTCGACGGTGACAACATCACGGTGACGATCGAGTCGATTCCCGGCAACTGGTGGACCTTCGCACTCGAACGCGTCAACGACACCGCTGCCCTCGCGGGCAAGTGGAAACTCGACGGTGAGGGCGCGGCCGGCGTGGGTCCGGCGGAAGGCGACATTTCCTGGTGGAGTGCCGATGCCGCCGCGGTTGCCCTGCGCGACTGCTGGTTCGACGATGTCTACGAATTCAATGCCGACGGTTCGTTTGCGAACGTGCTCGGTGACGAGACGTGGCTCGAGCCGTTCCAGGGCGTTGTCGCCGAGAGTTGCGGCGCGCCGGTGGCGCCGCACGACGGCAGCAACAACGCCATCTTCCGGTACGACGAGGCCGCGAACACCCTGCAGCTGTCGGGCAGGGGCGCACACATCGGCCTGGCCAAGACCGTCAACGGCGCGGAACTGTCCTCGCCTTCGGCAGCACCGGAGTCGGTCACCTACAACGTGTCCACGCTGGACGGCGACAGCCTGACGGTAGCCATCGAAACGACGGCGGGAACCTGGTGGCAATACCGACTGGTGCGCGTTTCCGATTCGCCGCTGGTCGGCAACTGGAAACTGGACGGCGAGGGCGCGGCCGGTGTCGGCCCCGCGGCCGGCGACGTTTCCTGGTGGAGCGCCGATGCCGCCGCGGTGACGACGCGCGCGTGCTGGTTCGACGACGTCTTCCACTTCGGGGCGAGCGGCAATTTCCAGAACTTCCAGGACGGAGAGACATGGCTCGAGCCCTTCCAGGGCGTCGCCGCCGAGAGTTGCGGTGCGCCGGTGGCGCCGCACGACGGCTCCGGCACGGGATCGTTCAGCTACGACGAAGTGGCCAATACCCTGACGATCAACGGCAGGGGCTCGCACATCGGCTTGCCCAAGGTCGTCAACGGCGCGGAACTGGCCAGTCCCAGCGCAGCGCCCGATTTCGTCACCTATGACGTGCAGACGCTGGACGACGGCACCCTGACGGTGACCATCGAGTCTTTGGCCGGAAACTGGTGGACCTTCAGGCTCGCCAAAGAGTAACGGGAAGCGACAAATTCGCCCGAACAGAATACCCGCAGTTCGCTGCGGGTATTTTTTTTAGAAGAGCGTGTAGATGAACGGGGCGAGAGACGATCCCTGCGCGAAGACGATCAGGGCACCGAGCAGGATCAACACGAGGATAATCGGGGCGAGCCAGAACTTCTTGCGCTCGCGCATGAAGCCCCAGAGGTCTGCCAGGAAATCCAGCACTAGAAAGGTTTCTCCAATTTTTCCCGCGGGCTTTTCGAACTCGGAACCCGGTAGCTTTTTCGCTTCTGCTCCAGCGTCCTTCGCATCGGGTCCTTGCCCAGGAGTCGCGTGATCATCGCCATCGGCGAGATCATAACGAAAAAGACGATCCCGAGCACGAGCGGCGTCATGACCCGGCTCGCGAGCAGGCCGAAGCGCATCCACGCGCGGTAGACCGGGCGCAACCACGTCGGCTGCACCAGTGCCGGCACCCAGATCAGCGCGGCAATTACCCAGGGCCAGGCGGGCCAGCTCAGGTCGAGTAACCAGGGAAAGAACAGTCCGAAAATAACGACGACGACCGCGCCGGTGACGAGGCCGAATTCGCGCAGGCCCTTCCTGTCCAGTTCCGGAATGTTGAAATCGATCGCCATGTCAGTCGAGTTCGAATTCGCCTTGCCAGTCGGTGTCGTGTTCCCAGGCGGGCTGCTCCTTCTTGTCGAGAAAGTGGTTCCCCACGACGAGGCAGTCCATCTCCGTGCGCATGAAGCAGCGATACGCATCGGCAGGGGTGCAGACGATGGGCTCGCCGCGCACGTTGAACGACGTGTTGACGAGGACACCGCAATCCGTGAGCTGCTCGAAGGCCTTCAGCAGTTTATGGTAGCGCGGGTTGGTGGTCTCGTGAACGGTCTGCACGCGGGCCGAGTAATCCACGTGCGTAATCGCGGGCAGCGTCGAACGTTCGAGGTTGAGCTTCTCGATGCCGAAAAGCCGCTCCTGCTCGTCGGTGAGAGCCAGCCTCAGGTCCTCGCGTACCGGTGCGACGATCAGCATGTAGGGGCTCGGCGCGTCGAGTTCGAAATAGTCGGAGACCCGTTCCCACAGGACGGACGGCGCAAACGGACGGAACGACTCGCGGTACTTGATCTTGAGGTTCATGACCGACTGCATCTTCGTGCTGCGTGGGTCGCCGATGATCGAGCGGCCACCGAGGGCCCGCGGACCGAATTCCATGCGGCCCTGGAACCAGCCGATCACGTTCTCCGCGGCAAGTAGCTGCGCCGTTCTCGAAAACAGCACATCGTCGTCGAGGACGGTGTATTTCGCGCCCATCGCATCGAGTTCCGTCCGAATCTGCTGCGGCGTGAACTCGGGCCCGAGATACGACCCGCGCATGCGGTCGGCGGCGGGGCCGCTGTCGCCATTCAGCTTGCGTGGCTGCCCGTCGTAGCCGTGCCAGGCAACGGCGGCGGCGCCTGCCGCACCGCCGGCGTCGCCGGCAGCCGGCTGAATCCAGAGTTTCTCAAACGGTCCTTCGCGCAGGAGCCGGCCGTTGGCAACACAGTTGAGCGCCACGCCCCCGGCGAGACAAAGGTGCTTCTCGCCGGTTTCCCGGTGAAGCGTATTCGCGAGCCGCATCACCACCTCTTCCGTGACGACCTGGATGGACGCCGCGATATCCATCTCGCGCTGCGTGAGATCGCCCTCCGGTTGGCGAGGCGGGCCGCCAAATAGATCGTCGAAACGGCGGTTGGTCATCGTCAGGCCGGTGCAGTAGTTGAAATACCGCATGTCGAGACGGAACGTGCCGTCCTCCTTGAGATCGAGCAGCTTGTCGAGAATCACGTCGACATATTTGGGCTCGCCATAGGGGGCGAGCCCCATCAGCTTGTATTCGCCGGAATTCACCTTGAAACCGGTGAAATACGTAAATGCGGAGTACAGCAGACCCAGGGAATGCGGGAACTGGATTTCCCACAGCGGTTCGAGACTCGCGCCGTCACCGAGCCACGTCGACGTGGTCGCCCATTCACCGACACCGTCGAGGCAGAGCACGGCCGCGCGCTCGAACGGGCTGAAGAAAAAAGCCGAGGCGGCGTGTGACTGGTGATGCTCGGCGAAGAGCAGCGGCGGAAGTCTTTTCGGAGCGCAGCCGGCGAGGTCGGCCAACTCCTTTTTCAGAACCGTCTTGAGATAGAGCTTCTCCTTGAGCCAAACGGGCATCGCCGCAACGAACGACCGAAATCCGCTGGGCGCATAGCTCAGGTACGTCTCGAGCAGGCGCTCGAACTTGATCAGCGGCTTGTCGTAAAAGACGATCCGGTCGATTTCCTCGAGACGCAGGTTCTCCGATTCCAGGCAATAGCGTATGGCCTCGCGAGGAAACCCCGCATCGTGTTTCTTTCGCGAGAAGCGCTCCTGCTGTGCAGCCGCTACCAGTTCGCCGTCCTGAAGCAGGGCGGCAGCGCTGTCATGGTAGTAAGCGGAGATGCCGAGTATGTTGGTCGGTTTCGTAACTACTGCCCCTCCGCGTCCGCCCATTCCTGCGCTTCGGCGGTGTAGCCGCCGAGGGTCATGAGCTGCGACATCCTCCGGTAGAGCAACGGGTATTCCGCATCTTTCCCCTTTCGAATCAACGACCTGGCATAGCGCTGTACGTCCCGGACGTAGCGCTCGAGATCCCCGGACCTGCCGTTTTCGCGCGCGTACCTGATCAGGTTGCCATAGGCTCTCAGCGTCAGGTCAACCTGGTCCGGGTATTTCCCGGGCAATTGCAGTAACAGCTCCGCCGCGCGTTCATAGTCTCCCGTTCTGAGATGCGCGGTGCCCAACCAGTTGATGGTCTCGGCGATTTCTTCCTCGTCGCCCCGGGTGTAGAACAGCGACTGCTCGAGGTACGGAATTGCTTCTCGCCACTTTCCGTCCTTGCTCATCGCCTCGGCCATCTTCATTTTGCTTTCGCGGTTGTGCGGGTACAGTTCGAAAATGCGACTCAAATGCTCATACATCGCCGTCGGATTGCGCAAGCGCTGGTTTATGACCGCCAGTTCGAAATGAACCTTCCAGTCGGCGAGACCGGAATCGACAATGTTCCGGCGCGCTTCCACCACCTCCCTCTGGGATCCGACTTCGTTCGTCACACTGTCCAGTTTGTCCTTGAGAAACCTTCGGAAAGCGACGTAGTTACTCTGGCCGGGAAACGGCGGGTGCTGGGTCATGCCCTGCAGGTTCCTGATTTCTTCGATCGTGTCGAAGTTCGGGAAAC
>JBFGYM010000132.1:0-6918 GCA_041587435.1 Woeseiaceae bacterium
GACAGCAGCATCGCCGCGGCGGGGCCGATCTCGTCGTGGTCCGCGGCGCGCTCGAGCGAATCACCCGTCGTGTCCGGCGTGGCCGACCACGCGTCCCAGAGTGCGCGCGTCTCGTCGAGAAGAGCGTCGTCGACTGCCTGCAGCTGAAGCGCCCCGGGTTCGCAGGCGCGGATGCAGATGCCGCAGGACTGGCAGGCATCCGCGTTGACGACGATCGAGAGCAGCTCGGCGCTGTCTTTCTTTTTTGCTTCGGCGTCGTGGAAGAACGGTTTCGTGATCGCCACCGGCAGCGCGCCGAAGCGCGCCACGATCGCGGCGACGCCCTCCTGGATCGCCTGCTTGCGATCTTCGGGCAGGGGTGCCTTTTCGTTGAGCCAGGCCAGCGCCTCGTCGAGCATCCCGCCAAACGTCGCGGGCGGCGCCTCGCTCTTGCGGTTGCTCGCGATGATGCGCGAGGCGAGCTTGCCGGCGACCTGCCGCACGGCTTCGGCGCCCGTGGCGCGAATGCCGGCGTCGATGAGTGCCGCGGGCGAGGATGCCGCAACGCCGATGGCGCTGTCGGGGCACTGCGTCCAGCACTGTCCGCAACCCGTGCATGCGGAAGGGTCCAGCACAGGGAGCCATTCGCGGCGATCGCCCGACGCGCTCAGCGTCGCGCTGAGCGACGGCATGCTGCCCGTCGCGAGGAACGGGTCGGCCGTCAGGCGGTCCGTCCTGCCGTCGCGGTACAGGACGCCGATCTGGTCCCAGAATCGCGGCAGGCTGGCTACGCGGTCGTCGGCGCGGCCGAGCTCCCGCACGGCCGGCGGCACGGCGTCGCGCCGGCGCGCGCTCGCGGCCGGTGCAGCGGCCTCGTCTTCGACGAGGTTCTCGAAGCCGGACTGGAACGCCTCCGCCGCCGCATCGCGCTCCTCGGCCGGCAAGGCGTCGAGAAGATTGCGCCGGGCGCCGATGACGCGGCGCGCCTTGGCGTCGAGTTTTCCGCTGCGGACGAGGGCGCCGAACAGGCCGCCGAGCAACGCCTCGAGCGGACCGTCTTCGGTTTCGACACGGAACCGGCGGTCCCCCTCATGGAGGATTACGCGGCGTGCTTCGACATCGAGCGTCACGTCGGGCGTCGCATCGTCGCCCGGGTCCAGCAGCGCGTCGCCGTGCACGAGCCAGTCGGCGTGCACGCCGCGCCGGCCGCGGATACGGCCACCCTCGAGCGCGTGCAGCAAAGCAGCGGCCGCAGCGGCGAGCGTCGAGCCCGGGTCGTGGCGAATCGCGATCGTGAGCGCGTTCGCCTGCATCGCCTGCGTGTCGCGAACCGCCGAACGCACGCCGAGCTGTGCCGCGCCGGGATAGGCGCGCCGCAGCGCGTCGAGCAGCACTTCGCGTTTCGGCTGGTCGCTCGCGTTCTCGTCGAACGCGACGCCGAGAAACAGCGGTCCCGCTTCGCGGTCGGCCGCCTCGGTGCACAGCGCGACGACGTCGTCCGGTGAGAGGGGCAGTCCGCCGACGCCGTAGATGGCCGTTCGGATGTCGGGTTGCCGGCCGGTGCCGTACAGGCTCGCCTGGACTTCGCGCGTCAGCGGCGGCCCGGACGAGAGCGTCGCGTCGCCGCGTTCGAGCACGAATACACGCTGCGCGCTTTCGAGCGCTCCCGCCAGCGCGGTGCGCGGGAACGGACGCAGTGCGTGAACGCCGGCCACGCCGACGCGCACCTTGTGGCGCTTGCGCAGTGCATCCGCGGCCAGGTGCAGTGTTTCGAGTGCGGCGCCCTGCGCGATGAGGACGACTTTCGCATCATCGATGCGGTGCTGCGAAACGGCGTGATGCTCGCGTCCCGTGATGCGCGCAAAATCCGCGAAGGCGCGTGCGAGGGAATCGTGCACGAAGTCGTCGAAGTAGGTGCGCCGCGCCGCGGCACCCAGCGCGAAGCCCTCGCGGTCGAACACCGCGCCCGTGAGCATCGGTTCGTCGAGGTCGTGCCACACCGGCAGGCGGCGGCGCGTGTCGCCGAACAGCAGTTTTTGCGCCGCTGTCGGCGCCTCGACTTCGTCGCGCGGGCCGCCCAGGAAGCGTGCCGCCTGGTTGGGCGATAGCAGCCGCACGTCCTGCGGCGCGCGCGCCGTCTGCTCGTCGTCCATGACGACGAGACCCGGTACCAGCGTTTCTTCGGCGATGCGCCGCGCGATGAACGTGAAGTCGGCAGCCTGCTGGACGGTATGGGCGAACAGCACGAAGCAACCCGAGTCGGCCGAGAGATGCACGGTGTCGTGTGCGCTGCCGCGTGCGGCGCCATGCGCCGCTGCCGCGCGCGTCGACAGGTGCAATACGAGCGGCGCATGCCGTCCCGCCACGGCTATCAGCAGGTCCTGCGCCGCGGCGACGTCCGGGCCCGACAGGAACGCGGTGGCGCGCCGTCCCGCGAGCGCGAATCCCGTGGCCGCGGCGACCATGCCGCGCGGCCCCTCGGCTGCGGCGACCACGTGGCTGCCGGCCGCCTCCTCGCAAAAAGCGATGGCGCCGTTGCCGTCGAGGACCGTGTCGAGGCCCTCGTCGCGGATGTCCGATCCGGCGGGCGCGCCGAAGGCTTTGCGGTACCAGCGAATGGCGATGTCGCGCAGGCTCGCCATCATGCGCTCCTTGTTTTCCGGTCTTCCTGGTCCTGGAACTGCTCGCGTTCCAGCCAGACGATGGCGTTGGTCGGGCAGCGGAACGTGGCGTTCGGTGCCGCCGGGCCGCCGGCCGAGTAGTCGATGACGGGCAGGTTGCCTTCCATGCGAATCAGGCCAGGGGCCGCGTCCGCGGCACAGCGGCCGCACGCGTCACAGGCTGTGGCGCAGAGTTGCGTGGCGGCTTCGCCGGCCAGCGGAATGTTGCACTGCACGTACAGGTTCTGGTTCAGCGGCAGGAGCTCGAACAGGTCCTTCGGGCAGGCCGCGACACAGTCCGGGCAGGCGCGGCACTTCTCGGTATCCACCTGCGGCAGGCCGTTGGCGTTCATGTGGATGGCGTCGAACGTGCAGGCGCGCTCGCAGTCGCCGAGGCCGAGGCATCCCCAGGCGCAGCCCTTGCCGCCGCCCGAGACGATGGCCGCGGCGCGGCAACCCTCGAAGCCGCGGTACTCGGCGATCTGGTGCGCCTGGCGCTGGCCGCCCGCGCAGCGCAGCCGCGCGACGAGCTTCTCGGACCGGCCCGCGTCGACCTGCAGGAATTCGGCGATGTTCTCGATGGCCTCGTCGGTGCTGACCGTGCACTGGCCCGGCTCGACTTCCCCGGCGACGAGCTTCTCGGCGAACGGCAGGCAACCCGGCTGACCGCAGGCGCCGCAATTCGTGCCCGGCAGCATCTCGTTGGTGGCCTCGATGCGCGGGTCCTCGTCGACGCGGAGAAAGCGCTGTGCGATCGCGAGAACCGTTCCGAAGAACAGGCCGATGCCGGTCATGATGGCCGGGGCTGTCAGCAGGCTGTTCATCAGTTGAACGGTGCGGCGCGGGCGATCAGTTCCTCGAGGCCGGGTTCACTGGGATCGAGAGGCTTGCCCGGGTGTATGCACTTGGCAGGGCAGATCTCGGCGGCACGCACGAGATCCGAGTAGGTGCCGGCCCTGGCATCCTTCAAATAGGCCTGCTTGTCGTCGTTATAGGCGAACATCATCTTGTTGATGTTCATGCAATCGTCACAGGTCGTGCACGCCGCCGTGTCGAGCCACGGCTCGTCGAAACTGATGTCGTCCTCTTCTTCTTCGACTGCCGCTTCCGCTTCGGGTTCGGCGGCTTCCTCGACGACCGGTTCGGCCGGCGTCTCGGCCGGCATCCTGGCCGGCGCGCCGGGCTCGATCATGCTCGACAGGTCGGCGCCCATCAGCACGTCGACGAGTTGTCCCATCGCCTCGCCCGCCGCCTCGGAGCGCGCGTCTTCGAGTTCCTGCGCGTGCGCCCTCTTCAATTCGTCGCGTTCCTGCTCCGCGGCAGCTCGCGCATCGTCGAGCACGCGCTCGATAGCAGCCTCGACGTAGACGTTGTGCACGCCGGCGAGCTCCTGCAGCGAGCGCCAGTAGTTGAGGCGATCGCGGCAGGCGAAGACCAGCGCGCGGGAGAGCACGAGCCGGAGCAACTGGCCGGACTCGTCGATGCCCCAGATGAACGGCACGAGGCGGTCGATCGAGCCGCCGTCGGCGGCCAGGTAGTCGGCGACAGGCACGAGGTCGGCGGCCTCGAGGTCGGACGGGACAGCGCGGAAATGCTCGTGCAGTGCCGGCATGAGCAGCGCGTAGTCGGCAAACGTGAAGGCCAGCTCCATGTTGCTGCGTTCGCCGTCGGGACGTTCGTACTCGAGCGTTTCGACGGGCCAGTCATTGCCGGGTTGCGGGTTGCCGTCGAAAGTCACGCGTTCGGCAGCGTGGTCGCCGGCACCGGGATCGACGATAAGGAACGGGTGCGCCCGGCCCTCGAGCGCGGCGCTGGCCACGAACCACGGGTCGAGTACCGGCTGTTCGGCCTTGCTTTGCGTGCCGCGATTGACGAGGTGCAGGCTGGTCCTGTTGCCGTCCAGCGCACACAGGAAACCGGCGAGCATGTCGTCGTGCTTTGCAGCCGACGTCTGGGCGACGATGACGTGGCGGTGGCCGACGCCGAAGTAAGCGAGTTCGAAGCGCCAGGTGTCGAACGGCCCTTCACCGGGCCGCGCAGCCGGGTTGTCGTAAGCGCGGACCCAGCTGATGACGTGGACGGGTTTGCGCGAACCCAGCAGGTGTGAAAACGACGGCAGGCCGTCGCCGGCAAGATGATCGGCCGGAGCCAGCGCGACGACGCGCGTCACGTGACGCAGCTCGTCGTCCGAGAAGGACTGCCAGTCGAACTCGGCGAACCACGAGTCGTGCACCGCCGGGTCGTAGTGATCGGCGATCTCGAGCTTCGCCAGCCGCAGCGCCGCAAACAGGCCCGCAAAGCGCGCGGCGTCGCGGACGAAGGCGTCACTCGCGTCGGCGCAGGGGTCGTCGCTGTCGACGACGTCAACGTCGGACTGTGCGGCGAACCAGGGGTTTGCCAGTTCGCCGACGAAACGAACCAGCGTCGGTTCGTGATCCCAGCCGCGCAAAACGCCGAGCGCCTTTTCGATGCGGGCGCGGCGCTCGGCCGGGATGGCGATCGAGCCGCGCGCGCGCGTCTCGAGCAGGCTCGAGAGCTTGCCGGTGTCGAGGTGGCGGGCAGCGGGGTCGGCGCCGTTGCCTTCCCGGGTGCCTTCCTTGGCGGCTTCCACCTCGAGCAGCGCTTCGAGGCTGCGGGCCTTGTCGTCGACCTCCTGTTGCAGCGCGGCGTGCAATGCGGCATTGCGATGGCGCACCGCGTGCACGAGCAGGTGCAGCGGCACGTCGGGGCCGTAGCCGACGAAGAAACTGCCGGGGGCAATGTATTTCGCCAGCGCATCGAGGTCCGCCTGCAGCTTGTCGCGCGCGTCATCGCGCAGGCCGAGATGCGCCTGCAGCGCTTGCGCGCCTTCGGCAAACAGCGCGGGCGCGTCGGCCGGGTCCGGTCCGCTCAGCGCCTTGCGCAGATGGCGTTCCAGCCACGCGAGGTTGTCCCGCAGGATTCGCGCGCTGTCTTCGCCCAGTGCGAATGCCTCGACGGACTGCGTGAGGTGAGCGCTGAGCGGTGCGGCCAGCGGCGCGTCCGCGGGTGCGTCGGCCGGCGCGAGGTACAGCGGGTACGCGTAGCGAATCGCGGCGCTGTCGCGGTACGGGTGCAGCAGGGCCGGGACGATCCCGGCCGGTGGGGCCGCCGTAGCGGCGCACGCGACCGGTTCCCCGTAGTGAAATCGCCGCAGGACGTCGAGCGTGACGCCCCGGTCGTCCTGGGGGCTCTGCGATGCAGTGCTCATTGCGTGTACCGCCTCAGATCGCGAAGTGATCGAAGGCCTGGTTCAGGCCCGCAATTCTGTCCTGCACGCTCATTTCCATGCCCACTTTCGAAATGTCGTCGTAGCGCGGCGCATCGGGATTGCGGTACAGGATGCCGAGTGGCAGCACCGAATTGTCCGCGGCGATCGTCAGCGCGGCGGCGAGGTCCGTCGGGTCGTGCTCCCCGTGGTTCGGGAACAGCCGTTTCACGGAGTCGTCGACCTGGACGCCCTTCTCGTGCGTCAGCAGGCGCATGCGTGCGGGCTCTTCCTGCAGGGTCTTGCCGATGGCCTCGACGTAGACCGGGCAGCGCTGGATGATGCGCACGAACCCGGTGCCCTTGTGCTTGTGGGCCATTTCGATGACCTGGTGGCGCAACTGCGCGTTCCAGTCGACGATCTGGGCGACGAACGACACGTTCGTTATGCCGAGCGTCACGGTCAGCGGATTGAGCGGTGGCAGCAGCGTGCCCGACGGGTGTGTGTTCGTCGGCACGTCGACCGGCGTCGTCGGCGACGTCTGTTTCTTGGTTAGGCCGTAAATGCCGTTGTCGAACACGAGCATCGTCAGGTCCATGTTGTAACGCATGGCATGGATCCAGTGCGCCGCACCGATCGAGAAACAGTCGCCGTCGCCGGTCGCGACCCAGACGTCGAGGTCCGGACGGCGCGACTTGATGCCGCAGGCGACGGGCAGGGCGCGCCCGTGCAGCCCGTGGAAGCCGTAGGTCTTCATGTAATGCGGCAGGCGGCTCGAACAGCCGATGCCCGACACGGCTACCGTCTTTTCGGGCTTGATCTGCGCGTCGCGGCAGACGCGGTGAACCGCGGCGAGGATGCCATGGTCGCCGCAGCCCGTGCACCAGCGCGGCTCGGCGCCGGTGTAGTCTTCGAGCGTGAAGTAGCGATCCTTGACCTCGAGGGACCAGTCACCTTTTAAACCGAACATCAGTGCACTCCTTCCAGATTCTCGAGGTGAGAGTCGATGACTTGCCCGATCCGGCCCGGCGACAGCGGGTGCCCCGGTACCAC
>JBFGYM010000133.1:0-6898 GCA_041587435.1 Woeseiaceae bacterium
ATCGTCGGGCGCGACCACGCCGGGCCGGGCTACGACCGTGACGACAATCCGTTCTACGGCCCCTACGACGCACAGGAGCTCTACAAGCGATACGAAGAGGAACTCGACATCACGATGGTGCCGTTCAAGATGATGGTCTACGTCGAGAACAAGGCGGAATACCTGCCCGCCGACGAGACGGAACCGACCGACAAGGTATTGACCCTGTCCGGCACCGAGTTCCGGCGGCGGCTGCACGAAGGCCTCGACGTCCCGGACTGGTTCTCGTACCCGAAGATCGTCGAGGAACTGCGCAAGGCGCATCCGCCGAAACACAAGCAGGGCTTCACGGTATTTTTCACGGGGCTGTCGGGGTCGGGCAAGTCGACGGTGGCCAACGCGCTCATGATCAAGCTGCTCGAGGAGGGCTCGCGCCCCGTCACGTTGCTCGACGGCGACATCGTGCGCAGGAACCTGTCGAGCGAACTGACGTTCTCCAAGGAGCACCGCGACCTCAACATCCAGCGCATCGGGTTTGTGGCGAGCGAGATCACGAAGAACGGCGGCATCGCGATCTGCGCACCGATCGCGCCGTATGCCGCGACGCGGCGCCTCGTGCGCGACATGATCAGCCCGGTCGGCGGATTTCTCGAGACCCACGTTTCGACGCCGCTCGAGGTGTGCGAGGAACGCGACCGCAAGGGAATGTATGCGATGGCGCGCGCCGGCAAGATCAAGGGATTCACGGGCATCGACGATCCTTACGAGGTGCCCGAGAACGCCGAGATCGTCATCGACACGTCCGAATTGTCGCCGGACCTGGCCGCGCATCGCATCCTGCTGACGCTCGAGAAGTTCGGCTACATTCGCTAGTCGCAGCAAAAGTCGTGAGCCAGCATCTTGTTCACATAAAGAGTTCCCGGCTGCCCGGGCTGCACATACTGCGCAGTGTTCGACGTCATCAGGCTAAAGTTATCTCCGCGACGCGCCGATACCCGTTTGAGAGCCAAACGATGGTGCCGGGACGCCGTGCTGAACCGACGACAAATCATCAAGAATTCACTTCTTGGTCTGGCCGCGCTGGGCACGACGACGTCCTGCCTGTCCGAGGCAAAATCCGGTTCGGCCGCGACCGCTCCGTCGAGCGCGTCTAACGACAGCGCGCCGCGGGCCGACAGCGTCAACCTGAAGGACTTCGGTGCGACAGGGGACGGGCAGACGGACGACTGGGCCGCGACGCAGGCAGCCGTCGATCACTGCGTGCAGAACGGTTTCGCGCTGTACGTGCCGGCCGGTCGCTACGTCCTGAAGCCGTCAGATCATGCGAACCAGCCGATTCGCCTCGACAACCTGACGGCGGACGGCCAGGGATTGAAGATCCATGGCGATGGCCCCGGCAGCAGCGTCTTCGTCGAAGCCCCCGGGCAGACGCAAGCGATCGGCCGCTACACGAAGATGTTCTACTTCTACTCCGGTCCGTCAGGCCCGTTCGGCTACGATGCCGGCGACTACATCTTCGAGGACATCGGTTTCGACAAGAATTCCGGCTCGAACCCGCCCCCACCCGGACCTTACGCCTGGGAGCAGGCGCACGCGATCGCCTTCAACGGCGGCGGAACGCTGACGACCAATTCCGTGACCTTCAACCGGGTCGGCTTCTTCAACAAGATCGGCGCCTACATCAACCACAACGGCGGCAACGTCGTACGGCGCTTCACCGTGTCCGACGTATCGTTCGGGCCGATGGCCGGCGATGCGGCTATCTGGGGCGAGCGCGGAGATCTCGAGCTGGGCGGTACGAACGGCGTCAACGTGGTCGACGGCGTAACCGCGAACTTCATGCAGATCGAGCCGGTCGAGTCTTTCAAGGCGTCGGCCAGCCATTGGCGACGGACCATCATCGTCAACAGTGACATTGCAACGATCCAGTTCGGCGAGCCGAGTTCGCTGATCATGGGCGACGCACGGTATTCGACGGTGTACATGAATAACGTCATTTGTCAGAAACAGCTGTCGCTGCGCAATGTCACGGCCACGATCTACAATTCGACCGTCAACCTGTCCAACATCTACAATACGCCTGGCGACCTCAAGGTAATGAACTGCACGGTGCTGCTGGATTACGACGCGGCGTCGAACGCGGTCAGCCCGGTCCGCATACGCGTGCCCGACAACACGGTCGGCGGGCTTGCACAAGCGCATTTTTCGAACTGCTCGTTCGACATCGACTCGGCCGACGTGGCGGCCGGGGCCAGCGGCTTCGCGATCGTCGGCCATCGCAAGGCCGGCAACACCGAGGAAGTGCGCGTCAGCCTCGATCACTGCCGCTTCGACAACCGCCTGCAGGGAGCCGTCGACGCCTACGGGCACGGCAAGTTCAATGTCAGCAACTGCCAGCTCGCCGGGCATGCGGCCGGGGTCCGGGCGGGCGCCTACGGCGTGTACGGCAGCGACGTCAGGCTGGACAACAACGACTACTCGGGTGTCGCCGGGGACTGGATCCACATACAGGCACACAACACGCTGTGGAAGCTCGCGGTGAGCGGCACCTATCCCGCGGCGGAGTGGCGCCTGGGGCAGACCGGTTCCATCGGCATCGACGGCTACAACGTGAAGCCGATTCTGCAATGACGCGGGATTGATCCTCGCGGCGGCGCTGCGTCGCCGGCTTTTTGGCGCTACCATGCATGCGTAGGCCAGGCGGCAAGCTGGCCGGTCACCGGGGGTAGCCGACCGTGAAACTGCGATACAAGATCCTGTCCGGGTTGTTCGGCGTACTGGCGATTGTGCTGCTCGCTGGCGCGTTAACGCTGAGCTACACGGCCCCCTGCGGCGCCGCACCCGAGGTCGGGGGCGACGGCGATGATTCGACACGCGCGTGGGTGCGCCGTTGTTACGGGCCGCCCGACGTCCTCGAGCTGGCGCGTTTCGCCAGGCCCGCACCGGGCGAACAGGACGTGGTCATCCGTGTGCATGCTGCGTCACTCAATCCGCTCGACCGGCATTACCTGTACGGTTCGCCGTATGTCATGCGTCTCGGTTCCGGGATCGGCAGTCCCGAAAACCCGCGCATCGGTGTCGATTTTGCCGGCGTGGTGGAAGCCGTCGGCGAGCGGGTGACGCGATTTGCGATCGGCGACCGCGTTTACGGCGGCGCGACCGGCGCCTTCGCCGAGTACCTGGTCGTGGGCGAAGACAGGGCGCTCGTGCGGATTCCCGACAGCGTCTCCTTCGAGGCGGCCGCCGCGTTGCCGATCGCCGCGGTCTCCGCGTTGCAGGCACTGCGGGACGCCGGCAACGTTCAGGCGGGCGACAAGGTATTGATCAACGGCGCGTCGGGCGGCGTCGGCACGTTTGCAGTGCAGATCGCGAAGTCTTTCGGCGCGGAAGTTCACGGGGTCTGCAGTACGCCGAACGTCGAGCTTGTCCGCGAGCTCGGGGCCGACCGCGTATTCGACTATCGCAAAGAGTCCTACCTCGACAGCGGGGAGACTTACGACGTCATCGTCGACATGGTCGGCAACTACTCGGCGCGCGCCAACCGCAAGGCGATGAAACCGGGCGGCACGCTCGTCCTCGTCGGCGGCCCCAAGGGTGACTGGATCGCGCCATTGAAACGGCCGCTCGGAGCCATGCTGCTGTCGCCGTTCGTGGACGAGCGCTTCGAACCGTTTCTCGCAAGGTTCAACCAGGAAGACCTTTCACTGCTTGCCGCTATGCTGGAAGACGGCAGCCTGCGCGCTGTTATCGGCCGCCGGTTCGACCTGGCCGAAGTGCCGGAGGCGTTTCGGTTTTATGAAGACGTCGGCACGCAGGGAAAAATCGTCATCGACGTGCGCTAACGCCGGCCCTGGACAGCGTGGCTAGGCGGCGCGTGTCGCGTAGCCGATCGTCTTCAATGCCGTGCTGATTTCCTCGAGGACGACCGGGTCCTCGATCGTCGCGGGCGTCTTGTAGTCCTTACCGTCGGCGATGCTGCGCATCGTGCCGCGCAGGATCTTGCCGGAACGCGTCTTCGGCAGGCGGCCGACGACGACAGCCTGCTTGAACACGGCGACGGGACCCACGCGTTCGCGCACCAGTGCGACCGTCTCCCTGACGATCTCCGCCGGGTCCCGTTCGACCCCGGCCTTCAGCACCAGGAAGCCGACCGGCAGCTGCCCCTTGAGCGCATCGGCGGCGCCGATGACGGCGCACTCGGCGACGTCCGGGTGGCTCGCCAGCACTTCCTCTATGGCCCCGGTCGACAGGCGGTGGCCGGCGACATTGATGACGTCGTCGGTCCGCGACATCACGTAGACATAACCGTCCTCGTCGATGAAGCCTGCGTCGCCCGTTTCGTAGTAGCCCGGGAAGGTCGTCAGGTAGGACTTGCGGAAACGCTCCTCGGCCTGCCACAGGCCGGGCAGCGTCCCGGGCGGCAGCGGCAGCCTGCACGCGATCGCGCCGACGTCGCCCGGCTTGACGTCCTTGCCCTTGCTGTTCAGCGTGCGCACGTCCCAGCCGGGAGCGGGGCGGCCGACGGAACCGGCCTTGACGGGCAGCAACTCGATGCCGACGCAGTTGGCTGCGATGGCCCAGCCGGTCTCGGTCTGCCACCAGTGATCGATCACCGGCACGCCGAGCTTGTCCTCGGCCCAGTGCAGCGTGTCGGGGTCGCAGCGCTCGCCGGCCAGGAACAGGGTGCGCATGCCCGACAGGTCGTACTTGCGAATCAGTTCACCGTTGGGATCCTGCTGCTTGATGGCGCGAAACGCCGTCGGTGCCGTGAACATCGTCGCGACCTTGTGCTCCGAGACGACGCGCCAGAATGCGCCGGCGTCCGGCGTGCCGACCGGCTTGCCTTCGAACAGCACGGTCGTGTTGCCGTGCAGCAGCGGCCCGTAGATGATGTAGGAGTGACCGACGACCCAGCCGATGTCGGAGGCCGCCCAGTACACCTCGCCCGGATCGACGCCGTAGATGTTCTTCATCGACCAGTGCAGCGCCACGGCATGACCGCCATTGTCGCGGACGATGCCCTTGGGCTGGCCGGTCGTGCCCGACGTGTACAGCAGGTACAGCGGGTCGGTTGCCTCGACGGGCACGCAGTCATGGGGCGTGGCCGCCGCCAACGCGTCGCTCCAGTCGACGTCGCGGCCCGCGATCATGCCGGCTGCGACCTGCGGACGCTGCAGGACGATGCAATGGTCCGGCTTGTGCCTGGCGAGTTCTATCGCCTCGTCCAGCAGCGGCTTGTACTCGACCTGCCGCGTCGGTTCGATGCCGCAGGATGCCGAGACGATCAGCTTCGGCTTGGCGTCGTCGATGCGCGTCGCAAGTTCGCTGGCCGCGAAGCCGCCGAACACGACCGAATGCACCGCGCCGAGCCGCGCACAGGCGAGGACGGCGATAATGGCCTCGGGAATCATCGGCATGTAGATGATGACGCGATCGCCCTTGTTGACGCCCTGGGCGGCGATGGCGCCCGCGCAATTTGCGACGTCGTCGAGCAGCTCGGCATAGCTGATGCGCTTTTTCGTGCTCGTGACGGGGCTGTCGTAAATCACCGCCGTCTGCTCGCCGCGCCCCCGCTCGACGTGCCGGTCGAGCGCGTTGTAACAGGTATTCAGCTGTCCGCCGGAGAACCACCGGTACATGTGCTCGGACGGGTTGTCGAGCACCGTGTCCCAGCGGCGGTACCAGTCGATGCCTTCGGCGGCCTGGCCCCAGAATTCTTCAGGAGTATCGATGGAAGCCCGGTGTATCGCGTCGTATTTGGTCATGGCGCCCCCGTAGATGCGGTCTTTTCCACGAGTTTAGAAACAGCGAGGCGCCTTCGCCATTGGACAAAAGGCTTAGTTTCGGTCTTCCTCCTCGAGCCAGACGACCGGAACTTCGGCATACCAGGTGGAACCCTGCGCGGTGACCGCGACCCGGATGGTCGCTTCGGGCGACGACGGGCGGGGGATCAGTCCCTGCCAGCGGGTGCCTGCGTCGCCCGTGCGGGTCATCGGCGCCGGCTGCTCCGCGCCGCCGTCGTCGACCAGCCCGAGCGCCGCGCCTTGCAAGGCGTGCGACGACTCCAGGGACAGGGCGACCGAACTCGCCGCGAGCATCTCCGGCGTGATCGTCAACTTGAAATCATTGTTGACAAGGTCGCAGCTGCCGCTCGCATAGCGGCAATTGGAACGGGCCATCAACGTATAGGTCTTGCCCTGTTTCGCCGCGTGGGGTTTCTCACCGAACAGGTTGCCGACTGCGTACCAGGCCAGGATGGACAGGATCGGGGCGACCACGAGAGCGATGATGACGTGCTTGTTTTTCCACATGGCGATAGTGTAGCTCAATAAAAAAAGGGGGGGGCGCGAGGCCCCCCCGTAGATTGAGGAACGACAACGAGGTCTAGTGCTCGATCGCTTCCCGTGCGCCGTGCGGCACGCGGATGTCTTCCACCAGGTGCTGGATGTGCTCCGGCGGCTCCGGCGTGACGCGCGACACGACCAGGGCAACCGCGAAGTTGACCAGGGCGCCGACGGCGCCGAACGCGTTCGGCTCAATGCCGAGGAACCAGTTCTCGCTCATGCCACCCATGTAACTCGTGCTCGGAATGAACATGATGCCCTTGTGCTGGAACACATAGAGCAGCGTGACGCCGAGGCCCGCCACCATGCCCGCGATGGCGCCTTCCTTGTTCATGCGCTTGTAGAAGATACCTAGCATGAGGACAGGGAAGATCGAGGATGCCGCAAGTCCGAAGGCCAGCGCCACCGTGCCTGCCGCGAAGTCGGGCGGGTTGAAGCCGAGGTAGCCGGCCAGCAGGATGGCACCCGCCATGGCTATGCGGCTCGCCGCCAGTTCCTGTTTCTCGGTGACGTCGGGTTTGAACACGCCTTTGAGGATGTCATGCGATATGGCGGACGATATGGCCAGCAACAAC
>JBFGYM010000134.1:0-6848 GCA_041587435.1 Woeseiaceae bacterium
ACTCGACCTGCATCGACCACCCGGTCCCCGATTACGTCGCCGGCCTCGATCGGCCGATCGAGGGACTGCGCATCGGCGTCGTCAGGCAGCACTTCGATGCCGGGCTCGATGCCGAGTGCGCCGCCCGCATCAGGGAGGCCATCGCCGTGCTGGAGTCGCTGGGGGCGACGACGCGGGAGGTCGACCTGCCGAACCTGGACCTGTCGGTGCCGACCTACTATGTCGTCGCACCCGCCGAGTGTTCGTCCAACCTGTCGCGATTCGATGGCGTGCGTTTCGGGCACCGGGCCGACGACACCGCCGACTTGCTGGACATGTACTGCCGCAGCCGCGGCGAGGGATTCGGCGACGAGGTGAAAAGGCGAATCATGACCGGCACCTACGTGCTGTCCGCCGGCTACTACGACGCCTACTACCTGAAAGCGCAGAAGGTCCGCCAGCTGATCGCCGACGACTTTCGCAAGGCATTTGCAGACGTCGACCTGATCGTCGGACCGACGTCGCCGACGCCGGCCTTCGAGCTGGGCGAGAAGGTCGACGACCCGATCACCATGTACCTGAACGACATCTACACGATCGGCGCCAACCTCGCCGGCCTTCCAGGCATTTCGATACCCTGCGGGTTCGCGGCCGGGCTGCCGGTCGGCCTGCAGCTCGTCGGCGCGCATTTTGCCGAGGAGACGCTGCTCGCCTGCGCGCACCAGTACCAGCAGCAGACTGACTGGCACAATGCCTGCCCGGAGGCCTTCCGATGAGCACGGGGTGGGAGGCGGTCATCGGCCTGGAGATTCATACCCAGCTCGCGACCCGGTCGAAGATTTTCTCGGGCGCCTCGACGGCGTACGGCGCCGAGCCCAATACCCAGGCCTGTCTCGTCGACCTCGGTTATCCGGGTGTGCTGCCGGTTCTGAACGAAGAGGTCGTGCGCATGGCCGCCCTGTTCGGCCTCGCGGTCAACGCGAAGGTCGCGCGCCGTTCCGTGTTCGCCCGCAAGAATTACTTCTACCCGGACCTGCCCAAGGGCTACCAGATCAGCCAGTACGAGCTGCCGATCGTCGAGCATGGCGAACTTTTCATCACCGGGGACGACGGCAGCGAGAAACGTATCGGTATCACGCGCGCGCACCTCGAGGAGGACGCCGGCAAGTCGGTGCACGAGGGTTTCGATGCGTCATCCGGCATCGACCTCAACCGGGCCGGCACGCCGCTGCTCGAGATCGTGTCGGAGCCCGACCTGCGCTCGGCAGGGGAGGCGGCCGCCTACATGCGCAAGATGCATACGATCGTTCGTTACCTGGATATCTCGGACGGCAACATGCAGGAGGGTTCTTTCCGCTGCGATGCCAACGTCTCGGTGCGCCGCCGCGGCGACGAGGCGTTCGGCACGCGTACCGAAATAAAGAACCTGAACTCCTTCCGCTTCATCGAACGCGCCATCCGCTTCGAGATCGAGCGGCAGATCGATCTCATCGAGGATGGCGGCGAGGTCGTGCAGGAGACGCGCCTGTACGATGCCGCGCTCGACGAGACGCGGCCGATGCGCTCGAAGGAGGAGGCGAACGACTACCGCTATTTCCCGGATCCCGACCTGCTGCCGGTCGAGATCAGCGACGAGTACATAGAGGCGCTGCGCGGCCAGCTGCCCGAACTCCCGGACGCCAGGCGGCGGCGCCTGGTCGACGATTTCGGGCTGAAGGCCGACGATGCCGACCTGCTGGCAGGGTCGCGCGCGCTGGCTGATTTTTTTGAAGAGGCGGCGGGGGCAACGGAGGCGGCGCCGCAGCTGGTCGCGAACTGGGTGCTCGGCGAGCTGTCCGGCGCGCTCAACCGGGACGGCATCGACATCGACGGCAGCAGGGTGAGCGCCGCGGACCTCGCCGGGCTCCTGACGCGTATCCAGGACAACACGATCTCCGGCAAGATCGCCAAGCAGGTTTTCGAAGCCATGTGGACGGACGGCGGATCCGCGGACGACATCATAGAGTCGCGCGGTCTGAAGCAGATCACCGACAGCTCGGCGATCGAGGCGGTCGTCGACCGCGTCATTGAGGCCAACCCGGGCCAGGTGGCCGAGTATCGGGCCGGCAAGGAAAAGCTGATCGGCTATTTCGTCGGCCAGGTGATGAAGGAAACGCGCGGCCAGGCCAACCCCGGACAGGTCAACCGGATACTGAAAGCCAAGCTCGGCGGCTGACGTGTCGGCCGACAGCATCACGCCCTTCGGATTCGAGTCGATGCCGGTGCGCGGCTCTCTGATTCACATGTCGCGCTCCTGGCGGCGCATGCTGCGCGACCACGACTACGACGCGCTGGTGACCGAAACGCTGGGTCATGCCGCGGCGGCGACGGCGCTCATCGCCCAGAGCCTGAAGTTCAACGGCGCCATCACGCTGCAGATCCAGCGCGGCAGGGGTCTGGAGATGCTGGTGGTACAGTGCACCAGCAAGTTCGAGGTGCGCGGCATGGCCGTCGCGTCGATGCAGGAATCGACGAGCTCGTTCGGCGAACTGACCCGCGACGCGGTTTGTGCGGTGACGATCGACGCCGGCGAGCGCCCTTACCAGGGCATCGTGGAAGTCAGTGACGAGTCGCTCGCAAAAAGCCTCGAGCACTACTTCGCGCGTTCCGCACAGGTGCCGACCCACATCATGCTAGTCGCCAACGAAACGATGGCCGGCGGCGTGCTGCTGCAGCAGGTTCCGGGACAGAGCATCGACGAGGACGACTGGAAGCGCCTGCGTTTCGTCGCGGCGACGCTGACCTGCGGGGACTTCGCCGACGGCGGCGGCCTGCCGCTGGTCGGCCGCCTGTTCGCCGAGGACGACGTGCGTGTATACCGGCGACGTCGGGTGAGTTTTCGCTGCCGCTGCTCGGCGCGCCGCACAGAGGACGTCCTGAAGATGCTCGGCGAAGCCGAGGCGCGCGAGGCGCTCGCCGAACGCGGTGCCATCGATGTCACCTGCGAGTATTGCGGGCGGCGCCGACACTTCGATGCCGTCGATGTCGAGCGCCTGTTCGCGGACAACGTCGTCGCCGGCACCGATTCGGTCCAGTAGAGCCGCAAACGATATCCGAGCCGTCGCTACCACCTTCGTGTTCCGGCGCCCGCGACAACGCTCGCGGTCGACATGCTTTGTTGGCGGACTGCTTCGCTACGCTCGCTTTATGTCTCGCCAACAAACATCTCGCCCGCGAGCCGTTGGTCCGCGCACAGGAGCGGGGCGACGAGTGCGGGGAAATCTCGCGAAGCGCCATCAGGCGCGAGGGAGATATTCGCCGCGATCGGCGCCGATTCGACACGGCTGATCGAGGACGGCGCGGCGCCGACCGGGGTCTGGAGGGGTGGCAGTGGTCGCGAGGGGATTGGTGTTGTAGACTAAGGGTCGGTAAATATAAAAAAATCGTTATATTTTTATATGGACGTCAGGACAGAACAGCTGCTGGCGCGTCTCAAGGCGCTGGCCGACCCGGTGCGGATGCGGATCGTGGCGCTGTGCTCGCAGGCCGAGTGCAGCGTTTCCGAACTGACGGCCGTGGTCGGGCTGAGCCAGCCGCGCGTATCGCAACACCTGAAAGCACTGTGCGGTGCCGGCTGGCTCGAGCGCTTTCGAGACGGCCACTTCGTCTACTACCGGGTCCCGGCCCGCGGCGGGCAGGCCGGGATGCGCCGGCGCCTGCTGGCGCTGCTGCCCGACGCGGAGCCGCAGTTCGACGCCGATCTCGAGCGCCTGCGCCGGCAGCGCGCGGTCGATGGCCCGGCGCCCGCTACTGCCGAAGATCGCCTGCTGCACCGTGCCCTGCTCGAACTGACGCTGGCCCGCCCCCTGGGTGACCTGCTCGACGTCGGCTGCGGCCAGGGACGGCTGCTGAAGTTGCTTGCGTCGCGGGCACACCGTGTCGTCGGTGTCGACGTCGATGCCGGTGCGCGTCGCCTGGCCCGCGCCGAGATCCTGCTGGCCGGCCTGCCGAATTGCACGTTGCGACAGGGCGACATGCACGCGCTGCCGTTCGAGGATGCTGCTTTCGACACGATCATCCTCGATGACGTGCTGAACGAATCCGCCGAGCCGCAGCAGGCGCTGCTGGAGGCGCGCCGGCTGCTCCGCCCGGGCGGGCGCATCCTGCTGCTGTCGAGAACCGACGGGGCGTCGGCCGCGCAACTCGGCGAGCAATTCTCGGGGTGGGCCGCGGCGACCGAACTGCGCCTGTCGCCGCCCCGCCCGATACCGGAAGCGGCGCCGGTCTGGCTGCTGGCGGTCGCGACCGAAGCGGGCAGCGCCGTCGCGGCGGCCTGACCGGGAAGGACATCCAGCCATGAGCAGCGACAACAAGACGGGGCCGGCGGTATCGTTCGAGTTCTTCCCGCCGAACAGTGAGAAGATGGAGGCGATGCTGTGGGAGTCGATAGAGCGCCTTGCCGTCCTGAAGCCCCGCTTCGTGTCGGTGACCTACGGTGCGGACGGCTCGACGCGCGAGCGCACGCACGCCGCCGTCGAACGCATCGTTTCCGAGACCGACCTGACCGCGGCGCCGCACCTGACCTGCGTCGGCGCGACCCGCGCCGAGATCGACGAGATCGCGCAGGATTACTGGGACATGGGTGTGCGCCACCTGGTTGCGCTGCGCGGCGACGCCCCGAAGGGCAGCGGCGCCTACCGGCCGACCCCGGGCGGCTACGCTTACGGCGCGGATCTCGTGGCCGGGCTGGCCCGGATCGCGGACTTCGATATCTCGGTGGCCGCCTACCCGGAGGTTCACCCGGAGGCGCCGAGCGCACAATTCGATCTCGACAACCTGAAGCGCAAGCTGGATGCCGGCGCATCGCGGGCGATCACGCAGTTTTTCTTCGACGTCGATTGTTTCCTGCGTTTTCGCGACCGCTGCACCGCCGCGGGCATCGACTCGTCGATCGTGCCCGGGATACTGCCGATTACGCGCTTCCCGCAGCTGGAGCGCTTCGCGGCGATGTGCGGGGCGAGCATTCCCGACTGGCTGCGCGAGCGCTTCGCGGGGCTGGACGATGACGAGCCGACGCGCAAGATGATCGCGGCCAGCGTCGCTATCGAACAGGTTCGCGCACTGCAGAGGGAAGGCATCGAAGAATTTCATTTCTACACTCTGAACCGGTCGGAGCTGACCTACGCCATATGCCATGCGCTCGGCGTGCGCCCGGACGCGGCAGCGGACTGAGGGAGCAGCCATGCAGCGCGACGACAGAATCAGGTTTTTGATGGCGGCGCTCGAGGAGCGCATCCTGCTGCTCGACGGCGCGATGGGGACCATGATCCAGTCGTACCGGCTCGGCGAAGACGATTACCGCGGGGAACGCTTCGCGGATTGGAAACAGGATCTGAAGGGTAACAACGACCTGCTCTCGATTACGCGGCCCGGCCTGATCCGTGATATCCACGACCAGTTCCTCGATGCGGGCGCAGACATCATCGAGACCAACACTTTCAACTCCAACGCGCCGTCGATGGCGGACTACGGCATGGAGGGCCTGGTCGGGGAACTGAATGCGGCGGCGGCGCGCCTCGCGAGGAGCTGTGCGGACGCGGCCAGTGAACGAACGGGAATGCCGCGCTGGGTAGCGGGCGTCCTGGGGCCGACCAACCGCACGGCGTCGATCTCGCCGGACGTCAACGACCCCGGCTACCGCAACGTGCGCTTCGACGACCTGGTTGCGACCTACGCAGAGGCCGCGACTGCGCTGGCCGAGGGCGGCGCCGACTTCCTGATGGTCGAGACGATCTTCGATACGCTGAATGCAAAGGCGGCGATCGTCGGCATCCTCGAGAGCTTCCGCGCCACCGGCGCCGAGCTGCCGATCATGATCTCGGGCACGATCACCGATGCTTCCGGGCGCACGCTGTCCGGGCAGACGACCGAGGCATTCTGGAACTCGGTGCGCCACGCGAGGCCGTTCATGATCGGTCTCAACTGCGCGCTGGGCGCGAGCGAGCTGCGGCCCTACGTGGCGGAACTCGCGCGGGTCGCCGACACGCGGGTCAGCGCGCACCCGAATGCGGGCCTGCCGAACGAGTTCGGCGAGTATGACGAGCAGCCCGAGACCATGGCCGCCGTCGTCGGCGAGTTCGCCGAAAGCGGGCTGGTCAACCTGGTGGGCGGTTGCTGCGGGACCACGCCCGAGCACATTCGCGCGCTGGCACAAGCCGTGCGCGGGCGGGCGCCGCGCGGCGTGCCGACGCTGCCGGTCAGGTGCCGTCTGTCCGGGCTCGAGGCCTTCAACATCGGCCCGGACGACCTGTTCGTCAACGTCGGCGAGCGCTGCAACGTCACCGGCTCGGCGATATTTCGAAAGCTGATCGAGGCCGACGACTATGCGTCCGCCGTCGCGGTCGCGCGCCAGCAGGCGGAGAACGGCGCGCAGATCATCGACGTCAACATGGACGAGGGCATGCTCGACTCCGAGCGGGCGATGGTCGTTTTCCTGAATCTCATTGCGTCCGAGCCCGACGTCGCGCGGTTGCCCATCATGATCGACTCGTCGAAGTGGTCGGTCATCACGGCCGGGCTGAAATGCGTGCAGGGCAAGGCGATCGTCAACTCGATCAGCCTCAAGGAAGGCGAGGCAGCGTTCATCGAGCAGGCCAGGCTCTGTCGCGACTTCGGCGCGGCGGTGATCGTCATGGCCTTCGACGAGCAGGGCCAGGCAGACACGATCGAGCGTAAAGTCGAGATCTGCCGGCGCTCCTACCGGGTGCTGACCGAAGAGGTCGGCCTCGATCCGGCCGACATCATATTCGATCCCAACATCTTCGCCGTCGCCACCGGCATCGAGGAACACGCGAGCTACGGCATCGACTTCATCGAGGCAACGCGGCAGA
>JBFGYM010000135.1:0-6829 GCA_041587435.1 Woeseiaceae bacterium
CTCTGCGTCGTCGAGTTCGACAATTACCCCGAGCAGGTCGTCGCGCGCGCCACCTGGCTTGCGAAACTGATGGGCGACAACCTGCACTTGCTGGTCAGCGACCCGACGACCGACTTCCTCGGCGAGAGCTACGTCTACCTGCTCGAGTCGCAGAACATCGCCGACAGCATTCGCGAATTCCAGGAAAAAGCGCTCGCCAGCCTGCTGGCGAAGGTCCAGGCGTCGGGTGTACGCGTCGAGGCCAATCGATCGACCAACAAGCACGTCGCGGACGTCATCCGGCGCGAGGCGGCGGCACGCCAGCCGGCCTTCGTCGTAAAGGGCACGCACCTTCACACGCCGACCGAGCGCGCATCACTCAGTGACACGGACTGGGACCTGATCCGCGATCTCGAGTATCCGCTGTGGTTCGTCAAGCCGGTCGACTGGAAGGAGAAACCGGTCGTTGTCGCCGCCGTCGACCCGGTGCATGCACACGACAAGCCGGCGCACCTCGACAAGCGCATTATCGAAATCGCACGTGAAGTCACGAAACTGAGCGGCGGTACGCTGCAGGTCGTACACACGATGCAAAGACTCGACGAGATCGGGTCGCGTGCAATGTGGGCCTTCAAGCCCGAGAGACTGCCGGTCGAGGATATCGACAAGAAGATCCGCGACGAACACAACCGAGCGCTGAAGATCCTGGGCGAGGTATGCGAGGTGCCGCCGAGCGCCCTGCATCTCTTGCCCGGACGGGCGCACGAAGTGCTGCCCGCCTTCGTCCGGCAGCAGAACGCGAGCCTCGTCGTCATGGGCGCACTGGCACGGTCGAAACTCAAGCAGCGCCTCGTTGGCAGCACGGCGGCGCGCGTGCTCGACCACTTGCCGTGCGACGTGCTCGTGACGCACGTCAAGCCGGGCTAGCCGTAGATCCGCTTCATCAGGGGGCTCATCTTGCGGGGGCCGACCATGCTCATGGTCGTCATCAGGCCCGACATCATGGCGCCCGTGACGCCGCAGGTCAGCGTGTCCTGGCCGGTTAGCCAGAGTCCGTCGATCGTCGTCTTCGGACGAAGCCAGTCCTGCTGCAGGCGCTCGCCGGTATGGGCCAGCCCGTACAGTTCCCCGTGCTGGTAGCCGCCGAACCAGTTCGTGGACAGGGGCGTGGACACTTCGAAATAATCCACCTTGCCGCGTAGCTGCGGCAGCTTGTCGTAGAGATATTCCATCAGGCGGGTCCCGAGTTCGTCCTTGAACGCCTCGTAGTCATCGCCGCGTTTTCCCCAGGTCGCGTCGCGCCACTTCTCGAACCAGGCGTAAGGGGCCGGCGCGACGATCTCGATCGTCGACGTGCCCGGATGGCGATTCTCGTAATCGGGGTCTTTTGCCGACGGGAAGGAAATGTAGACGATCGGGAAGGGTGCCTCCGGCCGGGCGAGAAAATCATCCAGCGCGGCGTCGTAGTCGGACGACGGGTAAATCCAGAAGTTCGTGCGCGGCAGCCCGAGCTCGGCCGCCGTGCCCTGCAGGCCGATGTAAACGCCGAGGTGCGCGAAACTCGGTTCGACGTTCTGCAGGTGCCGGCGGTAGCCGCTGCGTTCGACGACATCGTCGGGCAGCAGGTGATTGAACGTGTTATCGACCCCGGCCGAGGAGATGACGCAGCCGCAGTCGATCCTGTGGCCGTCTTTCATGCGGACGCCGGCGACCTTGCGGTTCTCGACCAGGATCTCGTCGACTCTGGCGTACGTGAACACCTCGCCGCCCGCCGCCCGGATCTTCGGGATGATGGTGTCGGCGATGCGCCAAGAGCCGCCGACGGGATAGTAACCCCCGTACAGGTAATGGCGTGCAATCATCGCATGGGCGAGGAACGGCGAGCGCTTCGGCGGCAGCCCCATGTCGCCCCATTGGCCGCACAGCGTCGCGATCAGGTATTCGTCGTCGGTCAGCTCGCTGAGGACGTCCCAGGTCGTCCGCGAATAGGCGCCGCGCATCTGCCACGCGAGCATCGGCGCCAGCGCCGTGCGTTGCAGTTTCGGCAGGGCGCGCCGCGTGGCCAGCGCCGTCAGCGCCCCGCCCGAACGATTCAGCAGCGCGAGGTATTCGTCGATCGCACCTTCCTCGTCCGGGAACTGGCGCACGAGGTTGTCGCGGAACGCCTGCTTGCCCGCGACCGCGTTGTATACGCGATCGCCGATGTAGAAGCGGTCGTATTCGTCGTCCATCGGCGCCCACTCGAGTCGGCCGCCGGACAGGTAGTCGAACATCTTGCGCGTCCGTGTCGGGGCACCGACCTCGCCGATATAGTGGACGCCGACGTCCCATTCGTAGCCCGCGCGTTCGTAGGAATGCGTGAAGCCGCCGGCCGTGTAATGCTGTTCGAGCACACAGACCTTGCGGCCGAGGTCGCTGAGCAGGGCGGCCGTGGTCAGGCCGCCCATGCCGGATCCGATCACGATGGCGTCGTAATCGGGTGCGAGCCGGGACGGGCGGTAGCGATAGCCGATCCGTAAGGTACTCGTGGACAGTTTAGTAGCCATGGCGGGCTATCTTATAACGCTTATTGTTTGTAGACCTTGCCGCCTTTCATCACGAAGGCCACGTCGAGCAGTTCGGTGATGTCGTCGAGCGGCGAGCCGTCAACCGCGATGATGTCGGCGAATTTCCCGACTTCGATCGTGCCGATCCTGTCGCTCATGTCGACGAGATCGGCGGCGTTGATCGTTGCCGCAACGATGACGTCCATTTCCGACATGCCGGCTTCGACCATCAGCACGGCCTCCTGGGCGTTGGTGCCGTGCCTCGAGATGCCACTGTCCGTGCCGTACGCGACCCTGACGCCGGCTTTGTGCGCCTTTTCGAAGTTGCCCGCCATGTCGTTGCCGACGCGGATAGCCTTGTCCCTGACGGACTGCGGCATGAAATCCGACTCGACGGCGGCTGCTGCCACTGTCTTGCCGGCCAGCAGCGTCGGCACGAGATAGGCACCGGTTTCCCTGAACAGCCGGATGGCTCGCGGTCCCGTGTAGGTGCCGTGCTCGATGCTCGCGACACCGGCCTCGAGCGCCGCGACGATGCCGTCCTCCTCGTGTGCGTGCGACGCGACCTTGCGGCCCATGCGGGCGGCGGCGCGCACGACCTCCCGGAGTTCGTCCATCTCCATCTGTTGTCCCGTGCCCGTCTCGCGTTGCGTCATGACTCCGCCCGTGGAGGTGATCTTGATCAGGTCGCCGCCGTACTTGATGACGTTGCGCGCGGCGCGGCGGCAGTCGTACGGGCCGTCGCAGACGTTTTGCGACGTCCAGTGCGCCATCAGGTCGGGGCTGACGCCGCTGATGTCGGCGTGTCCGCCTGTGATGCCGACGCCGCCCGCGGCAATGATGCGGGGGCCGTCGACCCAGCCGGCGTTGATCGCATCGCGCAGCGCGTACATCTCCTGTTCTGACGAGCCGACGTCGCGCACGGTCGTGAATCCTGCACGCAGCGTGTTCATCGCGAAATGCAGGCTGCGCATTTGCACGAGCTGGCGCGACATCTTGAGCTGGTCCCGATCGTTTTCCGGTCCGAGTTCGCTCTGCAGGTGCACGTGCATGTCCATGAGCCCGGGTAACACGAAGTGATTCCGGAGATCGATGACCGTCGCGCCGTCGACGTCGGCGTAGCCTTGCTGGACGCCCGTAACGCGGCCGTCCTCGACGATGACCGTCATGCCGGGTTGCGGCGCCTGGCCGGGCACGGCGAGCAGTTCGCCCGCGTGAATCAGCGTCACCTCGGCACGGGCGCCGGCCGCAAGGAAGGAACAGGCGACCAGCGCCGCCGTGACTGCACGGTAAATCATCGGTGACCCCTCGGAATCAGTAACTAATATAGTAATGGACGAGCGCTTCGACGTCGCCGTCCCCGAGCTGTTGCAGTTTTTCTTCCATGTCGGTGAGCAGGTTCTCGCGTGTGCCGTCGAGGTAAGCCTCGAGCGCGTACTGCAGGTAGTCGGCGCGCTGGCCGTGCAGCGGATAGCCGGGGACGTGCGCGACTTCGGGATCGTCCGGCGGCACGTGGCAGCGAGAGCACAGGCGCTCATGAAGTTGACGCCCTTTGTCGGCGAGTTCCTCGTTGAAGGTCGTCGCGTGGGAGTAGCGCGGCAGGGCACCGTAGTAACCGGCCAGGTCGGCGACGTCGTCGTCACTGAGCAGTGCCGCCGTATCGCACATGACGGGCTCGATGCGGCACTGTCGCGCGCCATCCTTGTACGCATACAGCGCTTCTTCGATGTGCACCGGCGGAATACCGGCGATGATGGGTACGTTGCGCTTGCCGACGCCGGAGCCGTCCACGTCGTGGCAGGCCTTGCAGACCGCGACGACGGGCGGCACGTCGCTCGTCGCCGGCGCCGAGACGGCCACGGCCACGGCCAGGACCGCGATAGCGAGAAGATTCCCTGAAACTCTCATGTACCTAGCATTGTTTGCGCAATTCGCAGTAAGCGATTGTACTTACCGGCACGCTGCTATCCACGCTCCCGAATTCCGTCCCGTTCTAGTATATTAGTAACACGTGATATGTATTGGGAAGACCGCGTATGTGCCTTGCCGTGCCCATGAGAATAACAGCAATCGACGGCTACCAGTGCACGTGCGAGGCCAAGGGCATCGAGCGCGAGGTCAGCCTGTTCTTGCTGCAGCACGAAGGCGTCGCGATCGGCGACAACGTGCTCGTGCACTTCGGCTATGCGATACAGAAAGTCTCGGCCGAGGAGGCCGCCGACTCCTGGGCAGCCTTCGACGAGCTGCTGGCGCAGATCTGAAAGGGGAAACGTCATGTGCGATACGTGTGGATGTAACGTCACACCCGGCAACGAACACCTGGTCGGCCACGAGTCCGTCGAGGTACTGCAGGGGTTGCTCGACGCGAACGATCACCAGGCGGCGCACAATCGCGAGCATTTCCTGCGGCACAATGCACTCGCCGTCAACCTGATGTCGTCGCCCGGTGCGGGCAAGACCGCGTTGCTGGAGGCGACCGTCGATGCGCTCGGCGACGAGCTTCGCATCGCCGTCATCGAAGGCGACCTCGAGACCGAGAACGACGCCGAGCGCATGCGCCGCAAGGGAGTGCCGGCCGTGCAGATCAGCACGGGCAGCGCCTGTCATCTCGATGCCCACATGGTGCACGACGCGCTGCACGATCTCGACACCGACGGCGTCGACATCGTCTTCATCGAAAACGTCGGCAACCTCGTCTGCCCGGCGAGCTTCGACCTCGGGCAGTACGCCAACGTGGCGCTGCTGTCGACGCCCGAAGGGCACGACAAACCGGCCAAGTACCCGGTCATGTTCCGCGCGGCCGACCTCGTCCTGATCAGCAAGGCCGACCTGTTGCCGGTGCTCGACGACTTCGACCCGGCATTTGCCGAAACCTGCCTGCGGCATCTCGCGAGCACCGCCCCGATGTTCCAGGTCTCGGCACGCCGGGGCGACGGCATGGCCACCTGGCTGGACTGGCTGCGCGCCAGGCTTGCGGAGGTCCGCAGCGCCGGCGTCACGGCCGGGGCCGCCTGATGGCCCGCGGCGCCGCCGACTGGCTGGAGGCATTGCGCGGTCTCGACTTCGACCGTCCGCTGCGCATCATGAACGTCTGCGGCGGCCACGAGCGCTCGATCTCGCTAGCGGGCCTGCGCTCGGTCATCCCGGGCAACGTCGAACTCGTGCCGGGCCCGGGCTGCCCGGTCTGTATCTGTCCCGAGGAGGACGTCTACGAGGCGATCCAGGTTGCTCTGCACGAGGACGTCACGCTCGTCGCGTTCGGCGACATGCTGCGCGTGCCCGTCAACGTGCCCAAACGGGAGCCGCGCTCGCTCGAGCAGGCCAGGGCGGCGGGCGCCGATATCCGGCCGATCGCCTCGCCGACCGAGGCCGTGCGGATTGCCGCTGCCGATCCGTCCCGCAAGGTCGTGTTCTTTGCGGCCGGGTTCGAGACGACCACGGCGCCGGTGGCGGCGATGCTGGCCGAGGGCGCGCCGGACAACCTGCTGGTGCTGCTGTCGGGCCGCCTGACCTGGCCCGCGGTCGCGATGCTGCTCGATTCCGGGACGCCGGGCTTCGACGCGCTCGTGGCGCCCGGCCACGTGTCCACGGTCATGGGCCCGGAGGAGTGGGAGTTCGTCGTGCGCGACCACGACATCCCGGCGGCGGTCGCCGGCTTCACGCCGGAATCGATCCTGGCCGCCATGTACTCGGTCCTGCGCCAGCTGCGCGACGGCCGCCATTTCCTCGACAACTGTTATCCGCAGGCCGTGCACCCGGGCGGCAATGCCGTCGCGCGGGCGCAGCTCGACGAGGTCATGGACGTCGTCGACGCGAACTGGCGCGGCATCGGCATCATCCCGAAGTCGGGTTTTGCGCTGCGCGAGGCCTTCGCCGCGCACGATGCGCGCCGGCACTTCCGCTCCTACGCGGACGTTTCGCGCAAGCGCGTGGGCGAAATGCCGCCGGGCTGCGATTGCGCGCGCGTCGTGCTCGGCAAGATCTACCCGAACCAGTGCCGTCTCTACGGCGCCGCCTGCACGCCGCGCAAACCGATCGGCCCGTGCATGGTGTCCGACGAGGGCGCCTGCCGGATCTGGTGGTCGGCCGGGCTGCGCGACAACGTATGGGAAGGGCGCAAGGACGCCGCGAGTGGCTGAGGCGGCCGTCCATGTCGGCAGCACGGTCGCGAAACGCGTCCGCCTGCAGGGGCACGTGCAGGGCGTCGGCTTTCGTCCTTTCGTCTACCGCCTCGCACGCTGGCACGGTGTAACGGGCCACGTGCAGAACCAGCTCGGCGAGGTGGAGGTCGTCGCGGCCGGCAC
>JBFGYM010000136.1:0-6790 GCA_041587435.1 Woeseiaceae bacterium
CCCGAAAACGTCGGGGTTTTTTACAAAACGCGATCGCGGGTGCGAAGGATTTGCATTGACCGATCGTTAAACCCTTGAATTTGTGTCGCGCCATGGGCCGTTGGCACAGGTCTTGCTTTGAATATCGTGCCCAAGCGAAGTGTAGCTGCGTTCGGGTACGTACACCGGTCGGAAACAGGATTTAGACGCCAGAAGAACAATAACTACAAAAACAAAAAGATTTAGATCCCATAAGAATAAGAAACACTCTGTCACCGGTTGCCTGATTCGCAGTTACCTCTTTTGATAAAAAAGAGAAATTGGCCCCGCCGCTAACGCCGCGGGGCTTTTTCTTTGGCTAGAATGTCGGGCAAGCGAATGGGGGACGGCGATGAAGAACCTGCTACTGATCCTGTCGGCCTGCAGCCTGGCGGCCTGCGGGCAACAGGCGGGCGACGGAGTGCCGGCGCCGACGGTTGCGGATACACCCGCGGAGTCGATCTACGTCGCGGCCGTGGCTCACGAGGCGCGTTCCGCGCAGGACCGTGCGCGCGACGCAGGGCGCAAACCCGCCGAGGTGCTCGAATTCGTCGGCATTCGCCCCGGCATGACCGTGCTCGACATGTTCTCGGGTGGCGGCTATTACACCGAGATCCTGACCTACGTCGTCCGCGACTCGGGTCGCGTGATCGCACACTCCAACGAGGCCTACCTGAATTTCGTCGGCGACGAATTCGCCATGCGCTACCTCGGGGGCCGTTTGCCGAACGCCGAGATATTGATGGCCGAGAACAACGCGCTGTCGCTCGACCCCGAGTCCCTGGATGCCATCATGCTCGTCCTCTCGTTTCACGATTTCTACTACGTCGACCTCGACATCGGCTGGGCGGCGATCGACCTGGACCGCATGCTCGGCGAGTTCTTCGACGCTCTGCGGCCCGGCGGCATCGTCGGCATCGTGGACCATTACGCGGCCGCGGGAGCACCGCGCGAGACCGGCGGCACGACGCACCGCATCGATCCCGCGATCGTCATCGAGGAGATGGGCAAAGCGGGTTTCGAACTGGAGGCGCAGAGCGACCTGCTGCGCAATCCCGATGACGATTACGAGCGCATCGCTTTCGACCCGGAACTGCGCGGCCAGACAGACCGCTTTGTGCTGCGTTTCCGCAAACCGGAGTAGACCATGCGTATATTCTGGCTGACCGCTGTCCTGTTACTGCTCGCCGCTTGCACGGGTAACGAGCGCGACTTGACCGAGGCCGGCATCGCCGACCTGCACGACCAGATGCAGCGCGGCGAGCTGACCTCCGAGGAACTCGTCGACTGGTACCTGCAACGCATCGATGCGGTCGATCGCTCGGGTCCGTCCCTGAATTCGATCATCGAGATCAACCCCGACGCACGTACGATTGCGCGCGCGCTCGACGACGAGTGGCGGTCCTCCGGGCCGCGCGGACCGCTGCACGGCATCCCGGTCGTCCTGAAGGCCAACATCGACACGGCGGATGCGATGCACACCAGCGCCGGCTCGCTGGCGCTGGCCGCACACGTTCCGCCCGAGGACGCCTTCGTCGTCAAGCGGCTGCGCGACGCCGGCGCCGTCATCCTCGGCAAGGCAAACCTCAGCGAATGGGCCAATTTCCGCTCGACGCGCTCCTCGAGCGGCTGGAGCAGCGTCGGGGGGCAAACCGTCAATCCCTACGACACGGCGCGCACGCCTTGTGGATCGTCGAGCGGGTCGGCCGTGGCCGTGGCGGCCAACCTCGCGGTCGTTGCCGTCGGGACCGAAACCAACGGCTCAGTGATCTGTCCTTCGGGCATCAACGGCATCGTCGGCATCAAGCCGACGCTGGGACTCGTCAGCCGCAGCGGGATCATCCCGATCGCGCACAGCCAGGACACGGCGGGCCCGATGGCGCGAACGGTGCGCGACGCGGCCATGCTGCTGACGGCGATGACCGGCGTCGACGACAACGACCCGGCGACGAAGGACGCCGAGGTTCACCATGACTACTCGGCCAACCTGACCGCCGACGGCCTCGCCGGCAAGCGCATCGGTGTCATACGCGACTTCTACGGCGCCGGCACCAACCCCGCGGTCGAAGCGCTGTACGACACCGCGATCGATACGCTGCGCGCCCAGGGCGCCGAGATCATCGATGACATCGAGATCGATACGACGGGCATGGGCGATGCTTCCTACGAGGTCCTGCTGTTCGAATTCAAGGCGGATCTCGGTGCCTACCTTGCCGCCTCCGGGGCGCCGTTCACGTCGCTGGCCGAACTGATTGCCTACAACGAAAGCCATGCCGCAACGGTCATGCCCCATTTCGGCCAGGAGCGATTCCTCGCCGCCGAGGAGAAAGGGCCCCTGACCGACGCGGCGTACCTCGAGGCGCTGGCCACCGGCCGGCGCATCGCGCGCGACGGCATCGACGGCACGATGGAGAAGCACGGCCTCGATGCGCTGGTGGCGCCGAGCAACGGTCCCGCCTGGATGATCGACCACGTCAACGGCGACACGTTTCACATCGGCTACTCGTCGCTCGCCGCCATCTCGGGCTACCCCAACATTACGGTTCCGGCAGGCTTCGTGGCCGGATTGCCGGTCGGCCTGTCGTTCATGGGACAAGCGTGGAATGAGAAGCAGCTCATAGAGATTGCCTACGCCTTCGAGCAAGCTACGGGAGCAAGGCGTGCCCCGGCCCTGTGACCGGGTAATCCATTACCGAGGGCAGCGATGCTCAAGGCCATTCGCATCTCGATACTGCTTCTCGTTCTGCTGTTCGTCGCGGTCAGCCAGCTGCTGACGCAGGCTCGCAGCACGGACTGGAACAACAGCCTGTGGGTCAAGATCTACCCGATCAACGCGGACGGCAGCGACGCGGCCGCAAACTACATCGCCGGTCTCGACAGCGACGATTTCGAGGGCATCGAGGCATTCATCGCGCGCGAGACGGCACGCTACGCGCGCAGCATCGCGCGTCCCGTACGCATCGAACTCGGCAAGCCCGTCCTGGAGCAGCCGCCGGAGCTGCCCGCCGAGCCGAACGTTCTGTCGGTGATGATGTGGTCGCTCAGGATGCGCTGGTGGGCGAGCTCGGTGACCGACGCGCAGGACGCCATCGAACCCGACGTTCGCATCTTCGTGCGCTACCACCGCCCGGACCTCGCCGTGACGCTCGAAAACTCGGTCGGCCTGCAGAAGGGCATGGTTGGCATCGTCAACGGCTATGCGAGCCGGCGCCACGGCGGCACGAACAACGTCGTCATCGCGCACGAGTTCCTGCACACGCTCGGCGCGACCGACAAGTACAGTCCGTACGACGGCCATCCCGTCGGACCCGACGGCATCGCGGAGCCCGGGCGCAAGCCGCTGTATCCCCAGCGCTATGCCGAGATCATGGGCGGCCGCATCGCGCTCGCCGAGAACGACTCGGTCATTCCGAAGAGCCTGAAATACGTCGTCATCGGCCCGCTGACGGCCAGCGAGATCAGGCTCATCGACTGAGCCAGCTTTCTCTGCCGCACGCCTTCGGCTAGGCTCGGCGCATGAGTGCCGCCCCGCCCTCCCTCTTCTCCTGCCGCGACCTGCGTGTCGAGGTTGCGGGGCGCACGCTCGTCGAGGCGCTGTCGTTCGACGTCGCCGGCGGCGAGGTGCTCGCCATTCTCGGCCAGAACGGCGTCGGCAAATCGCTGACGCTGCACACGCTGGCCGGACTCCGTGACGCCGCGCGCGGCAGCGTTCGTGTGGGCGATGACGACGCCTTCAGGTCCCGCCGGCAAGCGATCGCCCGCCGACTCGCCCTGCTGCCGCAACATGTCGACGACATCTTCCCGGCGACCGTCCTGGACACGGCCATGATCGGCCGTCATCCGCACATCGGGCGCTTCCAGTGGGAGTCCGGCGACGACCTCGCCATCGGCCGCGCCGCGCTGGCCGCGGTCGATCTCGATGCGCTCGAGCAGCGCGACGTACTGACGCTGTCGGGCGGCGAGCGGCGGCGGCTGGCCATCGCACAGGTACTGACGCAACAGCCCGATGTCTACCTGCTCGACGAACCGACCAACCACCTCGACCCGCAGCACCAGCTCGACGCCCTGCGCCTGTTCCGGGCAAGGGCCGACGCGGGTGCGGCGGTCGTCGCTAGCCTGCACGACGTCAACCTGGCCGTGCGTTTCGCCGATCGCTGCCTGCTGCTGTACGGCGACGGGCGCTGGGATCTCGGCGCGACGACGGAGGTGCTCGACGAACGGCGCCTGACCGAACTGTACGCAACGACGATGGAGGCCGTGGACTGGCGATCGATGCGCCTGTTCGTCGCGTCGGACTCGCCTCAGGCGACGTAACCGCGCAACAGCTCGAGGTACTTCGCGTGCAGCGAGGGATTCGCCGCCAGGACCGAGCGGATTCCGAGATCGACCTTGCCGCCGTTCAGGTCGGTAAAGACGCCGCCGGCTTCGGTCACGATGATCGACAGCGCTGCAATGTCGAGGATGTTGACGTCCGACTCGATGACCGCCTCGATCTTGCCGGCCGCGAGCAGGTGATAGTGATAGAAATCGCCGTAACCGCGAATGCGGTCCGCGCGTTGCACGATCTTTCCGAGTGACGCCCAGCCGTCGCAGGCCGCGAGCGACTTCAGGTTGCCGACCGAGACCGCCGCACGGTCGGGGTCGTCGAGATCGCTGATCGTCAGGGCATTGCCGTTCAGCCAGGCGCCGCGTCCCTTCTCTGCCCACGCCAGCTCGTCCATCATCGTGCCGCTCGACACGCCGAGGACGATCTCGCCGCGGTGCATCAGCGCGATTTGCGTCGAAAAGAACGGGTACTGCCGCACAAAGCCCTTGGTGCCGTCGATCGGGTCGACGAGCCACAGGTGATCCGCGTCGGCCTGCGTGCGACCCGTTTCTTCGCCGTAAAAGCCGTGATCCGGAAACTCGGCGAGGATGAGGTCACGAATGGCCTGTTCGCATTCGACGTCGGCCTGCGTGACCGGCGTCAGGTCGGCCTTGGTTGTCACCGTGAAATTGCCGGCGTAGTAGGCGCGGCTGATATCCGCGGCCTTGCGGGCCGCCGCCAGCGCCGTGCGCAGGAACGCCGACGCCGTGTTTTCGTCGAACTGCTTCACCGGGCGAACTATGGCGGCATCGGCTTGCAGAAACAAGCGCACTTACCTAAGGTCGCGCCATGGGCAATCGACTCAGCAAGATCTACACGCGCACGGGCGACGACGGCACGACGGGACTCGGCGACGGCAGCCGCACGTCCAAGGACAGTGCCCGTGTCGAGGCGTACGGCACCGTCGACGAAGCCAACAGCGCGATCGGACTCGTGCTTGCCGGCGACGCCGTTCCGGACAATGTTCGCGAGTGCCTGACCGAAGTGCAGCACGACCTGTTCGAGCTCGGCGGCGAACTGTGCATACCGGGGCACGCCGCGATAACGCAGACGTTCATCGACCGGCTCGAGGCGGACCTCGACGGTTTCAACGCCGACCTGCCGCGGCTCAAGGAATTCATCCTGCCGGGCGGCGGCCGATCGGCGGCAGCCTGCCACCTCGCCCGCACGATCGTGCGGCGGGCGGAGCGCCGCGTCATCACGCTGGCCGAGAGCGAAACCGTGCGGCCCGAATCGATCCGCTACCTCAACCGCCTGTCGGACCTGCTGTTCGTCGTGGCGCGCGTGCTCGCACGCGCCGAATCGGGGCAGGAAGTGCTGTGGAACCGCGATCGCACGTAGACAGTCAGGTGACAGTTCAGTTTAGGTGACAGTTACCTTTTTCGCCCGGCCACTGCCGTTTCGGTCGGCCCGACGGGCCATTAGAAAAAGGTAACTGTCACCTAAACTGTCGCCGAGCTTGCCAGGTCCTTGCTCATCAGAACCGCTGTACCGGGGCACAGTCCGCTGAACTCGGCCGTGCCGCGAATCCCCGCGGGTGCGTCGCCGCGATGCCGGACTTCGTACCCGAGCCCCCTGAAATACGCGTCCGCGTCGATTGTCAGCAGCCACAATTCCCGGATCCCCCTCGACCGCGCCTCGTCCTCGAGTGCGGCGACGAGTCGCCCGCCGAGCCCCGACGACCGCGACTGCCGCGCCACCACCAGCGAACGCAGCAAGCCGATGTCACCGAGGGCTTCGAGGCCGATGCCGCCGACCGGTGTGCCGCCCGCTTCGCCGACGAACACGAGGTGCTCCGGCGCGAAATCGTCGACCGGCAGGTCGGCGGCCGCAAGCAGGCCCCGCACGACCGGGAAGTCGGATGCGCGCGCCTGCCGGATCGCCGTGCTCATCCGGCCTTCGCGCGGTTCGCCCGCGCCTGCTCGAGCGCCAGGCAGACCGACTCGGCCGCCAGCGCCAGCCGGGGTGACGGGCGCCCGATCGTCTCGTCGGGCAACAGGAACTGGTTGCCATAGCGGCCGGCGGCGAGCGAAGGCCACCGCGACCATTGGTCGAATGCGTCGTCGCCGAGGTTGGTGCCTGCGAGCATGACCTCGGGGTCGCGGCTCAGGACGGCCTCCACCGACACCGCCGGCGCAAACCGGACGACATCCCCGAAAACGTTGCGCCCGCCGCACAATTCGATGATCTCACTGATGAAGTGCTCGCGATTGACTGTGTAAAGGGGACGCGTCGAGACCTGGAAGAACACGTCGATCGGCTCCGCCGCCTCGTACCTGGCGCGCAGCGTTTCCAGGGCCGACGAGAACCGCCCGGCGGCGGCCTGCGCCGTCGCCTCGTGCCCCGTCAGCTCGCCGATGCGAATCATCGCCGTGGCCACGTCTTCGAGGTTGCGCGTCGCGATCG
>JBFGYM010000137.1:0-6730 GCA_041587435.1 Woeseiaceae bacterium
GCCAGCAGGTGGGCCTTGGCGACAGTAAGATAGGCGCAGAGTTCGGCGATTTCCTCGCCGAGGCGCTCGGCTTCGGCGAGCGGTGACGGGGGTTCAGGGTGGATGGCAGCGACAGAAAGCATGACGTTGGCCTCGATTCAGGGATACTGGTTTTACATACAGTATTATAACCCTAACTGTCTGATAAGGCGAGGAAATATGGCGCCAAAGCGGCCTGCTGGAGGATCATACGCGGAACGTAAACCGTGACTCTCCGGTGACGTTGCCGGCCGCGTCGAAGCGCCGTTCCGCGAATTGCCAGCGGCCGTCGGCGCCGGCCAGCACGACCGTCGTGCAGCGCGTGCCGTAATCGGGCAGCACGATGAACGGCGCCGTAATGGCATGCGCGGTGTCGAAGTCGAGGCGCCCGGCCTCGGCCTCGTCCGCCGGGCCTTTCTCGCGATCGCTCATGAGCTGCATCAAGCTGGCCTCGTCGATGGAATCGGAATCGACCAGTCCGGCCAGCCTGTCCCGGCTGGCCTCGACCTTGTGCCAGGGGCCGTCGAGCAGTGCATTGCTGAGCCCGTAGGTCCCGGGGGCCAGAACGCGCATGCCTGGTTCGCGGTTCGACAGGTACGCGATCTCTTCGGTGGTGCCGGCGATCAGGTTGAAGCCGGCATAGGCGTCCTCGTCGACGGACGCGAGGTAATCGCCCGGGGCCAGCTCGCCGGCGACGAAATCCATGACGAGGTGCCCGCGCGAACGATGGTGCGGTTCGGGCGGTTGCGCGTCGCGAAAATTCGTGACCGTTGCGAAGCGGCCCGACCGGCTCACGGCCAGCCAGGTGCCGCCGGCCTGCAGGTCGCGGCCCGCCAGTACGTCCGGCGGATCGCTCCACCAGTGCGCGGCGGCAGTCGGCCGCGCGTGAAATTCGTCGCGGTTCGCGGCGACGATCAGCGGGAGGTCAGGATGCTGCCCGACACTGAGTGCGATCAGGCACATCGTCAGCCGCCGTTGATGAAATGGTCGACCAGCCGCCGCGCAATCGAGATGCGAAACGGCAGGCCGACGCTGCCCGATGCGAGTTCATCACGCGTAAACCAGCGCGCGTCCTCGAGTTCGCCATCGTTGAGGCAGATTTCGTCCGAGACGGCCTCCGCCATGAAGCCGAGCATCAGCGCCGACGGGAATGGCCACGGCTGGGAGCTGTGGTAATGCACCGCGCCGACGCGGATGTTGGTTTCTTCGTACACTTCCCGGCGCACGGCGTCTTCGAGGCTTTCACCCGGTTCGACGAAACCCGCGATCGTCGAGTAACGCCCCTCCGGCCAGTTTGCCTGGCGGCCGAGGACGCAGCGATCGCCGTCGGCGACGAGCACGATGATCGCGGGGTCGGTGCGGGGGAAGATCTCCTGCGCGCAGTCGGGGTTGCAGCAGCGGCGCGTGTTGCCGCCCGCAGACGGCTGCGAGGCCGACCCGCACTTGCCGCAATACAGCGTCGCGTCGTGCCAGATTGCGAGAGCCCTGGCATGAGCGACGAGGTTGGCCTCGTCCGGCGGCAGGACGGTGCCGAGAAAGCGCAGGTCCTGGAATTCGCCGAGGTCCGCAAACGGCGCCTCGACGTCCCGGCTTATCGCGACTGCGAACGCCGGCTGTTCGCGAAACAGGCCGAGGAAGATGACGTTGTCTTCGGCCACGTGTGACTCGATGGCGGACCGCTCCAGCAGGACCGCGCCCGGCGGATCGCCGCCGACGAGGCAGCGGTCGCCCCAGACCGGCACGAAGCGCGTGGCATCGCCTGCCAGCGCTTCGGCCAGCCAATCGGGGTCCTTGCGCCGTTCGCCGCTGCGGTCGACGAACGCGCCGGCAAAGACGTTCGGGTCGTCGCTCAATTCTTGGCGAGCAGGTCGCGAATCTCCGTCAGCAGCGCCTCTTCCTTGGACGGCTTGGGCGGTTCGGCCGGCTTTGCTTCTTCTTTCTTCTTCATCGAGTTCATTCCCTTGATCACCATGAAGATCGCGATGGCCACGATCAGGAAGTCGAGGACCGTGTTGATGAACACGCCGTAGTTGATCGAGGCTGCCTGTTCGCCTTCGCCCAGTGCGATGGCGAGACTCGAGAAATCCATGCCGCCCATCATCATGCCGATCGGCGGCATGATGACGTCATTCACGAGCGACGAGACGATCTTGCCGAAGGCGGCGCCGATGATGATACCGACCGCCATGTCGACGACATTGCCGCGCATCGCAAATTCTTTGAATTCTTTTAACATCTGGTCTGACTCCCTTTTGCTGATTGTTGTTTTCGCACGGCTGGAGGCTCGCGCGCTGCAAGTTTACCGGAAGTCGCGCCGATGGCGCAGGTCGGGCAGGTGCCGTCGTCGAGGGCATAGGCGTCCTGCACGTAGCGCACGGCGCAAGCATTGCATTCGGCGAGGTACAACTCGTCGTTGTAGCTGATGCACTGCAACAGGTTCCAGGCCCACTCGAAGTTGAGTTTCGCGTCTCGGTGCAGCACGAGGTAGGTCTCGAAGGCCCGGCAAATGCGGTGCCCGAACTCCACGTCGGGCCGCGGCCAGCGCGCGTGAACGCGGCCCTCTTCGTCGATGTGAATCAGGAAGCCGGCACAGAACAGCGCGACGAGCGTGGTGGCCTGCAGCTGGTGCGCGGGACTGCGGACGTAGTGCTGGACCTGGCGCGGCGACTTGCCGCGCCGACGGCGGATGCCGGTCTGGCCGGCGTTGCGAAAGTAGGTCGCGTAGACCTTGCGGATGCGGTCGTCGGACAGGCCCGTGCATTCGCGGATGGTCCGCGTGCGGGCCTCGTGGCGGATCATGCGGATCGCGAGTTCGAACTGGCGCCGCTCGCCGGCATAGCGGTCGTCGGAGAGTCTCATTTGTTCCCCTTTATGCTAATTATTAACCATATATGGTATCTATATACCGTATACTATCCATACATGGTCCGAAACGCCTAATTACAGAAATTCCAGAGTCGCACGAAAAACGGGCCGGACCGTGCATGAGGGAGGGACATGGAGTACACAGCGCTGACGCCGGACGACCTCGACAACGTCCGGGCCCTGAACGCGGCGTGGCTGAAATGCGGCCTGGCGGGCGCCGGTCGCCTGTCGTCGCGGGCCATCGGCCGCCTTGCAGCGACGCCGTTCCTGCTGTTCACGTTGCACGAGGATGACGACGAGCGATGGCAACGGCTGCTGGACCGACCGCCCCAGCGGGATCTCCTGCAGGATTCCGGCTCTGCCCCGGGCGAACGGCGCTCCCTGCAGGCGGCTGCCCTCGCATTCCTGTGGGAACTGGCGCGGCGCAATCCGTATGCAGCGAGACTCGTCAGCCAGGCCTCGACCCGCTGGTGCCTGCTGGTTACGCCCGTGACGCTCATGCGTCTGCTGGCCTGCGCCGCCGACTGCGATCTCATCGCGGCGCGCTTTAGTCCCGATTCCGCCGTTTTCCGGCGGCTGCTGAGCCGCGGGGGCAGCGGCCTGCACGATGTGCGCGAGGCGGCGCAGCTGTCGGCGTTGCAGACGCTGTTGACGGTACGGCACCCGGGGCGGGACGAACAGCCGCGGGCCGCCGCGTGTCGCGCGCGCTCGCCGGTCCGCGAGGTCGTCGACGAGGTGTGAACGGCCTGGGCGCGCGGTTACAATACGCCGCCTCATGAAAGCGCTGTCGATCAAGAACCTCACCAAGACCTATGCGAACGGCAACCAGGCGCTCAAGGGCATCGACCTGTCCGTCGAGGAAGGCGATTTCTATGCGCTGCTCGGGCCAAACGGTGCCGGCAAGACCACTGCCATCGGGATCATCGCCTCGCTGGTCAACAAGTCCGGTGGCAAGGTAGAGATCTTCGGCCACGACATCGACCGTGATCTCGAGGCCGCCAAGGCCTGCCTCGGCATCGTACCGCAGGAGGTCAACCTCAACCTGTGGGAGACGGCCGGCAACATCGTCAGGAACCAGGCCGGGTACTACGGGCTGGGCGGCAAGCTGGCCGCCGAACGCGTCGAGAAGTACCTGCGTGCCCTGCGCCTGTGGGACCGGCGCGATGACGTGGCGCGCAGCCTGTCGGGGGGCATGAAGCGGCGACTGATGATCGCGCGTGCGCTCGTGCACGAACCGCGACTGCTGATCCTCGACGAGCCGACGGCCGGGGTCGACATCGAGATCCGGCGCTCGATGTGGGAATTCCTGCGCGAGATCAACGCCGCCGGGACCACGATCATCCTGACGACGCATTACCTCGAGGAGGCCGAATCGCTGTGCCGCCACATCGCGATCATCGACGAGGGCAGGATCATCGAGGATGCCCGCATGAGCGAGGTGCTGCGCCGCCTGCACCGCGAAGTCTTCGTCCTGAGCCTCAAGGACGAAATAGCGGAGGCACCGCAGCTGCCCGGCTTCGAGACCCGCCTGCGCCAGGAGGGCGAGCTCGAGGTCGAGAAAGGCGCCGACACCGACATCAACGACCTGTTTGCCGAGCTCGACAAGCGCGGCATCCGGGTCGCCAGCCTCAGGAACAAGGCGAACCGCCTCGAGGAGATGTTCATGCACCTGGTCGAGCGCAAGGCGGGGGACGCATGAACCTGCGGCTCAACCTCGTCGCCGTCCAGACCATCATCCGCAAGGAAATGGTCCGCGTGCTGCGCATCTGGGTGCAGACGATCGTGCCCCCCGCGATCACGATGACGCTGTACTTCATCATATTCGGCAACCTGATCGGCCGCCGCATCGGGACGATGGACGGGTTCGACTACATGCAGTACATCGCGCCCGGGCTCATCATGATGTCGGTCATCACGAATTCCTACGGCAATGTCGTATCGTCGTTCTTCGGCGCGAAGTTCGGCCGCCATGTCGAGGAGATGCTGGTGGCGCCGATGTCCTACGCCACGATCATCATCGGTCATGTCGCGGGCGGCGTGTTGCGAGGGTTGCTCGTCGGGATGCTCGTCACGGTCATCGCGCTGTTCTTCACGAAGCTGCACGTCGCCCATCCGTTCGTCATGATCTCGGTCGTGCTGCTGTCGTCGATTGTCTTCTCGCTGGCCGGCTTCATCAACGCGGTGTTCGCGAGAAAGTTCGACGACATTTCGATCGTCCCGACGTTCGTGCTGACACCGCTGACCTACCTGGGCGGTGTTTTCTATTCGATCTCGCTGCTTCCCGAGTTCTGGCAGAATGTCTCGAAAGCCAACCCGATTCTCTACATGGTCAACGCGTTTCGATACGGCATTCTCGGCACGTCCGACATCGAGATCGGGCATGCCTACACGATCCTCGTCGTGTTCGTCGTGCTGCTGTTCTCGGGCTGCATGTTCCTGATGAAGCGCGGCGTCGGGATTCGCGAGTAACATGTGCGGCCGCTTCGCCTTCTATTCCCCGAGCGAGGCCGCCGCTGCGCTGTTCGGCGCGACGGGCTCGGTGGACTTCCCGCCGCGCTACAACATCGCGCCGACGCAGTCCGTTGCGGCGGTCCGGCACGGTGCCGACAACGAACGGGAACTCGTCGCGTTGCGGTGGGGGCTGATTCCGTTCTGGGCGAAGGACCCGTCGATCGGCAACCGCATGATCAACGCGCGGGCCGAGACCGTGGCCGAGAAGCCGTCCTACCGCAACGCCTACAAGCACCGGCGCTGCGTCGTGCTGGCCGACGGTTTCTACGAATGGCGCAAGGAAGGCGGCGGCAAGACGCCGTATTTCATTTCTCTCGCGAGCGGGAAACCGTTCGGGCTGGCCGGACTCTGGGAGAACTGGACCGACAAGGAATCCGGCGAATCGCTGCAGACGACGACGCTGATCACGACGGACGCAAACGACTTCATGGCGCCGCTGCATCACCGCATGCCGGTCATCCTCGAGCCCGGCACGGCCGGGGACTGGCTGGCCGGTTCCACCGAACTCCTCGACGACGTCGCCGCGATCACGCCGGCGTTGCAGGCCTGGCCCGTCGATCGCCGCGTCAACAACGCGCGCAACGAAGGCGAGGACCTGGTTTCAGCGGCCGGCGATATCCTGCGCTGACACCCACGGGCGCACCGCGACGAGCAACGTTCCGGGGCCCCCGTGCACGCCGAGCCCGGGCCCCAGCCCGCACGTGACGAGCTTGCCGATCTCCGGCACGAGCCGGCGCAGGTGCGCTTCGAGTTCGCGCGCGTCTTCCTCGCAGGCCGCGTGCCCGATGCCGAGCTCGACGGGTCCCGCCGGGATGCGCCGGGCGACGTAGCGTGCGAAGCGCTCGGTGCGGTTGCGGCGCCCGACCAGGCAGCCGCTCAGCGTGACCTTGCCGTCGCGCCGCGTGTAGATGATAGGGACGAGGCGCAGCATTTCCGCGATCGTGCGCACCCAGCCCGGAAGCCGCCCGCCGCGCACGGCGTAGCGCGAGTCGCTGAGGATGGCATAGGACGTCGTTTGCGTAATCTGCTCGTGCAGGGCATCGAGGGTCGTCTCGACGTCGAGGCCGGCGTCCGCGCACTCGGCGGCGAACACCGCGAGCTGACCCTGCCCGAGCGATGCGTTGCGCGAATCCACGACGTGGATGCGGCCCGGCGCATCAGTGCGCGATGCCGCGAGGCGTGCGGCCTCGTAAGTGCCGCTCGCGACGCTCGTCAGGTTGACGGAAATGACGTCGTCGAAATGGCTCGCGAGGAACTGGAACTGGCGCCGGAAATCGCCGGGGGCGGGCTGCGACGTCGTCGGGTGGTGCGGGCTCGTCGCGAGCTCCTCGTAGAA
>JBFGYM010000138.1:0-6702 GCA_041587435.1 Woeseiaceae bacterium
CCGCTGGCGTTGCGCAACTTCTTCGAAGCGCGCCTCGACGCCCTCGAGGCCGACCCGTTCGAATGCGATTCGCTGGCGGGCATCCAGGCGGGTATGGTCGCCGGCGGCCGCGAAGTGCTGGCGAAGCCGCTTCCCCCGATGGTCTACAGTTTCCGCGGTTTTCTTGCCAACGTGACCGACATCCAGGGCATGGACATCGCGGCGGACAAGCCGCCCGAATCGGTCGACGGCGGCGTTCTCGTCGCGGTCGAGAACGCCGAGGCGCTGGTCATGATGGCGGCGATGATGAGCCCGGAAGTGGCCGAGCTGAACCTGCTGCCCGACGGCAAGGCCCGTGAAGTCATGCTGCCGGACACGGCGAAGATCGCGACGCAGGCCTTCATCGCACTGTCCGAGTCCGCCATGTCCATCGCCATGGGTGCCGGGGCGAGCGGCAACGCCGAGGCAATGCTCGCGGCGAAGGGGCTCGACTCGAAGCCGTTCTTCAGCTTCGTCATGGACACCGACCGCTACTACGACTTCGTCGGTAAGGCCGTGATGGAGGGCGAGCCTGCCGAAGGCGAGGAGCCGATGAGCGAGGAAATGCGCGCCGCGATCCGCGACGCCATGATATCGTCGGGCGAGCTCTACGAGCGGATGACGATCAACGTGCACCTCACCGAACGAGGCATCGAGGTCGGCAGCCGCATGACCCTGGCGGACTGAACGAGACACGGGCGACGACGATGACGAAACGAATGGCTGTTCTTCTGTGGCTGGTGCTGGGCACCTCGATGGCGTGTGCCGACAAGGGCGGGTCCGAGGCCGTCAGCAGCCTGCACGTCGATCTCGAGGCGGTCGCCGCGGCCGGCGTGGTCGAGCCGGTCGACGGGATCACCTCGGCGGGGCAGCCGAACGAGGCCCAGTTCAAGGTGTTTGCCGAGAACGGCTACCGGACCGTCATCGACATTCGGACCGAAGGTGAGGACCGCGGGCTCGACGAGCCGGCGGTTCTCGAGGCCCTCGGGATGGAATACGTGACGCTGCCGATCGGCCGCGACGACATCACGATCGACAAAGCGCGCGAACTCGGGGCCCTGCTCGAGGGCCGTGACGGCCCGGTGCTCGTGCACTGCGGCAGCGGCAACCGCGTCGGTGCCTTGCTCGCCCTCAGGAAGTTCGACGAGACCGGCGATGCCGAGCTGGCCCTGGAAACGGGACGCGCCGGCGGCATGAAGAGCCTCGAAGGCGCCGTCAGGGAAGTGATCGAAAGCGAGTAGCCGCTAGCCGGGGTTCTGGCAGGCAGCGACCTCGTCTTCGGTCAGGCCGAGGTCCTTCGCCGCGGCGGCCAGGTCCTCGGCCGTCGCGTTCGCGTTGTAGATGTCACTGGTCGTCTTGTACAGGTCGTAATTGCCGCCCATCCCCGCGGTTCTGGCCGCTGCGCTGAGCAGCCTCCCGAAGCCGCGTTTCTTCTTCTGAGCTGCCTGGGCGGCGGCCATCTTCTCCTGCAGGCAGGCCTGCTGGGCGGCCTGCAGCTCGGCCGGGTCCCGGGCCGGCGAGGGCGTGGCCTCGGCCGCAGGGGCGGAGGTCCCCCCGACCGAATCGGGGTTCGCCTTCTTCGCGGCGAGAACGCCGGCGAGTTGCGGCGTGACGGCCCCCGTCACCTCGAGCCCGTTCTCGGCCTGGAACTGGGAAATCGCGATGGTCGTTTCGACCGACTCGGTGCCGTCGACCGCGCCGGTGTCGTAGCCGAGTGCCGCAAGGTCTTCTTCCACTTTCAGTGTAAGGGCGTCGGCCAGCGCAGCCGGGCCGACGGTTAAAGCAAAGCCTATCAATAAGATACGCTGCATTCTTGAGGAATTGTCTGCCATCTTCTTGGACCCCTGTTTTGTTGTCTGGCAGAGTACAGCGTAGCAAAAGCTCGAGAAAAAGCAGTCCAGAGGAAAGCCGCGTCTGCGGCCGACAACTTGGCAATAGAAAAGGGGGGCTTTAATGATGACCAGGCGACTATCCGCGGCATTGGCCTTGCTGGTGCTGACCAGTGCGCCGGCAACCGGCGACAGTCTCGAAGGGATCCTGTCCCCCAACGAGTCTCTGCAGATCATGAAAGAGGCGACCGAGCGCCAGAGCTTCAGACTCGGGGGCGTCCAATTCGTACAGGTGACGCGAACGATGAACGCGACCGCCGGCGCCGTGCGGGAGTGGACCGAGAACTACGAGGTCTTCGCGGATCCTGACGGCCAGTTCGCGTTGCGGCCTGTTCCGGACGATGAAATGGCGCGCCGTTACATGGAGGCGAACGGCTGGACGCGGGAGGAGTTTGCGAAGGCCCTGCGAGCGGGTGCGGTCGGGAGCCTGATGGTCGGTGCGGCCCTGGAAGAGGAAATGGCGGCCAATTCTCCGTTTCCGACCACGCAAAGCGACATGTTCACTCATATTTCCGATGGGGAGAACATGTGTGAACGCGCACCGGAGCTTGGACGCCGCGTGCGTTCGGGGGACGCAGACTCCCGCAAAGCGTATTTTTACTACACCAACCCTATGGTCATGATGACGGAAAACGCCTGTTTCCTGAAAGCAGCCGCCAACGTTTTCGACCAGTACGACCAGGACCCGAGCGAGGAGAACCGCAGGAACAAGGAGAAGATCGTCGAGGTGCTCGACAAGCTCGAGTACCAGGGCCAGCAGGAGGTGCTCGGCCGTTCGGCGCACGTCATTGCGCTCAATGACATGGACTACCGCGAGGTCATGGACGACGGCCAGACCATCACGATGCACACGATGAAGCGCTGGATCGATACCGAGCACTACGGCGACGTCAAAATGCGCATGGAAGGCACGATCGAGGGGACCGCGATGGGCAGCACACCCGGGGACGAGGCCGTGCCCATGGCGGCGGCGGGGTCGTTCCGCAACGTCGGGTTTGCGGGCGACGGCAGCCTGCGCGTGGCGCAGCGCGGCGGACGTGGCCCCCAGATCCGCGATTTCTACCTGGAGCGCGAGTTGGCGGACTACCGGACCGTGGCGGGAAGCAAGTACCTCCACCCGTACCGCGAAGTCGTGCGCATGGGCGGCATTCTGGGCCCCGAGGAGCAGGCGCAGCTCAAGGAGGCGCAGAAACAGATGGCCGAGTTCGAGAAGCAGCTGGCCGAGATGCCGCCGAGTCAGCGGCAGATGATGGAAAACATGATGGGGCCGCAGCTCGAGCAGATGCGGACGCTCGCCAACCAGGGGACTTTCGAGACGGAGATCATCACGGTCAGCGTCGTCATCAACCCGGACCTCAAGATCGCGGCCGCCCGCTACGCGCCTGCGGTGGAGGAAGACCCGCTGCTCGCGCGTATCCAGCGCGATCTCGTCACGCTCGGCTACGAGCCCGGCAATACGCACGGCGAGCTGAGCCGCGAGACGATCGCGGCCATCATCAGCTTCCAGCGCGACAACAAGCTGGAACTCACGGGGCAACCCTCCCCGCAGCTGGCCGGCATCCTGGCGGCGAAAGTCAAACAGGCGAACTGACCAAAAAAAAAGGTGTCAGCAACAAAAAGGTGTCAGTCACCTTAATTCAGCTTTGAATTAAGGTGACTGACACCTGATTGTTGGTGGAGGTGGCGAGAATCGAACTCGCGTCCGCAAGCCCTCCGCTACGAGATCTACATGCTTATTCCGTCTTTGATCTTACTGCGGGCTACCCGACGGGCAGGGAAGACTCGCAGCCAGTTCAGTAAGGATTTAACGGGTCAGGCCCTGAACATGCCCTCACCGCGGTCCTGTGTCGGTGACTCCTGCGATCCGGACGCACAGGCACGATCCGGGCAGAAGGCATTTGCTGGTTTTTAGGCAGCTAGTGCGTAGTTGTCGTCGTTGGCAACTATGAGTTTTACAGCTGGATTTACGAGGTCATCTGTCCCTCGGCATGCACTCGGAGTTTCGCGACCCACGTCGAAGCCATGTCACCCCCGTGTGAGACGTAGTGTAGGGGCTTTGATGCGGAAAACAACGGAAACATGACACGTTTCCGCGGAAACATTCTAAGAAACTACTTTATAAAAACATTATAAATCATTGATATTGTGATCAATGCTTTAGAATCCGTTCTTTCTGGCGCTGCCAGTCGCGGTCCTTGCGGTCGGCGCGCTTGTCGTGCTGTTTCTTGCCCTTGCCGAGGCCGACGTTCAGCTTGGCCCGGCCCTTGTGCCAGTGCAGGTCGAGCGGCACGAGGGTATAGCCCTTGCGCTCCACGGCGCCGGTCAGGCGGTCGAGTTCGTTCCGGTGAAGCAGCAGCTTGCGCTCGCGCGTCGGGTTCGCCTTGATATGGGTCGAGGTCGTTTTCAGCGGCGTGAAGTGCGCGCCGACGAGCCAGGCCTCGCCCTTCCTGAGATTCACGTAGGCCTCGCTCAGGTGGGCGCTGCCCGCACGCAGGCTCTTCACCTCCCACCCCTCGAGCGCCAGCCCGGCCTCGAAACGGTCCTCGATGAAGTAGTCGTGCCGTGCCCGCCGGTTGGCGGCGATCACGTTGCCGGTTGTTTTTTTCGCTTTTTTCTTGCCCATGTCCGTGTGGCCAAGCCCTTGTTTGCGAGCGGGATTATACGGGCAAAGCGTTGTACGGCTCGGCCTTTTGTATAAGAATCGGCCGACTTACGCCCGACACAGGGACCCAGCATGCTCAGCAACCAGGCCGGCGACGACAAGCGCAGTTCGATTCACGGAAACTGGTCATCTCGGATGGCGTTCATCCTCGCCGTCACGGGCTCGGCGGTCGGTCTCGGCAATATCTGGAAGTTCCCGTACATCGCCGGTCAGAACGGCGGCGGCGCGTTCGTGCTCGTCTATCTTGCCTGCGTGCTATTGATCGGCATGCCGGTCATGATGTCGGAAATCCTGATCGGTCGGCGCGGTCGCCGCAACCCGGTGCGTACCATGGAACTGCTCGGCCAGGAGGAGGGCAGCTCCGGTCGCTGGAAGCTCGTCGGCGGCATGGGCGTGGTGGCCGGGATCCTGATCCTCTCGTACTACAGCGTGATCGCGGGCTGGACGCTGGCCTACATCGTCAAGAGCGTCACCGGCGCGTTCGCGGGGGCGACCGCCGACCAGGTCGGCGCCCAGTTCGGCAGCTACGTGGGGGACTGGCGCCTGGTCGGCCTGACGCACACCGTCTTCATGGGCCTCGCCGTCTTCGTCGTTGCCCGCGGCGTCGAACGCGGCCTCGAGCAGGCCGTGCGCTTCATGGTCCCGGCGCTGCTGGTCCTGATGCTGGTGCTGCTCGCGTACGCGATCAATTCCGGCTACTTCGCGCAGGGCGTCGCCTTCATGTTCACGCCGGACTTCGACAAGCTGACCTGGGGCAGCGTGCTCGCGGCCCTCGGCCAGGCGTTTTTCACGCTCAGTATCGGCATGGGCGCCGTCATGGCCTATGGCGCCTACCTGCCGGAGGAGACGTCGATCACGGGCGCTTCGGGCGCCGTGGTGACGGCCGACACGGCAATCGCGATCCTCGCGGGGCTCGCGATCTTCCCGCTGGTCTTCGCCAACAACCTGACGCCCGCCGACGGCCCGGGCCTCGTGTTCAATACGCTGCCGCTCGCGTTCGGCCAGATGCCCGGCGGCGTGTTCTTCTCGACCGTGTTTTTCGTTCTGCTGTCGTTCGCTGCCTGGACCTCGGCCATCGGCCTGATGGAGCCGGCCGTCGCCTGGATCGTCGAACATTTCCACAAGACGCGCGCGCAGGCGACGGTCATGGTCGGGCTGCTGATCTGGCTGATCGGGTTCGGGTCCGTGTTGTCGTTCAACGTGCTCGCCGACTTCCGGTTTCTCGCCGGCACCATCTTTGACAACGTCGACTACCTGACCAGCAACATCATGCTGCCGCTCGGCGGCCTCCTGATAACGATCTTTGCCGGCTGGGTCATGTGCCGTAATTCGACGTCGGACGAACTCGGCACGTCGGGCGGGCTGTTCAAGGCCTGGCGCCTTCTTGCCCGGTTCGTCGCCCCCATCGGCATCCTGCTCGTCCTGATCAACGCGATCCGCTAATCCCGGCCGAACCCGCGTCCCATGCGTAAGGTCAGCCGCAGCGCGCTCGTTCCGTATTCCGCAGCGCAGATGTTCGAGCTCGTCAAGGACGTCGAGGCATATCCTTCGTTCCTGCCGTGGTGCAGCGATGCCGAGGTGCACGTGCGCGGTGCGGACTTCATCGAGGCTTCGCTCGAACTCCACCGCGGCAGGATCAGCAAGCGCTTTCGCACGCGCAATCGCTTCGTGCCCGACGAATCGCTCGGCATCGAACTCGTGGGCGGCCCGTTCCGGCGTCTGTCCGGCGGCTGGACGTTCCAGCAGCTGGGCGACGCAGGCAGCAAGGTGATGCTCGAACTCGAGTTCGAATTCGAAAACGTGGCGACCGACATGATCTTCGGGCGCTTTTTCGAAAACACCTGCAACACGCTGGTGGATTCGTTTACCCGACGCGCGGCGCTGGTCTATGCAGGTTGAATTCGTGCTCGCGCTGCCGGACCGCCAGGTCCTCGAACGCGTCCAGGTCGACGAGGGAGCGACCGTCGCCGACGTCATACGGCGCGGCCGGGTCAGGCAGGCCTTTCCGGGCATCGATGTCGACCGCCTGCAGGCCGGTATCTGGGGGCGCCCCGTCGACCGGGATCACGCGGTCAGGGAAGGAGACCGGGTCGAGCTCTACCGTCCGCTGGAGATCGACCCCAAGGAGGCGCG
>JBFGYM010000139.1:0-6667 GCA_041587435.1 Woeseiaceae bacterium
GATATGAGCACTGGCGGCGATCTTCGCCGACGGATCGATGACCGCCGATGCATGGATACCTGGTTCGATGGCCGGCTCCGGGCAGACGAAGGCCGCCATGCGCGCATAACAGGCGTAGGGGTTTTCGTGCACTAGCACAGCAACGGGCGAGTCGGCCGCATCGGCCGGCTTGAGAATGACGGCAGCCGCCTTCGTGGAAGGCAGTTGTCTCTTGTACGCGGCACTCGCGAGGAATGTCAGCGACTCCCCGGTCGCGTTCGGCAGCGAGGCGACGCCGCTGACTACGATGTCAGGATCGCCGATCAGCTCACAGCCAAACCGTGTTGCGAGTTCTCCGAGGCTGACCGGCATCGGGGCTGAACTTAACGCGCGCTCGATGCCTGGTAGTTGGCTTCGACCGCACGCAGCACTTCGTCCGTGATGTTGACTGCGCTGTTTACGTACAGCACGCCGTCACCGACGATCAGGTCGTAACCCTGGGCCTGCGCATAGTCCTGGACTTCCTTCAGCAGCGCGCGCTGCAGCAATCCGTACTCTTCGTTCTGGCGCAGGTTCAGGTCTTCCTGGAACTCGTTCTGCAGGCGCGTCAGTTCGCGCTGCAGTTCCCGGAGGTCTTTCTCGGCGTTGCGGCGCTCGGTCTCGCCCATGACGGCAAAGTCCTTCTGCGCCTTCGCGGCGAGATCCTCGTACTCTTTCTGCTTCGCCTGGAACTCGCGCTGACGAGGCGCGAACTCCTCCTGCAAAGCATCCATCGCGGATTTCGTCTGTGGTGCCCTCTCGATGAGCGCGGGCAGGCTGACAACGCCGATCTTTATTTCCTGTGCGGCGGCCGGCAGCGCAAACGCGCACACCAGGGCGATGCCCATGACAGCCTTGACCACCTGTTGCTTTACGTACTTCATAAAATCATCCGTTCCTCTAAAACGCTTGTCCAATGGAGAACTGGAATCGCTCCAGCTGGTCTCCGTAGAATCTGTCGTTACCCTCGTACGCGTTCAGCGGGTAAGCATAGCTGAAGCGGAACAGGCCCAGCGGCGCCAGCCACTGGACACCGATTCCCACCGATGAACGCAATTCATTGAAATCCGGCTTGTATTCGATCGGGGCGCCGAGTTTGTCCGTGAACGTGACTTCACCCGTGTTGAACACGTTGCCGACGTCGTAGAACAGGCTGGCCCGTGCCTGGCTGGACCACTTCTCCGGCAGCGGCAGTATAAGCTCTAGCTGACTCGCAACCAACATGTTACCGCCGTAGGGCCGGCCGAAGCTGTCCCGCGGCCCGAGCCAGGACTCCTTGAAGCCGCGCACCGACTGCGGGCCGCCGCCGTAGAACTGCTTGTACGGCGGCAATGCCGTCGTCTCGCCCATGGCCTCGCCAAGGCCGAGTTCGGCATTGAAGCGCAGCGTCCACTTATTCCTGAACAACGGCAGGTACTTGGTAAAACTGTAGCGCGCCTGGTAAAACTCGACGTCGCTGCCCGGCACGGCCATCGAGACGAAGAACTGCTGGCGCGTGCCGCGGTTCGCGAAGATGGCGCGGTTGCGGCTGTCGTAGGTCCATCCCGCGATCAGTTCGAGGGTGTCGAATTCGGTGCCGAAAAACTGCCGGCCGTTGCCGATGTCCTCGACGAACGGATTGCCGTTGTTGGCCACCCACTCCTGCGCCTGCACGGTGCTGTTCGACGAGGACAACAACTCCGAGTGTTGAAACGTCAGGCCGAACGACAGCGTCTGGTACTCCGAGATCGGGTAGCCGTAATCGATCGTCGCGCCCGCACTCGTCGTAGAAAAGTCCGAAGCGGCCGACGTAAACTGGGTGATGTCGCGGTAGTTGACGCTGACCGTACGCCGCACGCCGTCCATCGTGCGATAAGGGTCCGAATGCGAGATGCTGTAGAGCTTCTGGAAGCGTCCTGAATTGAGTTCGACCGCGACGCGGTCGCCCGTGCCGAGAAAATTAGTATGGACGATGCTGCCGTTGAGCATGACCTTTTGCGATTCCGAGTAGCCGATACCGCCCGAAAACTGCCCCGGCATGCGGTACTCGATATCGAAGTCGACGTCGACGAGATCCGGGCTGCCGGGCACCGGAGAATTATTGACTTCGACCTTTTCCACGAAAGGCAGTCGCTGCAGGCGAATCTTGGAGCGATCAACGAGCGTGTTCGACAGGTACGAGCCCTCCATTTGCCGCATCTCGCGGCGCAGCACCTCGTCGTCGATCTGGTTGACGCCCCGGAAATTGATGTTGCGCACGTAAACGCGATTCTGCGGGTTGACGTAGAACGTGATCGCAGCCTCCCTCGACTCGTAATCGAGTTCCGGTACGGGCTCGATCTCGGCGTTGGCATAGCCCTCTTCGCCAAGCCGGAATTTCATCAGGTCGGCCGAACGCGTCAGCAGGTTCTGATTGAAGATCGATCCGGGCTGCGCGAACACCAGTGCGCGCAGGTACGCTTCATCGATCACCATCTCGCCGACGAGCTTGACGTCGGAAATTGTGTACAGGTCGCCTTCGTCGATATTGATCGTTACGAAGATGTCCTTTTTGTTCGGCGAGATCGCGACCTGCGTCGACTCGATCTTGAAGTCGGCATAGCCGCGATCCATGTAGAAGGAGCGCAGGGTTTCGAGGTCGCCCTCGAGCGATTCCTTGGCGTAACGATCGTCCTGGCGAATCCACGACAACCAGTTCGCGGTATCGAGCGTAAAATCGGCGCGGATGTCCTTTTCGTCGAAGGTCTCATTGCCGACGATGTTGACCTGGCGGATCTTCGCCCGATCGCCCTCTTTGACGTTGACCTTGATGCGCACCGTGTTGTTCGGGCGCTGCTGGATGTCCGAATCGATGACGACCCCGTACTTGCCGCGGTCGTAATACTGCTCGCGCAGGAACATCTCGACGTTGTCGAGCACCGAGCGATCGAAAGTGCGGCCGCGCGCGAGCCCGACACCGCGCAGCGAGTCCATCAGGTCCTCGGTCTTGATGTCCTTGTTGCCCTCGATTTCGAAACTCTCGATCGACGGGCGCTCGCGCACGACGACGACGAGCGTGTCGCCCTCGCGGCGCATCTCGATGTCGTCGAACAGGTCCTGGCCGTACAGCGCGCGAATCGCTTCGCCGATGCGGATGCCGTCGACCGTGTCGCCGACGTTGATCGGCAGGTAGTTGAAAACGGTGCCTTCGGAGATTCTCTGCAGACCCTCGACCCGCATGTCCTTGACGACGAACGAATCCGCCGCGATCGTCGTCAGCGGCCACAGGACCAGGAACACGAAAAAAGTATGTCTCATCTGCAAAGTCAATCCGTCCGTCCCGGTCAGCCCAGGATTCTTGCAATGTCGTTGTAGAACGCGAAGCTCATCAGGAGCAGCAGCGCGAGTATGCCAATTTGTTGCCCGATGATCTGCGCCCGATCGGTCAACGGGCTGCCCTTCACGGCTTCAGCCAGCTGGTAGACGATTTGCCCGCCGTCGAGGACGGGAATCGGCAGCAGGTTCAGGACCCCGAGACTGATGCTGATGATCGCGAGAAAGCCGACGAAATAACTCAGCCCCCGTTCCGCGGACTCACCGGCAAACTGGGCAATGTTGATCGGACCGCTGATGTTCTTGAAGGACACGTCCCCCGTCACCATGCGGCCGAGCATGCGGATTGTAAACAGAGTCGAGCCCCAGGTCTTGTCGATGGCCGCCGCGAAAGACTCCAGCGGCGAATAGGTCCGCAGGAAGTAGTAGTCGACGGACCCTTCGGCCAGGCCGATGCCGATAATGCCGCGGCGCTCCTCGCCGCTGCCCTGCGCACCGAGCGTCAGCCTGACCGTCGCCGGCTGTCCGCGGCGAACGTATTCGACGTCGACTTCTTCCCCGGGGCGCGCGCGCACGACGGCCAGCAGATCACCCCAGGTCGGCGTCGCTTCGCCGTCGACCGCGACGATGCGATCGCCGACCTCGAGGCCCGCGTCCTCGGCGGCGGCGCCCTCGGTCAGCGAGCCGATCGATGCGGGAGGCTGCCAGATGCCGAAGCCGAGCCCATCGAACAGCAAGCCGGGTTCGGTCAGGCGCGCGGCGTCGTCGCCAACGTCGATCATTGCGCGGCGCTGGCCGCCCCACTCGTCCTCGAGGGTCAGCGGCACCTTGCCGGTCGCCACCATCGAGTCGAGGATCGCGACGAGCGCCGACTCCCAGTCCTCGGTCGGCGTATCGCCGACCGCGAGAATCTTGTCACCGTAGCGCAGGCCGGCCTGGTCGGCATAGGAATCCGGCGTCACCTCGCCGATCGCCGGCTTGAGCACCATGACGCCGGGCATGAACAGTGCCCAGTAGGCCAGGATCGCAAACAGGAAATTGAACAGCGGACCCGCCAGAAGCACGGCGATGCGCCAGGGAATTGGCCGGTGATTGAACGCGCGCCCCTCATCGGCGGGCGCCACGGGCCCCTCACGCGAGTCGAGGAAGCGAACGTACCCCCCCAGCGGGATCGACGCGATGCAATACTCGGTGTCGTCCTTGCCGGCACGCCGCAGCCACAGCGGCTTGCCGAAGCCGATGGAAAAACGCAATACCTTCATACCGGCCCATCGGCCGACGATGTAATGCCCGAACTCGTGGATCGCCACCAGTACGCTGATCGCGACGATGAAAGAGAGCAGGTTGGTCAAAGCGCTACCCATGGACTGCATTTCCTTGTTGACTCATGCACTTAGTCACAGTTCCCGCAGCATTGCACAACACGCTGTCTTGCGCACGATGAACACGGACTGAACGCATGCTCACGCCAGCCCGAGCCACGTCAGGCCCAGCACGAACAGCGGCGCGGCCGCGGCGATCGAATCGATGCGATCGAGCACGCCGCCATGCCCCGGGAACAGCGTGCCCGAGTCCTTCAGGCCGGCCGTGCGCTTGAACATGCTGACCGTGAGGTCGCCGACGATCGAGATCGCGGTAGCGGCGAGGCAGAACGGCAGCACGACCGCGACATCGTGCCCGTGCACAAGCGCGGCCGCCACGGCCAGCGCCGCCACGAAAACCATGCCGCCGACCACGCCTTCCCAGGTCTTCCCGGGACTGATCGCCGGCGCGAGTTTCACGCGACCGAATCGCTTGCCCGCGAAATAGGCGCCGCCATCGGCGAGCCAGACCAGCAGCAGGATGAACAAGACATACTCGACGCCGAGGCGCAACAGCGTGTACAGCGCCACGAACAGCGGCACGATGACGAGAAAGCCGCACACCCAGCGCACCGCGGCGGGAATCGGCGTCGGGAACCGGAAGGTCCACAGGAACGCGAGCACCCACCACGCGCAGGCAACCTGCAGGACGAGCACAACCTGGTCCGCCGCCAGGCCGTGGGCCGCGGCCAGGGCCACGCCGACCAGCGCCGTATAGAGCGCGCGCACCGCCGTGCTGCTGCGGCCGAGGAAGCCGGACCATTCCCAGGCGCCCGCGAGCAGCAGCAGGCCGATCACGAACTCCGCGTACAGCGGCGGCAGCACGAACAGCACGACCGCGACGACGGCGAGCGCGATGACGGCCGTGATGAATCTTGTTTTCAGCATTTCACTGCCTCTACCTGGTCGCCCGTGTGGCCGTAGCGCCGCTGCTTGCCCGCGTAGTCGGCGAGCGCGCGGTCGAATTCACCCTTGTCGAAGTCCGGCCACAGAACATCGGTGAACCACAGTTCTGCGTACGCAAGATTCCACAACAGGAAGTTGCTGATGCGCTGCTCACCGCCCGTGCGAATCAGAAGGTCCGGATCGGGCGTGTCGCCGAGCTGCAGGCCGGCCGCGAGCGTCGCTTCGTTGACGTCCCCGGGGCCGATTTCACCGGCAGCGACCCTCGCGGCCAGCGCACGCGCAGCGCACGCAATGTCCCAGCGGCCGCCGTAGGCGACCGCCACGTTGAGCCTCAGGCCCGTGTTGCCGGCGGTCTTCGCCTCGGCCGCGGCAATGTTCTTCTGCAGCCCCGCGCTCAGCTGCCCGAGAGCCCCGACGAACCGGAGCCGCACATTGTTACGATGCAGCTCCTTCACTTCCCGTCGCAGGGCCTCGACGAACAGCCTCATCAGACTACTGACTTCCTCTTCGGGCCGGTTCCAGTTCTCGCTGCTGAAGGCGAACAGCGAGAGATGCTGAACGCCGCGTTCGGCGGCCACTTCCACGGTCGCGCGCACGGCCTTGACGCCGGCGCGATGACCCGCATGGCGCGCCTTGCCGCGGGCACGCGCCCAGCGGCCGTTGCCGTCCATGATGACGGCGACGTGTTGCGGAAGATTGCTCGATTCGGCGGACATGGACAGACGTAACGGCGCAGCCGTCAGATCTCCATGAGCTCCGCTTCCTTGGCGGCCAGGACTTCGTCGATCTCGGCGACGTATTTGTCCGTAATCGTCTGGATCTCGCCCTCGGCGCGGCGCTCCTCGTCCTCACCGATCATCTTCTCTTTCAGCAGTTCCTTGACGTCGTGCATGGCATCGCGGCGGATATTGCGCACGGCAATACGGCCGCCTTCGGCCTCGTTGCGCACGACCCGGATCATGTCCTTGCGGCGCTCCTCGGTCAGCGGCGGCAGCGGCACGCGGATGACCGTGCCGGCCGACGACGGGTTCAGGCCCAGGTCCGACGCCATGATGGCCTTCTCAATGACCTGCACCATGTCTTTCTCCCAC
>JBFGYM010000140.1:0-6583 GCA_041587435.1 Woeseiaceae bacterium
TCCGCAGGCGTCTTGGCGATCGCCGACGCGCCGGCGTCGGTCAGCTCCTCCAGGGACCCGTATCCCCAGGCCACGCCGATCGGCGTCATGTTGTTGGCGATGGCGCCGATCAGGTCGTGTTTGCGGTCGCCGACCATGATGCGCGCGTCGGCGCCGGGATTGCGTTCGATCGCGAAGCGCAGCAAGTCGCCCTTCGTGGCGCGCGTGCCGTCCAGTTCGCTGCCGTAGATGTTGTGAATGACGTCGCCCATGCCGAAATGCTCGACGATGCGGGCCGCGTGCATGTGCGGCTTGGCTGTCGCGACGAACAGCGTGTGGCCGGCGGCGCGGATGGTTTTGAGCGCCTCGACGATGCCGTCATAGGGCACGTTCTCTTTCCAGCCGACATCGACAAAACGCTCGCGGTACAGCTCGACGGCCTTTTCCGTGAGTTCCTCGCCGACGAGTTCCGGGAACGTGTCCCACAGCGGCGGGCCGATGCAGCTATACAGGTAGTCGTCATCGGGCCGCGGAAAGCCGAGTCTCTCGAGGGCATAAAGAATGCACCGGGTGATGCCGTCATACGGGTCGGTCAGGGTACCGTCGAGATCGAAATAGACGTGCGTCGACATGACCGCAGCATAGCAGCCACAAGAGCAACGCGGCGCGCAGGTCAGAAGTCGATGGCGAACGTCAGCATCGCGGCACCGAGGTGACTGTCGTAGACGGGGCCGACGACGTCGTTGCGGTCGGTAATCGGGTCGAAACGCAGGTCGACCGTCAACGCATGCGAGGGGCGAAAGCGCAGGCCCAAGCCGGGTTTCACGGAACGCAGCCCGTCGGTCAGGTAGCCGAGGTCGTAGATTCTCTGTTTGCAGGCAGCCGGGCGGTAGAGTTCCCAGTGACTGTCCCCGAGACGAAGCACGCGATCGATCGCCGTTTTGTCGGCCGCCGCGGCCGCGGAGAGGGTGAGTAAAACGCCGATCAGCATACGCTTGGACATAATGCACCCGGCAGTCGTCCGTGACAGCGTTTCATACTATGCGACGCCGGTGATCCGGGCGACGACCCACGTCACGCTTCGGCGGCGACGATCCTGCAGTGGAATTTGACAGCCGCGTGCGCGGCCATGATATTGCGCGCATGGCAACGCCCAACGGACCGGGTTATCCCGACAGCTACTACGTCGCAACGGCACAGGGTCTCGTCGACCGGCCGGCGCTGGAGGGGCGTCTCAAGGCTGACGTATGCGTCATCGGCGGCGGCTTCACGGGCCTCTCCGCCGCGCTCAACCTCGCTGAACTCGGCATGGACGTCGTGTTGCTCGAGGCGGAGCGCATCGGCTTCGGCGCATCCGGCCGCAATGGCGGGCTCGTCGGCAGCGGGCAACGCAAGGACGTACTCGAGATGGAAGAGACGTTCGGGCTCGATCGTTCGCGCCAGTTCTGGAACTTCGCCGAACTCGCCAAGGATGAGATTCGCCAGCGCGTCGAGAAGCACGCCATTTCCTGCGACCTGCACAAAGGACAGTTCGTCGGCGTGCACAAGCGGTCGTACATGGGCTGGGCGCAGGAGCTGGCGGATGCGCTGACCGAGCGCTACGAGTACCCGTTCTGCCGCGCCGTGGCTGCTGACGAGGTGCATGAATACCTGGCGACCGACGTCTTCCTCGAGGGGTTCTACGATCCCGGAGCGCTGACGATGCACCCGCTCAACTTCACGCTGGGCCTCGCGCGTGCCGCGGACGAGGCCGGTGTGCGCATATTCGAGAATTCGAGAGTTACCGGCTACTCGAGAACGGATCCTGCGGTCGTGACAACCGCGGGCGGCGAGGTGGAGGCCTCTTTCATCGTGCTCGGCTGCAACGGCTACCTCGGCGATCTCGAGCCGCGTTCGGCCGGCAAGATCATGCCGATCAACAATTTCATGATTGCGACCGAGCCGCTCGGCGAAGAGCGCGCGGCCGAACTCATCAGGGGCCGCTTCGGAATCCACGACACGCGCTTCGTCGTGAACTATTTCCGCCTGTCCGAAGATCATCGACTGCTGTTCGGCGGCGGCGAGAACTACCGCCCCGGGTTCCCGAGAAACATCGCCGCATTCGTGCGGCCGTACATGCTCAGGATCTTCCCGCAGTTGAAGGACGTGAGCATCGACTACGCGTGGGGCGGCACGCTGTCGGTCACGGTCAACCGTCTTCCGCATCTCGGCAGGCTCAAACCCAACGTGTTCTTCGGCCAGGGCTACTCGGGACACGGTATTTCCACGTCGATCTTCGCGGGCAAGGTCATCGCCGAGGCGATCGCCGGTGTCGCCGGCCGTTTTGACGCGTTCGCTGCGTTGCCGACCTACTCGTTTCCGGGCGGCACGCTGCTGCGCTACCCGGGCATGGTGCTCGGCATGCTTTACTACGGGCTCAAGGACCGCCTGTGACGACGGCCGTCGTCACGGGTGGCGGCCACGGCATCGGGCGCGCCCTGTGCCGGCGGCTGCACCGGGACGGCTACCAGCTCGTCGTTGTCGATCTCGACGCGGCCGCGGCCGCCGCGGTGGCAGAGGAAGTCAATGGCGAAGCGCGGGCCGTCGATGTCGGCGACGAACGGGCGGTCGCCGATCTCATCGAAGGTATCGAGTCGGACCTCGGCCCGATTGACCTGTTCGTGTCGAACGCGGGCGTTGCCTACGGCGACGGCGAGAGCGGCGCGATCTCGGCGGAGGGCGGAGTGCGGCCGGTCGAGGACCGCTGGGACGCCTGCTGGCGCGTTAACGTCATGGCGCACGTCTATGCCGCGCGCGCGCTCGTGCCGCGCATGCTCGGGCGCGGCGGCGGGCGGCTGATCAACGTCGCATCTGCGGCGGGCCTGCTCAGCCAGGTCGGCGACGCGGCGTACTCGGCGACCAAGCATGCCGCCGTGGGATTCGCCGAAGCGCTCGCGATCGACTACGGCGACCGCGGGATCCGGGTATCGGTTGTCTGCCCGCAGGCCGTCGCGACCCGGCTCGTTAGCGTCGACGAGGCGTCGGGCATGCCGCGGGGTGGTTTCGCCGCCGCCGCCGTCGACGGCATCTTGTCACCCGACGACGTCGCCGACATGATCGTCGATGGCGCAAACGACGGCCGCTTCCTGATCCTGACCCATCCGCAGGTCACGAACTACATGCAGCGCAAGACCGCTGACTACGACGGCTGGATTACGGCCATGCAACGCTTGCGGGCGAAAGTGCTGGCGACCGACTAGGGCGAGCCGCTCGCCTGCCAGATGACCGAGGAGCGCTGGCCCGACCGGCAGTACGCCAGGAGCGGCCCGTCGCTCTCGTCGACCGCGCGCCGGAACGTCTCGACCATGTCCATCGTCAGGCCGTTGCGGTCAATCGGGATGAAGTGAAACGCGATGCCGCGTGCCTCGCATTCGGCCGCAACGTCGGCGGCCAACGGTTGCCCGTATTCCTCGCCGTCCGGACGATTGCAGACGATGGCCGTATAGCCTTCTTCGGCCAGCGCCGCGACGTCGGCAGGTCCGATCTGCCCCGCCACCGCGCAGGATTCGCTGAGTCGATAAACAGTCAAGATATCATTCCGTGGTTCGGGCCACTCGCCTTGGCGCGTCAGATCGCGTCGAGCGGTATTTTCAAATAGCGGATGCCGTTGTCTTCCGGGTGGGGCAGACGTCCCGCGCGCAGGTTGACCTGCAGCGACGGCAGGATCAGCTTCGGCATGCCGAGCTGGCTGTCGCGGCTTTCGCGCATTTCGACGAACTCGTCTTTCGAGACGCTGTCGCTGACGTGGATGTTGCCGGCGCGCTGCTGTGCGACGCTCGTCTCCCAGGCGAACGCGTCCCGCCCGGGCGCCTTGTAGTCGTGGCACATGAAGAGGCGCGTGTCCCCGGGAAGGGAAAGTATCTTCTGGATCGAGTGGTAGAGCTGCAGGGCGCTGCCGCCCGGGAAATCCGTGCGCGCGCTGCCGAAGTCGGGCATGAACAGCGTGTCGCCGACGAATGCGGCATCGCCGATGACGTAGGTGATGCAGGCCGGAGTATGCCCCGGCGTTGCGATGACGCGGCCTTCGATCCGGCCCACCGCGAACGTGTCGCCGTCGGAGAAAAGCTGGTCGAACTGGCTGCCGTCGGCGGCGAGGTCCTTCAGATTGAAGATGCGTTTGAACGTGCTTTGCACGGTCTTGACGTCGGTGCCGATGGCCGCGCGGCCGCCGAGTTTCTCCTTCAGGTACGGCGCAGCGCTCAGGTGGTCTGCATGCACGTGCGTCTCGAGTATCCAGTCGATGCCGAGATCGTTCTCCTCGACACAGGCAATGACCCGGTCCGCCGACGCCGTCGACGTGCGGCCCGAGGCCGGGTCGAAGTCGAGCACCGGGTCGATGACGACGGCGCGCCGCGTCGCGGGGTCGCTCACCACGTAGGTGATCGTGTAGGTCGCTTCGTCGTGAAACGCGTGGACGAGGGGATTGGACATGTCGAATAAGGCGATACCGGGAATCGTATATTATAAAAAACTAATATAATGCTGTCAATCGGGGCGCCGACGGCGCGCGCGCAAACTACGCGTTGACCAGCGCCTCGCGGATCTGGTCAATCTGCGGCTTGAGTATCTCCGGCGGTTTGCCGAGGCAGTGCTTGTCGCGGGGACAGTTCGAACTGCGCTGGCAGATGATCATCGCGTCCTTGGCCGCGCCGAGCTCGATCCAGCCGATGTTGAGGATCTTGCCGATGCTCTCGAGTTGCTTGCGCGCCTCGACCGGGATCGGTGCCGATCCGCCGCCCCGGTTGCAGCTGGCTTCGATGATGTCGATCGTCCTGGCCGGGTCGATGCCCTGCGAACGCAGCGCCGGTGCGAGGTCGACACCGGCACAGAGTACGTGACGGTTGCCGGCCGCATCGCGGCTGCGTATCGATTCGCAGCAGTACAGGCGCTTGTCGTCGCCTGAACGCAGCACCGAGATCTGCGCCGACGGCTTGTCCGAGCGCGAGTTGAGCATGCGAAACACCGCCCAGTGCCGGCACGGATCGGATACGAGGCGCATGTTGCCCCAGGGCAGAGGGATGCCGTTGCCGCGGTACACGGCGCGCAGGTGTCCCGGGGGGTAGGCGTCGAAATAATGCCAGTGCGGGTAGGGCGATACGCTCGACATGCGGCGCATGACCAGCGTGTTGGTAAGTTCCGCCTTGTCGCCGGAGTCGATCGCGTAGGAGTTACGCGCGAGAAACTGGCGAAACGGCGTTTTCGGTGCAAGCATTGCTGCCGCAAAATAGCTGCATTCGAAATCGCGCCAGGCGTACAGGATGTCTTTGGCGTCGACGTTGAGCGAGTCCGCCTCGCTGCGGCGACCGGTGACACGGCCGCCCGAGACCTGCGGCGCCCGCGCGCCATCGCCGTCGTGCAACACCCTGTGAGCGATATGGTTGGCGAGGTCGTACTTGAAGCGTGCCGCGTTTTTCTGCAGACCGCGGTTCAGGTACACCTTGTTCGGCGCGTCGAAGAACGAGCGGACGAGCATGTTCAGCGGTGTCGTCGTGTCGTCCTTGTCCTTGAACGCGGAATTGTCGAACCAGACAATCTTCAGCCCCAGTTTCTTCGCGATCGCGAGGACGTCGTCGGTGTGCATCGGGAAGTGCTTCTTGCCGACGCTCTCGGCGGCGCGTTCGAGGTCCGGAAAACGGTTGTGCGTGCGCTCCTGGTGCGCCCGGATGAGCAGGTGCGCGAACTGCCGGCCGGTCGTTCCGGTCTGCGCCAGCAATTCCGGAATGGCGAGCTGCAGCAGCGATTCGGAAAACAGGAAGCCGGGCTCCAGCGGCATGCCGCTCACCGCCGCGGCCGGCGCCGTATCGATCGCCTCGTCGTCGAGCGCCTCGTCGAAGAACCAGTGGATGTCCTTCTGGAAGATATCCGCGATGATTTCGAGCAGGCGCTCCGAGGGCACACGCTTGCCGTTCTCGATCATCGACAGGTAGGACACGGACGGGCCGGCCTCGGCGTCGATCTGCACGCAGCGCACCGACAGGTCCTCCAGCGTCAGGTTGTTGCGCTTGCGCAGGCTCTTGATCTTGGTACCGAGGAAGTGGGCCTTGCGGCGGAGGCCCTGGGGAGCGGTCATGGGGACGCCTCGTGTGAAATTGACAGTGTCAAATTTTGCCTGTGAAATTTTAACGGGCAGGGCGCTAGTATAGCTCGCGTTTTGCAGCGAACAAGCTTCGCGGCGCGGCAGCGCCCGTAGTCATTGACAGACGCGCGCCCGGCAGGAGGTAATGCGCATGGAACCCGTCACCAGCAGCGAGGCGAAAGTGACCGACCCACGAACCCGTTGTGCGCTGACCGTAGCGCCCGTGTTTGCGCAGTTCATCGACGACGAGCTGCTGCCGGCGATCGGCGTCGGTCCGCAGGACTTCTGGGCGGGGCTCGAATCGATCGTCAACGATCTGACGCCGGACAACCGCGCACTTCTCGACAGGCGCAACGAGATCCAGCAGGCGATCGACGACTGGCACCTGGCGCATCGTGACAGCGAGTGGAACCACGACGCGTACGTCGCCTTCCTCCGTGAGATCGGGTATCTCGTGCCCGAAGGCGAACCGTTTCGCGTCGACACCGA
>JBFGYM010000141.1:0-6352 GCA_041587435.1 Woeseiaceae bacterium
CTCGGTGCGGTCTCGATCGTCGCCTCGATCATCGGGACGTTCTTCGTCAAGACGTCCGAAGGCGGCAAGATCATGGGCGCACTTTACCGCGGCATGATCGTGGCTGGCCTGCTTGCTGCAGTCTTCTTCTACTTCGTAACGGACGCCATGATGGGCGGCAGCGGACAGGCCATGAACATCTTTTACTCGTCGTTGATCGGTCTCGCCCTGACGGCCGCGATGGTCGTGATTACCGAGTACTACACGGGTACCGAGTTCAAACCGGTCAGGACGATCGCCAATGCCTCGCTCACGGGCGACGCCACCAACATCATCGCGGGCCTCGGCATCTCGATGAAGGCGACCGCGCTGCCGGTCATCGCGGTTTGCGCCAGCATCTGGGGCGCGTTCGCACTCGCCGACACCGCGATGGGCGGTCTCTACAACATCGCCATTGCGGCCACCGCGATGCTGTCGATGACGGGCGTCGTCGTGGCGCTCGACGCGTTCGGGCCGATCACGGACAACGCAGGCGGCATTGCCGAGATGGCCGAGCTGCCGCCGGAAGTGCGCAACATCACTGACCAGCTCGACGCCGTCGGCAATACGACCAAGGCCGTCACCAAGGGTTACGCGATCGGTTCGGCCGGCCTCGCCGCGCTCGTGCTGTTTGCCGACTACAACAACGCCCTGGCGCAGGCCGGCCAGCAGGTCACGTTCCTGCTGAACGACTACCGCGTCATCATCGGCCTGTTCATCGGCGGTCTCGTGCCGTACCTGTTCGGCGCGCTCGCGATGGAAGCCGTGGGCCGTGCGGCCGGCTCGGTCGTGAACGAGGTGCGCCGCCAGTTCAAGGAAATCCCGGGAATCATGGAAGGCACGGGCAAGCCGGACTACAGCCGCGCTGTCGATCTGCTGACCAAGGCCGCGATCAAGGAAATGGTCGTTCCGTCGCTGCTGCCGATCGTCGTACCGATCCTCGTCGGCTTCCTGCTCGGCGTCGAGGCACTCGGCGGACTGCTGCTGGGCACGATCATCACGGGCTTGTTCGTCGCCATATCGATGACGGCCGGTGGTGGCGCCTGGGACAACGCGAAGAAGTACATCGAAGACGGCAACTGCGGCGGCAAGGGCTCCGATGCCCACAAGGCCGCGGTCACCGGCGACACCGTCGGCGACCCGTACAAGGACACGGCCGGTCCCGCGATCAACCCGTTGATCAAGATCATCAACATCGTCGCGCTCCTGATCGTGCCGCTGCTCGTCGGCTAGCCGCACACCGATCGACGGAGCGGCTTCGGTCGCGACAAAATAAAGGCCGCTGGATTACTCCAGCGGCCTTTTTCATGGCGTTGGCGGCGCGCTCAGAAGCGATAGGCAATGCCCACCGACAGCATGGTCAGGTCGGCTTCATCGACGTCGTACAGTTCGTACTCGCCGCGAACCTGGAAGCGGCCGGCGTTCAATCGCAGGCCGACCCCGTAGGCGGGATCCGTGCCGTCGTCGGTCGACACCGTGCCGTCGATGACGGCGTCGGCATCCCATGCGAGCAATCCCGCTTTGCCGAAGAGTTCAATCGGACCGAGGCCGAGTGCGGCGACACCGAATACGCTGATGCCGGTCGGCTCGACGGAGAGATCGAAGCCCTGGACGTTGGCGCGCGGATTGCCGAAGTCGTTGTAAGCGCCCTCGATACCGAGGCTTATCGACGGCAGCTCCCAGGTGAAGCCACCGAAGATCTTGTACCCGGCATCGTCCTCGTCGAATTCGGGCAAGGTCGGGAACTGCGCATCGGCGAGGTCGACTTCGACCGCGGCGTTGCCGACGCCGGCTCCGAGGTAGAAACCGCTGTCGGCCGACGCCAGGGCCGGGAACAGCATTGCCAGCGCCAGCGCGAAGCCGGCAGGAACGGTCCATTTCCGTGTTTTCATGGGTTGCCCCCTTGTTGGTGAGGTGCGAAGTGATCGCTGTGTTTGACCGGTCCGGGGACGGCGGGTTCTCGGAGATTTTCGAACCTGTGTCGTCCGGGCAGCCCTGCGCAGTCATCCATGCCGTGCTATTTTAGGGAATCGCTCGCAAACCGGTCGAACCGCAAGGGGGCAGCGATGGCGGAACATCATGACGACTCGCACAGTCTGGCGACATTTATCGGCGCCGGTGTCGCGCTCGGGGCCGGCGTGGGCGCTGCGCTGGGCGCCGCGTTCGGCAACGTCGCCATCGGTACGGGCCTCGGCCCGGCCATCGGCATCGCCATCGCGGTTGCCGTCTGGAGCGCCCGCCAGACGCCCATGGACCGCAACGACCCGAGGGACTGATCAGGGAGTCAATATCCGGTAGGTGCCGGTTCCGCCGGCGCCGAGTATCGTGGGCGCTTCGACGAAGTGGCCCTGGACGAAATCCACACCGACGCTGCGCAACCAGTCGAAGTCTTCCTGGTGCTCGACCTGCTCCGCGACGATACGAAACTCCATCGTGCGCGCGAGCTTGATCATGGCATTGACCATTTCCTGGTTCACGAGGTCGGTCTGCAGGTTACGTGTGTACGTGCCGTCGATCTTGAGATAGTCGATCGGCAGATGCTTGAGGCTCGAAAACGACCCGAGGCCACTCCCGAAATCGTCGAGCGAAAATTCGCAGCCGATGCCGTGCAGGACCTCGATGAACCGCTGGGCCTGCTGGACGTTGGACAGGATCGCCGTTTCCGTGACCTCGAAACAGATCGACGAGGGCGCCACGCCGGTCCGGTCGAGTGCATCGACCACGAACCCGAGAATTGCCTCGTCGCCGAGTGTCTGGCCCGACAGGTTGATGGCGCAGCTGCGGTGCGCCGGGAGCTTGATCTCACCACTCGAGATGGCGCCGAGCGTTGTGCGGATGACCCAGCGATCGATCTGCGGCATCATCTGGTAGCGTTCGGCCGGGCGAAGGAACTCGGCGGAATCGGTCGAGCGCCCGCGCCCGTCCGGAAGACGAATCAGCACCTCGACGGCCGGACCGGATTCGGCCTTGCCGTGCATCGCGATAATCGGCTGCACCGCCAGTTCGAAGCTGTCTTCGTGCAGCGCGGATTGCAGCTGGCGCAGCCACTGGATATCGCCGCGCTCGCGCGCGACGGCTTCGTCACGCGCGCTGTAGACGTGCACCTGGCTCCTGCCCTGCTGCTTGGCCATGTAGCAAGCCGAGTCGGCGGCGCTCATGACGTCCTGCAACGTGCCGCTGGCGTGCGAGATTTCGACGAGGCCGATCGAAATGCCGATGTTGAATATCTTGTCCTTCCAGACGAAGCGGTAATCGGCAACAGCGTTGCAGATGTCCGTCGCGATCTGGCGGGCCTTGTCGATCGGGCAGCCCATCAGGATGGCGCCGAACTCGTCACCGCCGAGGCGCCCGACGTAGTCCGAGTCGCGCACCTCGTCCCTTATCAGGGCCGCGACCTCGCGAAGCATGTTGTCGCCGGCCATGTGGCCGCAGCTGTCGTTGACGGCCTTGAAGCGGTCGAGGTCCATGTAAAACAGCATGTGGACGGCCTCGTCGGCGTGCGCCGAGTCCATGGCCTCGTCGAGCCGGCGCTCGAATTCGCGACGGTTGATCAGCCCTGTCAGCGGATCGTGCGTCGCCTGGTAGGACATCTTGCGCGTCAGGCCGCGCAGCTCGCTGACGTCGTGGAAAACGACGACCGTGCCCGAGATGCTGTTGCTGGGCCCGCGCACGGGCGAAGCCGTCAGTTCGACGGAATGTTCGTGCTCGCCGTCGACCGTGACCAGCACCGCGCGCCGCCCCATGTTGACGCGCCGGCGCATCGCGAGGCAGCGTTCGACCGGGTCGCCCAGCGGCCGCCGGTCCGCATCGTCCACGAGCGTGAACAACTCCCCGATCCGGTGCCCGGAAGCGTCGTCGCGGTTGGTGCCGATGAGGGACTCGGCCGCGAGGTTCATGTAGTCGATGCGGCCGTCGTTGTCGGTCGTGATGACGCCCTCGGCGATCGACTCCAGCGTATACTGCGCCTGGCGTTTGCTGCGTGACAGTGACACCTCGAGGCTCTTTCGATGGCTGACGTCCCGGGCGATCGTCAGGATTGCCGGGTGACCGCGGAAGTCGATATTCGAGCTTTGCGCCTCGACCCAGAGACCGGTCTGGTTGCCGTTGATGAGCTGCATTTCTATGCGCCGCGGCACCGTCTCTCCGGCGAGGCGCTTCGCAACCGTCTTGCGAAACAGGGCCCGGTACGCGGGCTTCACGAGGTCGGCGACTTCACGCCCGATGAGCTGGGGCGGTTCGAGCCCGACCAGGCTCGCGGCAGACTCGTTGACCAGCAGGATTTTCTCGTCGTGGATGATGACGATTTCGGGCAATGTCTCGGCGAAGTCCTGGAACAGTCGGTCGCGGCCCTGGATTCGCTCGTCGCGTTCGCCGAGCGCATCGAACAGGCGGTTGACCGTTTGCGCCAGTTGCGCCGTGTCGGGATCGTTCGGGATGGTCAGCCGGTGACCCACGGACGCATCGCGCGACGCCTCGAGCGTTTCTTCGTTGAGACGCAGGATGCGGCGGCGAACCTTGCGGCGCGACGACCACAGGTACACGCTCACCGCCGTGGCCACCAGGCCGAAGGCTGCAAGTGTGATCATCGTGATTGTCGGCGTCATTCAAGCCCCGGCTAATGCGTTATCAGTATGGTAGGGATCATTTGTTATTATTGGGGCTCGAAACGCATCTCCGTAGTAAGCATATCCCAGCGGACCAAGCCGGCTGCGGCGATTCACCATAATTCCGAACGGGCCGGCGACGGGCCCTCGACCCCGGCCATGGCGAGGACCGGTCGGCGCCCGTTTTCTGGCTTGATTTCATGAACTTACAGGAAGAAGACCGCATGAACATCGACTATGCGCGCCTGCAGATGGTCAACCAGCAGGTCCGGGGCTGGAACGTCTACGACGAAGACGTGCTCGCCATGCTGAAAGCTCTGCCGCGCGAGCATTTCGTGCCCGCCGGGTTCGCGTCCCTGGCGTTTGCCGACGTGGCGATTCCGCTCGGTCACGGCGAACACATGATGACGCCGACGATCGAGGGACGTCTGCTGCAATCGCTCGGCCTGCGCGGCGGCGAGAACATCCTCGAGATCGGCAGCGGCAGCGGGTTCATGACCGCCTGCCTCGCGACACTCGGCGGACACGTTACGAGTATCGATATCCACGCGGACTTCGTCGCCGGCGCGCGCGCCAAACTGACCGACCTCGCGATCGACAACGCGGAAGTCATGCGCATGGACGCCACGCGCGAGTTGCCGGACGGCCCGTTCGATGCCATCGCGGTGACAGGCTCGATCCAGACCTTTGACCCGCGTTACGTCGACGCGCTGGCCGAACACGGGCGGCTTTTCGTCGTCGTGGGTGACCGCCCGGCGATGGAGGCCAAGCTGATCGAACGCACGGGCGAGCACGACTGGACGACGATCTCGCTGTTCGAGACCGATCTCGCACCGCTCGTGCACGGCGCATTGCCGCCGCAGTTTTCCTTTTGAGCAAAAAACGAAACCAGTTGGGGGGCTCCCGCATCTAATTCCCGAAGCACGGCATTCCAACTGATTTGGTGGTGTAGTAGACTATAACACCTCGCGCCCGCCTTCGGCGTCTTTCCGGAACGACACGAGATGAAAAAATTCAACAAGATTAAAGCCTTACTGATCACCGCGACGATCGCCGGCGTGCCGTCGACGGCCAGCGCGGCGTCCCTGCTGGAGATCTACCAGCAGGCCCTGCAGAGCGACCCGCAGATTCACGAAGCCGAGGCGCGGCGTCTCGCGGCCCTCGAAGCCAAGCCCCAGGCGCGCGGCGTGTTGTTGCCGCAAGTGACGGCCAGCGGCAGCTGGAGCGACGGCGAAACCGACGGCAGGAGTTTTGCGAGATCGCTGAACTCGAGCCTCACGTTCACGTCGGAAAGCGAGGACGCCAGCTGGAACGTCACGTTGCGCCAGACTGTGTTCCGCTGGGAGCAGATCGTCGGGCTGAAACTCGCCGACAAGCAAGTGGCCCGCGCGGAAGCCGTGCGCGAATCCGCGCAGCAGGATCTGATCATTCGCGTCGCCCAGCGTTATTTCGACGTCCTGGCCGCGGAAGACCGGCTGCTTTCGATACCCGCCGACAGACAGGCCATCGCCCGGCGCCTCGAGCAGGCCAAGCAGCGCTTCGAGGTCGGCCTGATCGCGATCACCGACGTGCAGGAATCCCAGGCCGCTTACGACAAGTCGGTCGCCGACGAGATCGCGGCCAAGCGTTCGCTGGCGTCGACGCGCGAATTCCTGCGCGAGATCACGGGCGAGTACGTGTCGAACCTGTCCGCGCCCAAGCAGGATTTCCCGTTGCAGGACCCTGAGCAG
>JBFGYM010000142.1:0-6333 GCA_041587435.1 Woeseiaceae bacterium
TGTGTCGTCGAATCGCCGGCTGACGTCATGGCACTGGAGGATGCGACGGGATATCGGGGCCTCTATTTCGTGCTCATGGGCCACCTGTCGCCGCTGGACGGCATCGGACCCGACGAACTCGGGCTGGGCCAGCTCGAAGACTGGCTGTCGGGCGGCGAGGTGGAGGAACTGATCATCGCGACCAACCCGACGGTCGAAGGCGACGCCACGGCCCATTACCTCGCGGAGATGGCGGGACGCAGCCGGGTCAAGGCGAGCCGCATTGCGCACGGCGTGCCGCTCGGCGGTGAACTCGAATACGTCGACGGCGGAACGCTGTCGCATGCATTTTATGGCCGACGAACGGTCGATTAGGGAGTCAACATGTCCAGTGATTGCCTGTTCTGCAAGATCCTCGCCGGCGAAATCCCGGCGGATATCATTTACGAGTCGGACACCGAGATCGCGTTTCGCGATATCAACCCGCAGGCACCGACACACGTGCTCGTCATACCTCGCAAGCACATTGCGACCATCAACGACATCGACGACGAGGACGGGTTGCTCGTCGGCAGCCTGTATGCCGCCGCGAAAGAGATTGCGGCGGGCGAGGGCATTGCCGACAGCGGCTACCGGGCCGTCATGAACTGCAACGAGGGTGCCGGCCAGAGCGTGTTTCACATTCACCTGCACGTGCTCGGCGGGCGGCCGATGGGATGGCCGCCGGGCTGATCAGTAGCGGCCCTCCGTGAGCTGCTCTGTCAGGTTGACGACACGCTTGTAGCTGGCGTAACGCCTCGGGTGGATGTGGCCCGACCGCGCCTTCTCCTTGACGGCGCAGTCCGGTTCGCGGAGATGGCGACAATTGGCGAAGCGGCAGCCGTCCGCCGCATCGCGGATTTCCCGAAAACCCAAGGACGCCGCCACCGACGATTCCAGCGCCGGTGCGTAGTCGCGAACGCCGGGCGAATCGATGATCGCGCCGCCGCCCGGCAGGCTCAGCATCACGGAGTTGACGGTCGTGTGCCGGCCTTCGCGGGACTTGTCCGATATTTCTGAAGTGCGAAGCACGTCGCCGCCCAGCAGGGCATTGATGATGCTCGACTTGCCGACACCCGACTGACCGACGATGATGGCCCGGTGATTCGAGAGCATGCCGCGAACGTCCGGGATGCCGTTGCCTGTCGCCGCGCTGCAGGACACGACCTCGTAGCCGATCGCAGCGTAGACGTCGAGTTCCTCGGCCGGTATTTCGTCGACGACGTCAGTCTTGTTGAACAGCACGCCGGCTTCGATGCCCATCAGTTCGGCGGCACACAGATAGCGATCGACGACGAACCAGTCGGGCTGCGGTTCGGCGGCGGCCACCACCACGAGGAGGTCGACGTTGGCCGCGAGCACTTCGGGCCGGCCGCGAAGATTCGGCCGCGTCAGCGTGTTGCGTCGCTCACCGATCGCGGTGATCAGCCAGTCGTCTTCACTGTCGATCGACTCGACCTCGACGGCATCGCCGCACACGGGACGCAGGCGTTTTCCCTTGATGCGCGCATCGACTTCGTGCCCGTCGGCGAGGCGTACGCGCATGCGACGGCTGTACGTCGCGATGACCGTGGCGAGATTCATGGCGGAAGTATAGACTGCGTGACCTATGGCGACAGCAGGCGACGAACGCAGCACCAATCTGGTCTGGATCGATCTCGAGATGACGGGTCTGTGTACGGAGCACGACACGATCATCGAGATCGCCACGATCGTGACCGACCGCTATCTCAACGAGCTCGCAGAAGGTCCCGTGCTCGCGATTCGCCAGTCGCAGGAAACCATGGACGGCATGGACGAGTGGAACACGCGGCAGCACGGTGAGTCGGGCCTGACCGCGCGGGTGCTGGAAAGCGAGATCGATGCCCGGGAAGCCGAGGCCGCGACGCTCGCGTTTCTCGAGCGCTGGGTCGACGCCGGTGCCTCACCGATGTGCGGCAACAGTATTTGCCAGGACCGGCGTTTCCTGGCCCGGGAAATGCCTCAACTCGAGGCGTTTTTTCATTACCGCAACCTCGATGTCAGCACGCTGAAAATCCTCGCGCAGCAATGGGCGCCGGCCGTTGCACGGGGCTTCAACAAGGAGTCCGCGCACCTGGCGCTGTCCGATATCCGCGACTCGATCGACGAACTGCGCTGGTACCGGGACAACCTGCTCGACGCGAGCGTTCTGGACCCCGCCGTCTGCGATGAGTGAGCGGCCGTACGCCGAGTCCGCGGCGCGTAACACCGCGCCGATTCTCGAGGTACTGCAACGCGAGTTCCGCGACTGCTCGAAGGTGCTCGAGATCGGCTCGGGGACCGGCCAGCACGCCGTGGCAATTGCGGAGGCCATGCCCCACCTGTACTGGCAAACCAGTGACCTCGATGAGAATCACGACGGCATCAAGGCGTGGATTCGGGAAGCGCAACTCGACAACGTCGCCGCACCGCTGTCGCTCGACGTGCGCGTGGCGTCTGTCCGGGAGCGACGTTACGACGCCGCGTTTTCTGCCAATACGGCGCACATCATGAGCATCGAAGCGGTCGAGAAGATGTTTGCCATTGTCGCGAAGGGACTCCGGCCAGGCGGCGTCTTCTGTTTATACGGGCCGTTCCGCGTGGCCGGTGCCTTCAATACGCAAAGCAACGCCGACTTCGATGCAAGCCTGCGGCAGCGCGACGCCGCCATGGGCATCCGCGATATCGCGCAACTGGACGCATTCGCCGCAGCGGGCGGCCTGTGCCGCGTACGCCGGTACGCTGTGCCGTCCAACAACAACGTTGCAGTCTGGTCGAAAGGTGCCGGCAGATGACGACACATACTGGCGGATGCCATTGCGGACGCGTGCGCTTCGAGGTCGATGCGCCCGCGGCGATCGAGGCAACGGAGTGCAATTGCAGCATCTGTTCCAAATCGGGGTTTCTGCATCTCATCGTCGCGCGCGACGACTTCCGGTTGCTGCAGGGCGAGGACGCGCTCTCGACCTACACGTTCAACACCGGTACGGCCCGCCACAAGTTTTGCCGCCACTGCGGCGTCAAGTCGTTCTACATCCCGCGCTCGCACCCGGACGGGATCAGTGTCAACGTTCGCTGCCTCGATGCCGGCAGCATCGATCGGGTCCGTGTGACGCCGTTCGACGGCCGCAACTGGGAGCAGAATGTGGCCGAGCTGTCGCCGATAAGCGACTGATTTACTTCCCCAAATCGGCTGGCCAGAACAGCGAGCTTCGCTTATAGTTCGGCATTATGAAAAACGTCATCGGTCTTTTTGTCGCAATTCTGTTGCTGGTCGCGACCGCGGCTTCGGCCGAGCCCGCCTGGGTCTCGGACCAGTTCGAAATCACGCTGCGCTCGGGTCCGAGCACGGGCAATGCCATCCAGCTCATGGTCGGCAGCGGCACGCGCCTCGAGATCCTCGAGCGCGATGCCGATACCGGCTATGCGCGCGTCAGGACGCAGGGCGGAACCGAGGGTTGGGTGCTGACTCGCTACCTGATGAATGAGCCCAGCGCGCGCGAACAACTGGAGAGGCTGACGAGCCAGCTGACGAGCGCGAATACGCGCGGCAGCTCGCTCGATTCGCAGCTCAAGGCGATTCGCGGCGAGTACGACGCCGCCAATCGCCGCATCGCCGAACTCGAACGCGACAAAGCCGCCGTCGAGAAGGAACTGGCCGAGATCAAGCGCACCGCGGCCAACGTGCTGTCGATCAGCGAGCAGAACAAGACGCTGATGGATGAGCTCACGGCCGCGCAGATTCGCGCCGACACGCTGGAGCAGGAGAACCGGGAGTTGAGCGCGCAGACGACGCGTTACTGGTTCATGTCCGGCGCGCTCGTGCTGCTCGTCGGCATTGTTCTCGGCATCTGGCTGCCCCGCATCCGCTGGCAGCGACGCTCCCGCTACGACCGTTTCTAGGCGTCAGGCCTCGATCTTCTGGCCGGCGAGAAACATCCACGTCTCGATGACGGTATCGGGGTTGAGCGACATGCTCTCGATGCCCTGGTCGAGCAGCCAGCGGGCGAGATCCGGGTGATCCGACGGGCCCTGGCCGCAGATGCCGACGTACTTGCCGTGCTTCTTGCAGGCAGTGATCGTCATTGAAAGGAGTGCCTTGACGGCGTCGTCGCGCTCGTCGAAATACTCGGCGACCAGTGCGGAGTCGCGGTCGAGGCCCAGCGCCAGCTGCGTCATGTCGTTGGAGCCGATCGACATGCCGTCGAAATGTTCGAGGTACTGGTCGGCGAGCAGGGCGTTGGTCGGCAGCTCCGACATCATGATGACGCGCAGGCCGTCGCGGCCGCGCTCGAGGCCGTTGGCCGCGAGCAGGTCGACCACGTCCTTCGCCTGTTTGACCGTGCGGACGAACGGGATCATGATCTCGACGTTCGTGAGTCCCATGTCCTCGCGGACGCGCCGCAGGGCGCGGCATTCGAGCTCGAAGCAGGGTTTGAAGCTGTCCGCCACGTAGCGCCCGGCGCCGCGGAATCCGAGCATCGGGTTTTCCTCGTCGGGTTCGTAGCGGTCGCCGCCGATCAGGTTCGCGTACTCGTTCGACTTGAAATCGGACATGCGAACGATCACGGGCTCGGGAGCGAATGCGGCCGCGATCGTCGCGATGCCCTCGGCCAGTTTGTCGACGAAGAAGCTCACCGGGTCGCCGTAACCCGCCATCTGGTCGTCGACGGCGGCCCGTGTATCGTCGTCGAGAGCGTCGTACTCGAGCAGCGCCTGCGGGTGCACGCCGATCATGCGATTGATGATGAATTCCAGCCGCGCGAGACCGACGCCGCGGTTCGGAATGGTGGAAAAATCGAATGCGCGGTCGGGGTTGCCGACGTTCATCATGATCTTGACCGGGATTTCGGGCAGTGCGTCGAGTTCTATCTCCTGTTCCTCGAAATCGAGCCGTCCGGCATAGACGAATCCCTCGTCGCCCTCGGCACAGCTGACCGTGACGTCCGCGCCGTCGCGAATGACGTCGGTCGCGTTACCGCAACCTACGACGGCCGGGATCCCGAGTTCGCGGGCGATGATCGCGGCGTGGCAGGTGCGGCCGCCGCGGTTGGTGACGATCGCCGACGCGCGCTTCATGACGGGCTCCCAGTCCGGATCCGTCATGTCGGAAACGAGCACGTCGCCGGCCCGTACCCGGTTCATTTCAGCCACCGACCGGATGACACGCGCGGTCCCGGTGCCGATCTTGTGGCCGATGCTGCGGCCCGTGATGATGACGTCGCCCGTGTCCTTGAGCGTGTAACGCTGCACGGACTGGCCCGTGCGGCTCTGCACGGTCTCCGGCCGCGCCTGCAGGATGTAAAGCTTGCCGTCGGTGCCGTCCTTGCCCCACTCGATGTCCATCGGGCGGCCGTAGTGATTCTCGATCGTCACGGCCATGCGCGCGAGTGCGATGACGTCGTCGTCAGAGATCGAAAACGACAGGCTGTCGGACTCGGCGACGTCCACGGTCTCGACCGTCTTGCCCGGCTGCGGATTGTCGCTGTAGACCATCTTGATGGCTTTGCTGCCCAGGTTCTTGCGCAGGATCGGATGATGGCCCTGCGCCAGCGCCGGCTTGTAGACGTAGAACTCGTCGGGATTGACGGCGCCCTGCACGACGGTCTCGCCGAGGCCCCAGGAGGCGGTAATGAAGACCGCGTCGCGAAAACCGGTTTCCGTGTCGAGCGTGAACATCACGCCGGACGACCCGACGTCGCTGCGGACCATCGTCTGGATGCCCGCCGACAGGGCGACCTCGCTGTGATCGAAGCCGTGGTGCACGCGATACGCGATGGCCCGGTCGTTGAATAGGGACGCGAATACCTGGTGCATGGCGACCACCATGTTGTCGAAGCCGCGCACGTTGAGGAAGGTCTCCTGCTGACCCGCAAACGACGCATCCGGCAGGTCCTCGGCGGTGGCCGAGGAGCGCACCGCTACCGCGATGTCCTGGCCGCCGGACATCTCGTCCCAGGCGGTCCTGACGGCTGTCGTGAGGTCGTCGGGCAGGGGCGTATCGAGAATCCATTGACGGATCGACGCCCCGGCCTGGGTCAGCGCGTCGATGTCGTCGACGTCGAGAGTGTCGAGCATCTCGTGAATGCGCGCGTCGAGTCCGTCCGCGCCGAGAAACCGGCGATAGGCGGCCGCCGTCGTGGCAAACCCGCCGGGAACGCTGATGCCCAGGTCCGCGAGGTTGCCGATCATTTCGCCGAGTGATGCGTTCTTGCCGCCGACCGTTTCGACGTCGTCCATGCCAAGCTCTTCGAGCTTGATTACAAGTGGCTCCAAGTCCGACTCCCTTGTGTTCCCCTGGCAGGAACTGGACAA